>CATABD010000057.1 GCA_949494735.1 uncultured Oscillospiraceae bacterium
GAGCTGCGGGCGGTTCCGGCGGAGGGGCGGGCCTGGGCCGGGGGCTAACCACGATGGGCCACATAACGGTCATGGGGCATATCAACGCCCCTGTAATGCTTAACCGAGCGGTCCGCAACGGCCATGCCGTTTCTGAGTGCCACCCGCTGGGAGGGAATATTGGTGTCCCGAATAATGGAGCAAACCTCGTCCGCTTGCAGCACGTCAAAGGCGTACTGCTTACATGCCTTGGCGGCCTCCGTGGCATAGCCCCGGCGCCAGTATCTGCGTTCAAAGAGATATCCCACCTCCAGCACTTCTCGGTTCTTCCACGGCTGCATGGTGAGCCCGCACTGGCCGATCATCTCGTTCGTCTCCTTCAAAATCACTGCCCACAGGCCAAAGCCCCACGCCTGATAACGGGCGATCTGCCGATCAAGCCACTCCTGCACCTCGCCGTCGGTGAACGCTCCTTCGTAGGCATACATCGCCTCGTCATCCTGCAAAATCCTGCACAGGGAGCGGAAATCGCCCTGATCCATCTCCCGCAGGTACAGCCTCTCTGTCTCCAGTATCATTTCTGCCTCCCAAATCTCCTGATGTCAGGAATTCACGATAAAACACCGCCCGCCGGAAAGCGTCGGCTCTCCGGCGGGTGGCTGTGCTCAAAACTTCGCCCCGCCGAACTCGGACAGGGTGACGGACTTGTTGCGCTCCGCCGTCCAGTTGATGGACCACTGGGAGGCGAACAGGAGGAGCTGGTTCTGCCGGTAGTCCTCCACCAGCATGGCGTCGCCGGGGAGGGTGAGCTCGTCGGCGCGCAGGGGCCCGTCCCCGTCGTGGTGGAGCCAGCGCAGGTACTCGTAGGGCAGGCCCTCGGCGTACAGGTCCACGCCGTACTCGTTTTTCAGGCGGTATTCCAGCACGTCGAACTGCAAGGTGCCCACAACGCCCACGATGACCTCCTCCATGCCGGAGTAGGGGGTCTTAAAGATCTGGATCGCGCCCTCCTGGGCGATCTGCTCCATCCCCTTGAGGAACTGCTTGCGCTTCATGGTGTCCAGGGGCCGCACCCGGCGGAAGTGCTCCGGGGCGAAGGTGGGGATGGGGTCGAATTGGAACTTGTGGGCCGCGGTGCACAGGGTGTCGCCGATGGAGAAGATGCCCGGGTCAAACACGCCGATGATGTCCCCGGCGTAGGCCTCCTCGATGATCTCCCGCTCCGCCGCCATGAGCTGCTGGGGCCGGGAGAGCTTCAGCTTTTTGCCCCCCTGGACGTGGTAGACCTCCCTGTCCGCCTCGAACTTGCCGGACACCACCCGCATGAAGGCGATGCGGTCCCGGTGGGCCTTGTTCATGTTGGCCTGGATTTTGAACACGAAGGCGGAGAAGCCGTCGTCGAAGGAGTCGACGAGCTCGTCCCCGGCGGTGCGGGGGAGGGGGGCGGTGGTCATGCGGAGAAAGTCCTCCAGGAAGGGCTCCACGCCGAAGTTGGTCAGCGCCGAGCCGAAGAACACGGGGGAGAGCTGCCCGTGGCGCACCCGGTCCATGTCGAACTCGCAGGAGGCCCCGTCCAGCAGCTCGATCTCATCGCTGAGCTGGTCCCGGTAGGACTGGCCGATGAGGTTGGCCAGCTCGGGGTCGTCCAAGGATACCTCAGTGGCGGTGGCCGCTTTGGAGCCGCCGTTGGAGGTGAAGTGGATGATGCGCCTGCGCTCCCGGTCGTAGACGCCCTGGAACGCCTTGCCGCAGCCGATGGGCCAGTTGACGGCGTAGGTGTCGATGCCCAGCTCGTGCTCCAGCTCCTGGCACAGCTCGAAGGGGTCCCTTGCCTCCCGGTCCATCTTGTTGATGAAGGTGAAGATGGGGATGTCCCGCAGGCGGCACACCTTAAAGAGCTTCCGGGTCTGGGCCTCCACGCCCTTGGCGGCGTCGATGACCATCACTGCGGAGTCGGCGGCCATCAGGGTGCGGTAGGTGTCCTCGGAGAAGTCCTGGTGGCCGGGGGTGTCCAGGATGTTGATGCAGAAGCCCTCGTACTGGAACTGCATGACGGAGGAGGTGACGGAGATGCCCCGCTGCTTCTCAATCTCCATCCAGTCGGAGGTGGCGGCCCGGGCGTTCTTTTTGCCCTTGACCACCCCCGCCTGGGCGATGGCCCCGCCGTAGAGCAGGAATTTCTCCGTCAGGGTGGTTTTGCCCGCGTCGGGGTGGGAGATGATGGCGAAGGTTCTCCGCCGCTTGATTTCGGTTTCGTATTGTGACATGAGGGTTCCTCCCTGTTTTGTTTGGTTTTTAGAAAAAACTGTCGCTTACATTGGAAGAACCCCCTAAATAAAATCAAAGCCTGATTAGTATACCACAATCATCCGGAAAAGGAAAGATATATACCTCAATAAGCCGGGATTTATCGCACACACCGATAATACTTAAATCCATCCGCTTCTCTTACATACTGAAATCCCACTTTTTCAAGAACGTGTTGGCTTCGAGTATTCTTTATCACCGTATCGGCATTTACTGCGACCATTCCCAAGACATCAAAAGCGTATTGCAAACTCAACCGTTCCGCGCAGGTTCCATATCCATGCCCTTTCGCATCATCATTTTGCATATGGATACTCAATGTGCATTCTCTGCTCTTGTAATCAATTTGTTTCAGTTGAAGCTCTCCTATCGGCTTCTCATCTTTCATAATCGTAAAAAGGACGCGGGAGGAATCTTGTTTGGAGTCAAAATATCTGTCTACTGCATTTTCATGATATTGGTACGGCACAAATAAATCCATATCCATATATATGGCGGGATCATTCTCCCAACCTTTATATAATTCGTGGCAAAGCTCTCTGGTCATAATGTGTAGAGATATCATGTTATTCATAAGACGTTTGAGGTTCCCTACAGGACCGCACGAGCGTGCCGCGTCACATGGCACCCCAGATTGACCGCGCAGGGCAGCCCCGCGATATGCGTCCCCTGGGTGAGGATGGCGGCGGACAGGGCGGTGGTCCGTCCCCCCAGCCCCTGGGGGCCGATGCCCAGCCGGTTGGCCCGCTCCAGGATGCGCCCCTCCATGGCGGCGTAGAAGGGGTCGGGGTGGCGCTCCCCGGCGGGGCGCAGCAGGGCCCTCTTGGCAAGCTCCACCGCCACCTCCGACGTGCCCCCCAGCCCCACGCCGATCACCACCGGCGGGCAGGGATTGGACCCGGCCTGGGACACGCAGTCCACGATGAAGTCCTCCACCTGCTCCACGGTGACGGAGGGGTTGAACATTTTGAGTTTGGTCATGTTCTCACTGCCGAAGCCCTTGGGGGCCACGGTGATGTCCACCTTGTCCCCGGGCACCATCCGCAGGTGGAGGATGGCAGGGGTGTTGTCGTTGGTATTGGCCCGCCGCAGGGGGTCACCCACCACGGACAGGCGGAGATGGCCGTCCAGGTAGCCCCGGCGCACGCCCTCGTTCACCGCGTCCTCCAGGGAGCCGCCGGTGAGGTGGCAGTCCTGGCCCCAGTCCAGGAACACCACCGCCATGCCCGTGTCCTGACAGATGGGCAGGCCCCTGCTCTCGGCGAATTCGTAGTTCTCCACCAGATCGCCCAGGATAGCCCTGCCCACCGGGGAGGGCTCGGTGTCCCGCGCGGAGCAGATGGCGCGGCGCAGGTCCTGGGGGAGGATGGTGTTGGCCTCCATGCACAGCGCCCGGACGGCGCCGGACAGGGTTTTCGCCTCAATTTCCCGTATCATGTCAGATAACCTCCTGTCCGTCGATGAGCACATGGGCGACCTTGCTGTTCCAGTGGAAGGGGTGGCCGTCCATGACCACGATATCCGCGTCCTTGCCGGGGGAGAGGGAGCCCAGCCGGTCCCCCGCGCCGCAGATGCAGGCGGCGTTGACGGTGATGGCGGCCAGGGCCTCCTCCTCGTCCATCCCCGCCCTGGCCGCCATGGCGGCGCAGAAGGGGAGCAGGGCGATGGGGGTTTCCGGGTGGTCGGTGCAGATGGCCGTCTGCACCCCCGCCCGGGCCAGGATGGCAGTGTTTTCCAGGGTGAGGTTGGCCAGCTCCGGCTTGGAGCGGTCGGTGAGGAAGGGCCCGGTGATGACGGGAATGCCCTCCTTGGCCAGAAAATCCGCGATGAGATGTCCCTCGGTGCCGTGGACGATGGCGCAGTCCAGCCCAAATTCCTTGGACAGCCGGACGGCGGTGGCGATGTCGTCCGCCCGGTGGGCGTGGAAGTGGGCGGGGAGGCGGCCCGCCGCCACCGGGCGCAGGGCGTCCAGCTGGGGATCGAACTCCGGCTCGTCCAAAGCGCCGTCCGCCTGGGCGCGGGCGAACTTTGCCCCGTAGGCCAGCGCCTGGGTGAGCTTGTCCCGGATGAGGGAGGCGGTGGCCATGCGGGTGGCGGGGCCGTGGTCTTTATGGGTTTTCTTGGGGTTTTCCCCCAGGGCGAATTTCATAGCGGCGGGGGCGCGCACCGCCATCCGGTCAATGACCGTGCCCGCAGTTTTGAGCAATACGGACTGCCCGCCGATGGGATTGGCGGAGCCGGGCCCGGTGTGGACGCAGGTGACCCCCGCCCGGCGGGCCTCCTCAAAATATGGGTTGAGCGGGTTCACGCCGTCCAGCGCCCGGAGCTGGGGGGTGCAGGGGGCGGCGCAGTCGTTTAGGTCGTCCTCCGCCCCGCCGCAGCCGTACAGGCCCAGGTGGCAGTGGGCGTCGATGAAGCCGGGGAGGATGTGGCCCCCGGCCGCGTCGATGAGGCCGCCGGGGCCGGCGTCCTCCGGCAGGGCGGACATGGGCCCCGTCTGGGCGATCCGGGAGCCCTTGATGAGCACGAAGCCGCAGGGGATGACGCCGTTTTCCATGGTGTGGACCACGCCGTTGACAATGAGCATGTGTTGTTCCTCCTCCGACAGGGTTCGACGGGTTTCTGCCCGCCGGTGTGCTATGCTGTAGGTGCGGCACAGCCGCGGCATGGGAGCGTCCCATGCGGTCATTCCATTCTCCCGCGCAAATTACCCTTTGGCTCTTTCTCCTGACGGGGAAGGAGCCGATTTTTTTGAAGAAGCGCGGAGAAACGGCCGAGCGCCCCGGCGGCTTCGCCGCGTGACAATATCAACGAAAAAGGGGACGCACCAGCGTCCCCCTTTTTTGGGTCTATTTTCTTCCGCCCCGGCGGTTGCCGCGCTTCTCGTTCATGTGGAGCTCGGACAGCTTGCTGTCGGAGCTCTGCATGAACTGCTTGAGCTGGTCCTCGAAGCTGGCCGGCCCCCTGGGCTGGGCGGGTTCGGGGGTGAAGCTGCGCCCGGGTGCGGGACGGCGGCTGGGCGGGCGGCGGTCGCCCTCGGCCCGAGGGCCGGGACCGCCGGGCAGGCGCTCCGGGCGGGGCGGCGGGGGCAGGGCCTGCTTGATGGACAGGTTGATGCGGTTGTTGTCGTCAATGCCGATGACCTTTACCTTGACCTCCTGGCCCTCGGAAAGCAGGTCGTGCACGTCGTTGACATAGGAATAGGCGATCTCCGAAATATGCACCAGCCCCGAGCGGTTGCCCGGAAGTGATACAAACGCGCCGAATTTGGTGATCCCCGTCACCTTGCCATCCAGAATAGAACCAACTTCAATCCCCATAAATCTCTTTTTTCCCTCTCCGTATGTATTGGATTTTTGTGCCGCTGGGTTTTGCTTTCGCTCCGCTCCATCCGCGCTTCTTATTTGCTGGAGTCCACGAACTCGATCTCCCCCGGCTCCATCAGCCCGAGCCTGCCCCGGGCGATGTCCGCCAGGTAGTCAAGATCGGCGCTTCGGGCGATGCCCTCTTCCAGGGCGGCGTTGGCCTCCCGCTGGGCCTGAACCTGGCGGCTGAGCTCCTCCCGGTCGGCTTGGGCGGCGTTGAGCCTGGCCTGGGTAGACAGCAGGGCGGCGGCCACCGCGGCCAGCAGCACCAGCACGAGTATTTTTGTGGCGACGCCCGCACGCTTGAGCTTCATGACCTGCCGTTCCCTCCCTCCCGTTTCCCAGGAAACGGAATACTATATTTATTTTATACCAAGCCAGCCAATTTTGGAAGAGTTTTTTTCGATTTTCCAAAAATTTTTTCGTCCCCCTCACCGCCGCCCTCAGCGGGGCGGTGAGCAGCCGCCAGATCCTGCGCGCCAGACCGGCCAGCCACAGCAGCGCGGGCAGGGCCAGACGGCTGAGGGTGAGGAAATAGGCCCCGCCCCCCAGGGCTACCGCAGCGATATGGTAGATGCGCACCCGGCCGTCGTCCCGGGATAGGGTGAACAGGAACAGGGCCGCCGTGGCGCCCAGCCAGAACAGCAGGTCCAGCACGAAGGCGAGGACGCTTTTTTGCCACGTGCGCCGCAGGGTGCGCATCCCGTCGTAGACCAGCCCCAGCAGCGCCCCCAGCAGGAGCCCCTGGCCGAATACGGCGGCCTGGCCCGCGATGTCCACGTGCATGGTCAGCGCAGCAAGCGGGAGAGGAAGCCGCCCCGGCCTGCGCTCTCCTCCTCATAGCTGACCGAGTCAATGTCCCCGTCCACCTTCAGGTCGCCGCCGTCCAGGGAGAGCTTTTCAATGTGCAGGTTCTCCCCGGCCACCACCATGGCCCCCCTGGAGGTGGACAGCACAATGGTGTTTTCGTCAAACCGCTCCACATCCTCCACGCCGGACACGGTAAGGCTCTTCCGGTCCTCAATCACCACGTGGTGGGGGGCGGCCAGGCCGCCTTCATATGCCATAGAACCATCTCCTTGATCCTCAGATGGTTCATCATATGGGGTTTGTCCGAAAAGTATGTGCGGAAATCATCCCTCCGGGCCGGAACCGTCCGGGGCGGGGGACGTCCCCTGGGCGGACAGCCGGGAGCGCAGGTCGTTTTTGAGCAGGGTATACGCCACGGCGGCGATGGGGACGCTGACCACCATGCCCGCCAGCCCCAGCAGGGAGCCGCCCACCGTGACCGCCGCCAGCACCCAGATGCCGGGCAGGCCCATGGTGGTGCCCACCACCCGGGGGTAGATCAGGTTGCCCTCCAGCTGCTGGAGGGTGACCAGGAATACCAGGAACCAGAAAGCCTCCATGGGGCGGATCATCACCAGCAGCAGCACCGCCACCCCCGCCCCCAGGTAGGCCCCCGCGATGGGGATGAGGGCGGATACGCCGATGATGACCGAAATGAGGGGGGCGTAGTCGAAGCGGAAGATGCACATGCCGATGAAGCACAGCCCGCCCAGGATGCAGGCCTCCACCAGCTGGCCGTTGACGTATTTGGAGAAGGTGTCCACCGTGAGGCGGGCCACGGACAGCACCGGCGCGGATACCTGCGGGGGGAGGTAGGCCTTCACCAGGCGGCGGCACTGGGCGGTGAGCCGGGGCGCGCCGGACAGCATATAGATGGAGAACACCAGGGCCAGCACCCCGGTCACCACCCCGGACACCACCACGCCGGTCATGGTGACCAGATGGGGCAGGGTGTTGGTGAGGGTGTCCAGCGCGCCGGTGAGCAGGTCCTTCAGCGTGTCGCTGATGCCGGAGGACAAATCCAGGCTGGCCAGCTGTTCCAGGTCCAGCTTGGCTACTACCCAGTCGTACAGATCCTGGAAGTTGGCGGCGTAGGTGCCGATGTTGCCGATGAACATCTCAATGCTGTGGGTGAGTTCGGGCACCACCAGGGCCACCAGCACGGCCACAAAGAGGATGACCACAAGGTAGGCGGTGACCACCGCCAGGGGGCGGGCGGCCCGCCGGGCCCGGCCGGAGAGGGCTTTCTCGTACTGCCGGGCGAAGAAATTGCAGGGACGGTCCAGGATGAAGGCGATGACAAGGCCCGCGATCAGCGGCTGGAAGGCGGCCAGCACCCCGCCCAGCCAGCCGCCCACCGCGTCCAGCTTGACGATGACCGCCACCAGTACCACGGCGTAGGTGATGAGGAGGATTAGACTGCGAAACAGTTTTTTATCCATTGAGGCACTCCCTTTGTTCCAGTGATGCTTCCCAGTTTACCACCAGGGGCCGCCCGCGTCAAATTAAGTTTTTCAGATTCTCAGAAGCTGTACCAATAGCCGAAGTATTCAGAATTGCGAGCCAAAACCGCAGCCGGCGGCGGTTTTCGCCGCAAGGATGGATATTGAGGTTATTAGTACAGCTTCTCAGAAGGAGGGGCGCACATCGTCGCCCCGGGCCCGCTCCAGGTCGATCTGCTTTTTTCGGTCCGACGCGCAGGCCAGCATGGCGGACAGGCCCTCCCGGTCCCCGGACTCGATGGCCTGCCGGTACTGCCGCAGCCGCCCCTCCAGCGTCCGCACCACCTGGGTCAGCGCGGGGGCGTTGAGGGAAAAGAGCTGTACCCACATGGCGGGGTCCAGAGCCGCCACCCGGGTGCAGTCCCGGAAGGAGCCGCCCTCGAAGCCCTGGCAGGCAAACAGCTCGTCGTTGTCGCACACCGACAGGGCGATGACGTGCATGAGCTGGCTGGTGTAGGCGATCATCTCGTCGTGGCGCGCCGGGGTAGTGACGATCACGTCGCCGAATTTGCACCAATCCGCCATCCGGCGCAGCAGATCCAGGTGCCCCGACGTGGCGTTGGGACCGGGGGTGACGATGAAGTGGGTGTTGCGGAAAAGGGTGCCCTCGGCATTGGCGATGCCCGACATCTCCTTGCCTGCCATGGGGTGGCAGCCGATGAAGTCCACCCCGGCCGGCAAGCATTTTGCCGCCTCCATCACGGCGGTTTTCACGCCGCACACGTCCCAGACGAGGCAGCCGGGCTTGAAACGGTCCCGGTGTTCTTCCAGAAAGGCGATGATGCCCGCCGGGTCCTGGCACAGCACCACCACGTCCGCCCCGGGCAGCTCCCCGGCGGGGTCAAAGGTGAGCCGGTCTGCTGCGTCCATGGCCTCCGCCTTGTCATAGGTAGCTTGGGAGCGCACCGCCCCCACTACCTCAAAGTCCTCAAAGCCCCGCAGGGCCATGGCCAGGGAACCGCCGATGAGGCCCAGGCCTACTATTAGAATTTTTTTCATAGCAACCACTCCCGCATTGTATCTGTGAACGGTCAAATGTGTATCTGAAAGGAGCCAAAATCAAAGATGCCTGCGCCCTGCTTCAGCCTGTCGGTTCGCTCCAGCTGGCGGAACCCGCGCTCAATTTCCCCAATGAGACCGGCGGGAACGTCCAGCCGGTGATGGCCGGGCAGTACCCTCTGAATGCCCAGACGGTTGATTTTTTGCACCGATTCAAAGAACTGCCTGGGGTCGGTGGTGGGGTAAAACGCGTCCAGGCAGCCTAGGTAGGTCAGGTCGCCGGAGTACAGGTATTTCCTCTGGGCCTCATAAAAGCAGCAGTGGCCTGGCGAGTGGCCGGGGGTGTGGAGGGCGGCCACCACCCTGCCGCCCAGGTCGAATTGGAAACCATCGTCAAAGACCAGTTGGGGCGCGCCCTGAAAGACCTGATAGCGTTCCGGGTCGAAACCCTTTGGGAAAGCGCAGGGCTTGGCCGTCAGATTGCCCTTGACCACAGCCGAAGGAAGGGGGAACTGCCCGTCCAGCCAGTGCCGCTCCAATGTGTGGACGGCGATGGCATCGAAATGCCGGTGGCCGCCAATGTGGTCCCAGTGGACGTGGGTGGTGGCCACCGTGACGGGAAGCTGGGTCAGCCCCCTGACCACGGCTCCGATGTCCGCCACCCCCAGGCCCGTGTCGATGAGCAGGGCCCGCTCCAGCCCCAGCAGCAGGTAGCAGTGAGTCTCCTCCCAGTGCCGGTATTCGCTGATGGCGAAGGTGTCCCGGTCGATTTCCTCTACGGTAAACCAGCCGGACATGTCACAGCTCCCGGCCCAAGCAGGCGGCCACCGCCCGGAGCTTGTCCATCATGCCGCTGAACTGCTCCGGCGTCACCGACTGGGCCCCGTCGCACAAAGCGCAGGCGGGGTTGTTGTGCACCTCGATAATAAGCCCGTCCGCCCCGGCGGCCACCGCCGCCATGGCCATGCGCTCCACCATCCACGCCTTGCCGCAGGCGTGGGAGGGGTCCACCACCACGGGCAGGTGGCTCTGGGCCTTCACCGCCAAGACCGCCGACAGGTCCAGGGTGTTGCGGGTGTAGGTCTCGAAGGTGCGGATGCCCCGCTCGCACAAAATCACGTTGGGATTGCCCCCGGCCATGATATACTCCGCGCTCATCAGCCACTCCTCAATGGTGGAGGACAGCCCCCGCTTGAGCAGGACGGGCTTATTGATCCTACCCACCTTCTTGAGCAGGTCGAAGTTCTGCATGTTCCGCGCCCCGATCTGGATCACGTCCACCGCCTCCTCAAAGAGGGGGAGCTGGTCGGCGCTCATCAGCTCGGACACGATGGGCAGGCCGGTGGCCTTCCTGGCCTCGTCCAGCAGGAGCACCCCCTCCACCCCCTTGCCCTGGAAGGCATAGGGGGAGGTGCGGGGCTTGTAAGCGCCCCCCCGGAGGGCGGCGGCCCCGGAAGCCTGGACGGATCTGGCCACCTCCAGAATCTGCTCCTCGCTCTCCACCGAGCAGGGCCCGGCGATAACGGCCAGCTTGTTCCCGCCGATGGACACCCCGCCGCCGATGCCGATCACCGAGTCGTCCGGGTGGTACTTGCGGTTGGCCTTTTTGTAGGGCTCGCTCACCCGCATGACCCGTTCCACGCCGGGGAGCTGGGCCAGCTGCTCCTGGTTCAGCCCGCCCGCGTCGCCCTCCGCGCCCAGAATGGTGGTCTCGCTGCCCTTGGACACCATCACCCGCACGCCCCCCGCCTCCATGGCGCGGACGGCGGCCTCCAGCTGGCCGGGGGAGAACTCCCGCTTCATAATGACTACCATAGTCGATTCGCTCCTTTTTAAGATGATTTAAGCATACAAAAAGCGGCCCCCCGGGGCCGCCGCACACGTTCTATGCCGCACCGCCGCTCAAGGGCATGACAAAACGCCGCTATCGTAATAGCGGTAATAGCCATACCCGTAGTTCCGGCTGGTCATGCGCGGCCCCTCCTTTTTTACGCTGATGATACTCTAGCACTTTTAATCATGAAAGTCAAGGGGGAATTTTCGCGTCAGGGAAAAGCGCGCCCGCCGCGGGGGGCTGTAATCCCTGCAAAAACAAATATAGTATTGATTTGGTATTAAATCAATACTAAATTAGCCCTATTTTAAATTCTGTTGGTAAAATCATCCTTGAGGTGATCGTGATGGATGTAAAGTTTACAATGGTCATGGAAGAGGAGCTGGCCCGTAAACTGAGCTATATTGGAAAGTACTATGGCCGCTCCCGGACAAAGGAAATCGAGTGGGCCTGTAAACTGTGGGTACAGGAATTTGAGAAGAATGTTGATAAAATTGAACTTGAGGAAGAGGATGCCTGACAGGGCCTTTTCAGACGCGCAAAAAGAAGCGACCGCCAGGTACAATAAAAAGGCCTATGATCGGATTGAGATATTTGTCCGCAAGGGCAAAAAGCAGGTGATAAAGGAATTTGCCCAGGAGCAGGGGAAGAGTACCAACAAATTTATAAATGAAGCCATTGAAAAGGCAATGGCTGAGGCAGAGGAAAAAGGGGACGCCTGATACTCAGGCGTCCCCTCGCTGCGCTCCAAGCGTCTTTACTGCCCGCCTCTCCGCGCTTCTAGCCCAGCTGATTGAGCCGGTCCAGCACCGTCAGCGTCCGGCACAAATCCTCGGACACGTTCAGCTCGCCGTTCCCGGCGCCCTTGAGCGCGCCCTTGTCCACCGCCTTGGCCACCGCGTCCCGGTAATACTCCGGCACGTCGGCCAGGGTCTTGTAATACACCATTTCGTCGTCCTCCTCTCCGTCCATGGCCTTTGCCACATCATCCCGGAAGTCGCCCATGTCAAAGCCGAACCGGGGGAACCAGTTGTAGACATCCCCGTGGTTGGAGGCTACCCCCCGGCGGTAGCCGTCCTGGTGGCAGATGACCACCCCGTCCGCCAGCGGGTCCAGGCCGTATTCCCGGCACAGCATGGCGGTGAGCTCCACGGCGGTGCGGTACGCCTGCCTGAAGTACGCCGGGTCGGTCAAATCATCCTCGCACATCTCAAAGGAGATGTGGGTGTCGTTGGCGCTCCTGCCGCTGGTTCCCGTGCCCGCGTGCCAGCCCCGGTGGGCCCAGGGCAGGGTCTGCACCGCCGCCACCGAGCCGTCGGCCAGCCGCCCGATGAAGCCGTGGACGCAAACGTCCAGGCCCGGGCGGTTCCAGTGGTTGCCGTTCCTGTTTTCCCCCAGGGCGGAGAGCAGTTCCTCCCGGTTGGGGGTGGAGGGGACGGGCTGGACATACCGCCGCAGGGCGGGGTTGTTTGCCCCGGTGGAGTGGACCATGACGCCCTGGGGGCGTATGGTCCGGCTGGTTTTGCAGCAGTCGTTCTCAGTAAGGATACAGTTCAGCAGCTTCATCCGGCGCCAGTTCCTTTCTGTGCCGTCCGCTCCAGCTGGGTGCCGAAGTAGAAGGCGATGATGACGGTGTACACCGTCATAAAGTCTTGGCCCACCTCTCCCCGCAGGGCCAGCACGGCAAACACCGCCGTCAGGGACAGCGTCACCAGGGATTTGACGCACAGCAGTCGGGTAAGCCGGTGGGATACCGCTTCTTTCATCCGATTCACCTCTCTTTTTTGTGATGCGGGGCGGGGCCTCCGGCCCGGAGGCCCCCAACCACGGCTATGCGCCCCCCGCCGCCGCCGTGCCTGTCCGATCCCCCCAGGCGCCAAAATTCCCGCCCCAAAGGGTGAAAAGAGACAAAAAAAGAATTGCCTATTTGTGTGCAATTGTGATATAATACGAATACGGAGGAGAAATTTTCCTCCAACCGAAAGGAGCTGAGCACATGAAGTTTACGTTTACAGACAAGAAGGTCAACCTGCCCAAGTCCCTGCACAACTATGCCGAGAAAAAGGTAGGCAAGCTGGACCGTTACTTCAAAACCGAGGCGGAGGCCAACCTGGTCTACTCTGTGGAGAAGGATCGGAACAAGGTGGAGCTCACCATCCGTTCCGGCCCCACCATCCTGCGGGTGGCGGAGAGCACCTCCGACATGTTCGCGTCGGTGGACGCGGCGGTCACCTCCATGGAGCGCCAGCTGCGCAAGCACAAGACCCGCCTGGAGAAGCGGCTGCGCACCGGGGCGTTCACCCCCGCCGAGCCCGCCGAGGAGACCTCCTTTGTGCCCGACGTGGAGGAGGACGAGTTCCAGATCGTGCGCACCAAGAAGTTCCCCATCAAGCCCATGACGGTGGACGAGGCCATCCTCCAGATGGACCTGCTGGGCCACTCCTTCTATGCGTTCAAGATTGAGGACAGCGATGCGTTCGCCGTGGTGTACAAGCGCAACGACGGCGGTTACGGACTCATTGAGGACGAGGCGTAACCGGGGCTGATTTGAAATAAATGCGGCGGACGGCAGGGGTTCCCCTGCCGTCCCGCTTATGAAGGGTGAGGGGGCCGGGATATGATGCGGTGGTGTCTGTACGCGCTGCTGGGCTATGGGGCGCTTTACGCGGTGATCTGGCTGCATGAGCTGGGGCACGCGGTGTTGGACCACAAATTCGGCTGCAAGGACAACTGGCTCCAGGTGCAGGTGAAGCCCTACCTGTTTTCCTCAAATCCCGGGCCGGTGGACGCGGCGCGCTATTGGGCGATGGAGCCGTGGAAGCGCGCGGCGGCCGCCTATGGCGGCGTGGGGGCCAACCTGTTGTGGGGGCTGGCCGCCGGTGGGCTGCTGTGGGCGGTGAGGCCGGAAGGCGAATACCTGCCGCTCTTCCTCTGGCTGTTTATGACCCTCCACCTGGGGGAGGCGGTGAGCTACCTGTTCATCGGCAACCTCTATCTGGTGAGCGATATGGCCATTGTGGCGTCGGAATGCCCCAGGCTGCGCTGGCCCACCCTGGCGCTGGGCGCGGTTTTGGCCGCCGTCTATGTGCTGGCGCTGTGGAAGGCGCCCGAGGGGTTTCGGACGTTCGTGAGCGTTTGGAATGTGTGCGCAGTGGCGTCCATGTGCGGCGGGCGGATTGCTTTTTCGCTGCGGCAGACATAGGCGGACGGCAGGGGTTCCCCTGCCGTCCGCACATGTTCAGGTCAAATAGTTCACCGCCAAAATGGCCCCGCCCAGCACCGCCAGCACCACGCCGGTAGCCCGGTTAAGGATGATGGGGCTGGCCTTGTTGGCAAAGCGCGCGGCGATGCGCGCCCACAGGAGGGTGGACAGCACGCACAGGGCCAGCACCCATAGGTCGGGCATACCGCCGATGGCAAAGTGGCCGGCGGCCCCGGTGAAGGCGGTGAAGGCCATGATGAACACGCTGGTGCCCACGGCGGTTTTCAGCTCGTACCGCAGCACGGAGGTGAGGATGAGCAGCATCATCATGCCGCCGCCTGCCCCCACAAAGCCGCAGATGAAGCCGATGAGCATCCCGCACAGGACGGATTGAATGACCCGCTTTTTGGGGTCCACCGCCGCCATGGATTCCTTGGTGGTCATCACCGGCTTGATGATGAACTTGACGCCCAGCAGCAGGGTCATCCAGGTGGAGAAGCCCCCCATGGCGGAGGAGGGCACCAGGCTGGACACCCAGCTCCCCGCCAGGGTGAAGCACAGCACCGCGGCCATCATCACCAGGCCGTTTTTTATGTCCAGGTTCTTGTTCTTGCCGTAGGTGTAGGCAGATACGGCGCTGGCCAGCACGTCGCTTGCCAGGGCGATTCCCACCGCCTCGTAGGGCTCCATGTGGAGAAAGGTGATGAGCATGGGGCTGATGACGGCGGCGGCGCTCATCCCCGCGAAGCCGGTGCCCAGGCCGGCGCCGATGCCGGCCAGGAAACAGATGAGAATGGTGAACACAAAAAGACCTCACTTATTCATGGCGTCCCGGATATTCCGGGCGATTTTTTCCGCAATGGCGTCTAGTGCCTGTTCCTCCCCGGGGGTGAAGCCGCGCCGCATGGACTGGAAGAAGGACTGCTGGGCCTCCAGCCCATTCTGAAGGATGGGCTGGGCGGCGGGCAGGGGGGCGAGGAGCAGCGTTTTGCGGTTGCCCTGGGGGTGGCAGGCGGACAGCAGGCCCCGGGCCTTGAGGGCGTGGACCGCCGCCGACACATGGGACTTGGTCCACCGGCGCAGCCTGACGGCCTCCGCCGCCGTGGCGCGGTCCGGGTTGTTGTGGAGGAAGAGCAGGAGGTCCAGCTCCATCCGGGTGAGCTTCCACCGCTGGGCCACCGGGTCAAGGGCCTGGTCGTACAGGCCCTTGAGGAGCAGCACATTGTCCCAAAATCCTTCGGTCACGGCGGACCCTCCTTTTTGTTCTGTTTTGAACTATTTGCATTATAGACGCCGGAAAGGCATTTGTCAAGGGGGGGCGGGCTGCCCCGGCGGAAACTGCCCCTTGACAATTCCGCCGTCCCCACGGTATAATGCTTTTCAAGCAAAAGGCGTGGATGGGAACAAGACGCGGCCCATCCCCCGCTCAGAGAGCCGGCGGCAGGTGCGAGCCGGCGCGGGGAGCCGCGTGGATACTGGCCCCGGAGCCGCCGGCCTGAACTTGCGAGTAGGGCCGGACGGGAGACCCCGTTACAGGTCGCGGCCTTGCTGGAGGCCAAGAGCGCGCACCGGGTGACCGTGCGCGGAATTAGGGTGGTACCGCGGAGTAGAAGCGCGGAGCCGTCGTGAGCAGCGGTTTTGAAACCGTTCCGCGAACAGGCGAAGCGTGACGGCATTATTTCGCCCCTGACATCATGGTCGGGGGCGTTTTTTTATCCCCCGCAAAATCCAAAGGAGGAAGCAGCCATGAATTTGAAGCCCGGATTTGAGAAGTACATCCCCTTTACCCCCCAGTCCATTGAGGGCCGCACCTGGCCGGACAAGGCCATCAAAAGGGCCCCGGTGTGGTGTTCCGTGGACCTGCGGGACGGCAACCAGGCCCTGATCGACCCCATGAATCTGGAGGAAAAGCTGGAGTATTTCCACACGCTGGTGGATATCGGGGTGAAGGAGATTGAGATCGGCTTCCCCTCCGCCTCCGAGACGGAGTACGAGATCTGCCGGGAGCTCATCGAGGGGGGGCATATCCCCGGTGACGTGACCATCCAGGTGCTGGTCCAGGCCCGGGAACACCTCATCAAAAAGACCTTTGAGGCCATTGAGGGGGCCAAAAACGTCATCCTCCACTTTTATAATTCCACCTCCACCCTCCAGCGCAAGGTGGTGTTTCACATGGACTGCGCGGGCATCACCAAAATCGCCACCGACGCGGCGGACCTCATCTACGAGATGGCCCAGCCGGTGATCGCGGGCGGTATGAACCTGCGCTATGAATACTCCCCGGAGTCGTTTATGGGGACGGAGATGGACTACGCCGTGGACATCTGCGCGGCGGTGCTGGACCACCTCCACGCCACCGAGCGGGACAAGGTGATCCTCAACCTGCCCACCACCGTGGAGAACTGCCTGCCCAACCAGTTTGCCGACATGATGGAGTATTTCATCCGCAAGCTCCCCGGCCGGGAGCGGGCCATCATCTCCCTCCACCCCCACAACGACCGGGGCACGGGGGTGGCCACCACGGAGCTGGGGCTGCTGGCGGGGGCCGAGCGGGTGGAGGCCACGCTGTTCGGCAACGGCGAGCGCACCGGCAACGTGGACATGGTGACGCTGGCCATGAACATGTGGACCCAGGGGGTGGACCCGTGCCTGGACTTCCACGACATCAACAGGATCCGGGACATGTACGAGCGGTGCACCAAGATGAAGGTGGGGGAGCGGCAGCCCTATGTGGGCGAGCTGGTGTTCACCGCCTTCTCGGGCAGCCACCAGGACGCCATCAACAAGGGCGTGCACTATATGAACGAGAGTGGTTCCGATATGTGGGAGGTGCCCTACCTGCCCATCGACCCCGCCGACGTGGGACGGCAGTACGAGCCCATCATCCGCATCAACTCCCAGTCGGGCAAGGGGGGCGCCGCCTTTGTGATGATGCAGAGCTTCGGCTATGACCTGCCGAAAGCCATGCACGCCGAGTTCGGCGCGGTGGTGCAGAAGGAGTCCGACCGGGTGGGCAAGGAGCTCAAGCCGGAGCAGATTTTCGCCCTGTTTGACCGGGAATACCTGTCCGTGCCCAAGATCTACCAGCTGGAGCGCCACTCCTTCCTGGAGGACGGACGCCACGGCGACGCCAGCCAGGTAGTCTTTATCGGCGAGGTGGGCTGGAAGGGGAAGGTGATGGCTGCCCGGGGAGAGGGCAATGGCCCCATCGACGCCTTCTTCAACGCCCTCCACGACCTGCCGGAGGGGCACATTGAGGGGTACCAGTTTGTGGACTACAAGGAGCACGCCATCTCCTCCGGCTCGGACACCCAGGCGGTGTGCTATATCCACCTGAAGGCCCCCGATGGCCGGGACGTATTCGGTGTGGGCAAGAGCCACAATATCAACCGGGCCTCCCTGCGGGCAATCCTCTGTGCCATCAACCGGTCCTTGCAGGAAAGCTAGGGGGTGCGCCGTTTGAATCTTGTCATCAAGCCCATGGAGACCGGGGAGGAGATGGACGGCAAGGGGTATGTGCACTACAAGTCCTGGCATGAGACCTACGAGGGACTGGTGGACCCGGGGTATCTGGAGGGGATTACCCTTGAAAAATGCATTGAAACAGCGCGCAGGTGGCCGGATAACATCCTCGTCGCCAAGGACGGGGAGCGGGTGGCGGGCTTTGCGGCCTATGGCGCGTACCGGGACGAGACCCTGCCGGGGTGCGGCGAGGTGTTCGCGCTCTACGTACTGAAGGAGTACCACGGGCGGGGGGTTGGCTATGGGCTGATGGACGCCGCCGCAAAGCGGCTTTCCGGCTATGAGCAAATTGCCCTCTGGGTGCTCAGGGGCAACGAGCAGGCCGTCCGCTTTTATGAGCGCTATGGCTTCCGCTTTGACGGCACGCAGGCGCAGCTCATGCTGGGCGCGCCCGCCGTGGAACTGAGAATGGTGTGCCAGCGCCAAGAATAAAGGGCCGGGGTTAAAAGGGAAAAAGCCCCGCCGGTTCACGGCGGAGAAAGGCCCGGCCAAGCGGTGAATTGAGGTTGTAATTACAGGTTCTAAGGTAAATTTTTTAGAAGCGGGGGATATTCATGAAAAAGGCGGCCTTTATCGGCGTGGGGAATATGGGCGGTGCGCTGGCCCGGGCGGCGTGCCGGTCTATCGGGCCGGAGCAGGTGGTGCTGTTCAACCGCACGCCGGCCAAGGCGGAGGCGCTGGGGGCGGAGCTGGGCTGCGACGTGGTGGGCAGCGCCGCCGATGCGGTATGGGCGGCGGAGTACCTCTTCCTGGGGGTGAAGCCGGACGGCATACGGCCCCTGCTGGAGGAGCTGGCGCCCCAGCTCCGGGACCGCCGCCGGGTGGGCGAGGACAAGGCGGTGGTGTCCATGGCGGCGGGGCTGACGATTAAGGATATGCGGCCCCATCTGGCTGGAGCAGGCTATTACGTGCCGGTGGTGCGCATCATGCCAAACACCTGCGTGGCCGTCGGCAAGGGGATTACCGCCCTGTGCGCCGGGGAGGCGGCGGAGCCCTGCGTTCGGGAGCTGGAGAAGATCCTGGCCGCCACGGGCCGGGTGGAGCGCATCCCCGAGGGGTTGATGGACCAGTTTTCCGCCGTGGCCGGGTGCGGCCCCGCCTTTGTCTACCCCTTTATTGAGGCGCTGGCGGACGGCGGGGTGATGGCCGGCCTGCCCAGGGCCCAGGCGGTGGAATACGCCGCCCAGACGGTGCTGGGGGCGGCAGCTATGGTGCTGGAGACGGGCAGGCACCCCGGTGCGCTCAAGGACGAGGTGTGTTCCCCCGGCGGTTCCACCATCGCCGGGGTGGCGGAGCTGGAGCGGGGCGGCCTGCGCTCTGCGGCCATGAACGCAGTGCTGGCCGCATGGCGGCGGGGCACGGAGCTGGGGAAATAGAAAAAACAAAGCAGGGGACGTCCGGCGGCAGCGCCG
>CATABD010000058.1 GCA_949494735.1 uncultured Oscillospiraceae bacterium
CCGCCCGGCCACCAGGATGTGGGTGTCGGCGGCAAAAACAAACGAGGCGTCGATGGGGCGGATGGCCCCCTCCTCCTTGCGGCCGATGACGTTCACGTTCCACTTCTTGCGGATATCCAGGTCCAGGATGGTGTGCCCCGCCCAGTGGTCGGGCACGTCCAGCTCCATGATGGCGTAGCCCGGGGCCAGCTCCACGTACTCCAATGCGCCGTTGACGCTGAAGCGCATGGCGGTGCGCTGGGCCATGTCACGCTCGGGGAACACCACCTCGTCCGCGCCGATTTTCAGCAGCAGCTTGGCGTGGAGATCCCGGTCGGCCTTGGCCACCACCATGGGGGCCCCCAGCTCCTTGAGCAGGGAGGTGGTCTCCATGGAGGACTGGAAGTTTTCGCTGATACATACAAAGCAGAAGTCGAAGGAGGCCGGATCCAGGGAGCGGAGCACCTCCTCGTCCATGCAGTCGCCGATCTTGGCCTGGGTGACCTGGGGGGCGATGTGGTTCACCAGCTCCTCGTCGCTGTCCAGCACCATCACCTCGTTGCCCGAGTGCATCAGCCGCAGGGCCAGGTTGGTGCCAAACCGGCCCAGGCCGATTACCAGAAATGTGGAAGCCATAGGATTGCACACCTTTCTAAAATAGAACTAACGTTATATTATATGCAAAACGGGATCGTCATCCGATGGTGATGTGCTCCACCGGGTCCTTCACCCGGGGGGCGGAGCGCTGGGCCAGGGCCATGAGCATGGACAGGCTGCCGATGCGCCCGCAGTACATCATGACGATGACCACCGCCCGGTTGAGGGGGGACAGATCCCGGGTGATGCCGGTGGACAGCCCCACGGTGCTCAGGGCGGAGAAGACCTCGAACAGCGCATCCTGGAGGGGGAAGGGCTGGGTGGCCAGGATGAGGAAGCCCCCCGCCATGGCCAGGGTCATATAGAGGGTGACCCCCGCCGCCGAGCGGTGGATCTGCTCCTCGTCCAGGCGGCGGTTGAAGGCCCCCACCTCCCGCCGGCCCCGGATGTAGGCCGCAAGGGTGAGCAGGCACACCACTACCGTGGTCACCTTCACGCCGCCGCCGGTGGAGCCGGGGCCCGCGCCGATGAACATCAGCACAATGGTGAGAAGGCCGCCGCCGCTGGTGAGCTTGGCCAGATCCACGGTGTTGAACCCCGCCGTCCGGGGGGACACCGCCTGGAACAGGGCAGCCAGGGCCTGCTGCCCCGCCGTCATGCCCGACAGCAGGTTGTCCCGCTCCGCCAGCCAGAACAGGGCTGTGCCCCCAACTGTGAGAACCAGGGTGGCGGTGAGCATCAGCTTGGAGTGCAGGGAGTAGCGGCGCAGGTGAAGGCCGTTCTCCCGCACGTCCCGCCACACCAGGAAGCCCAGCCCGCCCAGCAGGACCAGGGCCACGGCAGTGAGGTTGACCAGGGGGTCGTACACGTAGTGGGTGAGGGAGCTGTACGGCTCCCGGAAGCCCATCAGGTCGAAGCCCGCGTTGCAGAAGGCGGACACGCTGTGGAACACGGCGTACCAAATTCCCCGGGCCAGTCCCAGCTCGGGGATGAAGCGGAAGGCCAGCAGCACGGCCCCCGTCCCCTCGATAAGGGCGGTGCCCCCCAGGATGTAGCGCAGCAGGGTGAGCACATCGCTCAGGCGCTGGGCGCTGACGCTCTCCATCATCACCGAGCGCTGGCGCAGGCCGATCTTCCTGCCCATGAGCAGGGAGGCCTGGAGCATCATGGTCATATACCCCAGTCCGCCCACCTGGATGAGCGCAAGCAGGATAATCTGGCCCAGCAGGTTGAACTGGGTCCAGGTATCCGCCACCACAAGGCCGGTGACGCAGGTGGCGGAGGTGGCGGTGAACAGGCTGTCCAGAAAGGACAGGCCCTTTCCGCCGCGGTTGGCGATGGGCAGCATCAGCAGCAGGGCCCCGGCCAGGATGATGGCCAGAAAGCCCAGGGCCAGCGCCCGGTTGGGGGCCGGCGGGCGGTGCTTTGCCTTCATAAAGCGCCCCCTCCTTCCAAATTCTTTTCCCCGGCGCGGCGCAGGGCACAGGCCCTATTATAAGGGCTTTTGCCGCAGTTTGCAAGGGGGAAGGCGGGCTTTCCCGAGGGCCGGGGGCGGCGGAGGGGAATTTTTTCCCGGAAAGGCCCGTCCCCCCCGTCTAAATCCGGGTGGGGACGCTTATACTCATTTACAGGTTGCAATTTCCATCAGGGCAGTATATAATAAGTTGCCAAATCGAAAAAAGCCCAGATTTCGGGTTTGTCATATGGGGTAATGTGTATGGAAGCTAAGAATATCCGCAACTATCTACAGCCGGGGAAGCGGGCCCACCTGGTGGGCATCGGCGGGGTGTCCATGGCGTCCCTGGCGGAGGTGCTCCACGGGGCAGGGGTGGAGGTCACCGGCTCCGACCAGAGGGAGAGCGCCACCGTGCTCCACCTGAGAAAGCTGGGCATCCCGGTGGTCATCGGCCACCGGCCGGAAAGCGTGGAGGGGGCCCACTGCGTGGTGCGCACCGCCGCCGTCCACGACGGGAACCCCGAAATCAAAGCCGCGCTGGACGCGGGCATCCCTGTGTTCGAGCGGGCCCAGGCCTGGGGGGCCATCATGCGGGACTACAAAAATGCCCTTTGCATCTCGGGCACCCACGGCAAGACAACTACCACCTCCATGTGCACCCACATCTTCATGGCGGCCCAGGCCGACCCCACGGTGATGATCGGCGGAACCCTGCCCCTGCTGGAGGCGGGCCACCGGGTGGGCCGGGGGGAGACCATCATCCTGGAGTCCTGCGAATACTGCGACTCCTTCCTGTCCTTTTACCCCACGGTGGCGGTGATCCTCAACGTGGAGGCAGACCACCTGGACTACTTCAAGGACCTGGCGGACGTGGAGAAGTCCTTCCGGGCCTTTGCGGACAAGGTGCCGGAAAACGGCCTCATCATCGCCAACTGCGAGGACGAAAACACCATGTTCACCCTCCGGGGGGAGGAGCGGGACGTGATGACCTTCGGCGTTGACAAGGGGGACGTCCACGCGGAAAACCTGTCCATGGATCACGGGTTCGGTTCCTTCGACGTGATGTGCCGGGGGAAAAAATACGCCCACCTAGACCTGTCCGTCCCCGGTATGCACAACGTGAAAAACGCCATCGCCGCCGCGGCGGCGGCCATCGCCCTGGGCGTGCCGGGGAAGGCGGCGGAGGACGGGATGCGGGACTTCCGCCTGCCGGGGCGCAGGTTTGAGTACAAGGGGATGTTCAACGGCGCGGAGGTGTGCGACGACTACGCGCACCACCCCGGCGAGCTGGCGGCGCTATTGGACACGGCGCAGGCACTGGACTTCAAGCGGGTGATCTGCGCCTTCCAGCCCCACACCTACTCCCGCACCCACGAGCTGTTCAACGATTTTGTGGAGGTGCTCAAGCGCCCCGCCGTCACCCTGCTGGCGGAGATCTTCGCCGCCCGGGAGGACAACGACACCGGCATCTCCTCCGCCGACCTGGCGGCCCAAATCCCCGGCAGCATGTTCTGCCCTACCCTGGAGGACGTGACGGAAAAGCTGCGCCAGCTGGCCCAGCCGGGGGACCTGATTTTGACCGTGGGAGCCGGCGACATTTACCTGGCCGGAGAGGCGTTGGTGGAAGGAGGCACAGCGGAATGAGTGGGCTTGTGCCGACGAAGCCGGGGAGGCGTTGGTAAAAAAAGACTGGAAATCCGCCCGCCTCAAAGGAGAGACGGGCGGATTTTTATCCTTCCTGGAGGAACAATGTGTCCAGAAACCGCTTGAAGATCCCCCCAATGGACAGCCGGGGCACCTCCTGGGGGGCGATGAGGTCGATGGCATCCACCTGCCTGCCGTCCACCAGCACCCGCAGCTCGCCCAGCTTCTGGCCCGCCTCCACCGGGGCCTCAACCTGGGGGGCGAGCTCCATCTGGGTGGTCACCGTCCCGGCCTTGGCCTTCTCCAGCAGGATGGAGCACTCCCGGGCGGTCACAGGCTGCACCGTGTCCTGCCCGCCCAGGATCACCTCCACCGGGGGGATGGCCTCGGGGTACACCGGGGTGATGGCGTAGTTGGCAAAGCCGTAGTTCAGCAGGGCCTTGCAGCTCTCAAAGCGGTCGTTGGAGGTGGGGGCGTGCATCACCACGGCGATGAGCTCCATGCCATCCCGCTCCGCCGTGGCGGACAGGCAGTACAGGGCCGTGTCGGTAAACCCGGTTTTCAGCCCCGTGGCCCCCTCGTAGTAAAAGATCAGCCGGTTGGTGTTGGACAGCTGGAAGGTGCCGTCCCGCAGGGTGTCCATCCAGATGGTGGTGTATTCCCGGATGGCGGGATGGTTCAAAATCAGCTCCCGGCTCATCCGGGCGATGTCGTAGGCACAGGTCAGGTGGCCCGGGGCGGGCAGCCCGGTGCAGTTGACAAAGGTGGTGTGATTCATGCCCAGCTCCCGGGCCCGCTGGTTCATCCGCTCCACAAAGGCGTCCTCGCTGCCCGCGATGTGCTCGGCCAGGGCCACGGCGCAGTCGTTGGCGGACACCACTGTCACCGCCTTTACCATGTCCCGGACGGTCATCTGCTCGTTTTCCTTCAGCCAGATCTGGCTGCCCCCCATGGAAATGGCGTGGGTGGAGGCGGTGACCATATCATCCCAGCCCAGGCTGCCCGAGTCGATGGCCTCCATCACCAGCAGCAGGGTCATCACCTTTGTCACTGAGGCGGGCTCATATTGGGTTTCCGCGTCCTGCTCGTAGAGCACCTTACCGGTGGTCTTTTCCATCAGGATGGCGGAGGGTGCGGTTACCTGGGCGGGGGCGGCGTAAGCTGGAAGGGGCAGCAGGCACAGCAGCGCCAGCGCCAGGGCGGTTATTCGTTTCATGGCGTGAACCTCTTTTCCATTTGGCTTCTGTGGGAAGGATGTGAAAAAATCCCCGGTCCTATGCGTGGAAAAAGCAGGGCGGGCATTTTTTTCGTGTGAAGGGGCGGCAATGTGGGCATACTCCCAGAGAAGCGCTGATTTTTTGAAAAAGGAGCTGACGGATATGGGTAATATGGACAAATACCTGTGCGTGTGCGGCTGGGTGTACGACCCGGAGGTGGGCGACCCGGAGGGCGGCATCGCGCCGGGGACCCCCTTCGAGGATATCCCCGACGACTGGGTGTGCCCGGTGTGCCTGCTGGGGAAGGACGCCTTTTCCCCCATGTGAGGGAGCGCGGGAGGGCTGGGGCCGGAGGCTCCGGCCCTCCCGCTTGGTTGACAGTATTGGGGGGGCTGTGGTATAATAATTGCCGTCATATTTGGAAGAAGGGGGGAGGAAAGTGGCGTTTTTGAGCATCATTGTCCCCTGTTACAACGAGGAGGCCGCCGTGGGGACCTTTTTCACCCACGCCTCGGCGGTGTGCGGCGGGCTGGACGGTATTGACACGGAGTACATTTTTGTGGACGACGGCTCCACAGACGGCACGATGGATATCCTGCGCGCCTTGGCGGCGGATCATCCGGAGGTGCGCTGGCTGTCCTTCTCCCGGAACTTCGGCAAGGAGGCGGCCATGTTCGCCGGGCTGGAACACGCGCGGGGTGAGCTGGTGGCGGTGATGGACGCCGACCTCCAGGACCCGCCGGAGCTGCTTCCTCAGCTGTTGGCGGCGGTGGAGGAAGGCGGGTACGACTGCGCCGCCGTCCGGCGGGTGGACCGCAGGGGGGAGCCGCCCATCCGTTCCTGGTTCGCCCGGCAGTTTTACAGGCTCATCAATAAAATGAGCAAAACGGAGATTGTGGACGGGGCCAGGGACTTCCGCCTGATGAAGCGGCAGATGGTGGACGCCATCCTCCGCCTGGGGGAGTATAACCGCTTTTCCAAGGGCATCTTCTCCTGGGTGGGGTTCCGCACCAAGTGGGTGGAGACCGTCAACGTGGAGCGGTCCGCCGGGGAGAGCAAGTGGTCGTTTTTCAAGCTGCTGGTCTACGCCCTGGACGGCATCATTGCCTTTTCCACCGCGCCGCTGGCCATCGCGTCGGTGCTGGGGCTGATTTTGTGCGCGGCGTCCTTTTTCGCCATCCTGTTTGTCATCGTGCGCCAGCTTGTGTGGGGCGGCAGCGCCTTCGGGTGGCCGTCCCTGGTGTGCATCATCCTGTTTTTGGCCGGAGTGCAGCTGTTCTGCATGGGCATTCTGGGGCAGTACCTGGCTAAAACCTATTTAGAGGTAAAGAAGAGGCCCATTTACATTCTGCGGGAGAGCGGGGGAGGAGACGGGCATGAAGGGAAAACGTGAGCAATATCTGGTCCCGGCTCTGGCCTTTGCCATACCGGCGGCGGTGATGCTGTGGGTGTACGCGGCCCTGGGCATCGCGCCCTTCGGGGATAACACCATATTGGTGTCCGACATGTCCAGCCAGTATGTGGACTTTTTCTGCGCGCTGAAAAACGGCGAGCTGTTTTTCTCCTGGTCCAAGTCGCTGGGGACGGGGTACATCGGGGTAATCTCCTACTATGTGTCCAGCCCCTTGTCCCTGCTCACCCTGCTGGCGCCCAACGAGGCCATGCCCGCGGGGCTGGCCCTGCTGACGGTGCTGAAAATCGGGCTGGCGGGGCTGGCCTTCTCCGTCTTTGCCCGGCGGCGTTTCCCCGGCAGCGGTATTTCCGCGCTGGTGTGCGCGGTGTGCTACGCCCTGATGTCCTATAACGCCGCCTATTCCCTGTGCATCATGTGGCTGGACGGGGTGATCTGGCTGCCCCTCATCCTGCTGGCGGTGGAGCGCATCCTGGCGGGCCGGGGGGCCGGGCCGTATATCGCGGCGCTCACCGTGTGCTTTATCTCCACCTGGTATATCTCCTACATGATTGGCATATTCTGCGTGCTCTACCTGGGTGTCCGGCTGGCGGGGCTGAGGCCGGGCCAAAAAGCGCTGGCCGGGATTTTGGGGCGGTTTTTGGGCGGCGCGGCCTGTGCCCTGGGGCTGACGGCGTGGCTGTGGCTGCCCACCTTCCTGGCCATGTTCAGCGGCAAGCTTAACGGCGTTAACTTCACGGACTACGGGGGGCTGGTGCTGTGCAACCCGGTGCTGCTGCTGGGCCAGCTGCTGCCGGGGCGCTTCGGCGGGATCGAAAATGCCGCCCTGCCCTACCTCTTCTGCGGGACGGCGGCCTGGGTGCTGGCGCTGGCCCATTTCCTGGGTCGGGATTCCTATGAATGGGAGAAGGTGGCCGAGCGGGGGGTGCTGCTGGTTTTGTTTTTGTCCATGCTGTTCTCGCCGCTGGACAAGGCCTGGCATGTATTCCGTATGCCCAACTGGTTCCCCTTTCGGTACGCATTTTTGTTTTCCTTCTTTTTGCTGTACCTGGCTGTCCAGACCCTGCCCCGGGTGCTGGAGGCGCTGAAAAAGCGGAAACGGGGGCTGGAGCGGGCGGCGGCGCTGGCCCTGGCGGTGTTTACGGTGGCGGAGCTGGGGTGGAACGCCCGGGCCGTGATATCCGGCATGCAGGAGCGGTATGGTTCCGATTCCTGCCAGGGCTACCGGGACAGCTATGCCGCCACTGCCCAACTGGTGTCGGCGTCCAGGCTGGACGCCGGTCCGCGGTTCGCCCGGCTGGGCTCCACCGCGGACCGGGGCAATAACAACCCGCTGGCGCAGGGATATCCGGGCATTACCCACTACAGCAGTCTGTACCACTACGGGGTGAACCGGCTGCTCAAGAAGCTGGGGTTTGCCCAGTCCTGGTATTGGTGCTCCTACCGGGGGTCCACCCCGGTCACCGACGCGGTGCTGGACGTGGGGTATGTCATCAGCCGGGACGGGCGGCCCGGCTATGAGCGGGTGGCCCAGGCGGGGGGGATGACCCTGTGGAAAAACCCGGATACGCTGCCTTTGGCCTTCCTGGCGGCGGATTGCAGGCCGGGGCTGGAGGGCGACGGCCCCTTTGAGCGGCAGAACAACCTGCTGGGAGGCCTTTTGGGGCGGGAGGCCGCGGCGTTTGCCCCGGTGGCCGACGGGGCGGACAACGGGGCGGGGGAGACGGTGTTCACCCTCACCGGGGAGGGCCGGCCCATCTACGCCGACCTGTCCGCCAAGGGGGTGACGCAGGTGCTGGTGAACGGCGAGCGGGTGGTGTCCGTCAGCAATGACCTGCTGGCCTGCGTCCACTGCCTGGGTGCGCCCGCCCCCGGCGAGGAGTGGACGGTGACGGTACTCCACCCCGATACCTACTGGGAGGGGACGCTGTGGAGCTTTGACCGGGAGGTGCTGCGCGGGGCGGCGGAGGAGCTGAACAACGTGGAGGTCACATCGGTGGGCAAGGACGGCCGGGTGCGGCTGTCGGCCTCGTCCGGCGGGGATAAAACCCTGGTGACTACCATCCCCGCGGAGGACGGCTGGACGGCCTATGTGGACGGCGAAAAGGCGGAAATGGGGACGTGGCTGGATACGTTTTTGGCCCTGGAGCTGCCCGCCGGCGAGCACGAGGTGGAGCTGCGCTACACCCCGCCGGGGCTGCTCCTCGGGCTGGAGCTGGGGGCGCTGTCCCTGGCCGGGCTGGCGCTGGCGACGGTGAAAAAGCGAAAGAGACGGTGAAAAACGGCCCCCGGTCATCAGACCGGGGGCCGCGCTTATTTTCCCTCTTCCTCTTCCGCAGGGGGCAGGACTACCACCCTGATCTCCAGCACCCGGTGGTGCTCGGCGCGGGTGACGGTCACGTCCAGGTTTTCCCATGTAAAGCGGTCCCCCGGCTCGGGCACCCGGCCCAGCTGCTCCAGCACCCAGCCGGACACGGTGGCCGCGTCGCACTCCCCCGTCACCTCAAACAGGTCGTACAGGTCGTCCAGATCGGCGGAGCAGGCGATGAGGTAGCTGCCGTCGGGCTGCTTGCGGAATTCCTCCACCACCTCGTCGTGCTCGTCCCAGATCTCGCCCACCAGCTCCTCCACAATGTCTTCCATGGTGAGGATGCCCTCGGTGCCGCCGTATTCGTCCACCACCACCGCCATCTGGGTCTTGGTGCGCTGGAACTGGCGCATGAGGTCGTCGATCTTGGTCAGGGCGGTGATGTGCAGCACCGGGCGCACCAGGGGCTTGAGCTGGTCCCGGCCGTGGTAGCGGGCGGAGAACAGGTCCTTCTGATGGATGACCCCCACCACATCGTCGATGCTCTCGTGGTACACCGGCAGGCGGGAGTAGCCCTCGGCGGCGAACACCGACGCCACCTCCTCCAGGGTGGAGCCCTCGTCCACCGCCACCACGTCCACCCGGGGGGTGAGGATGTCCCCGGCCTCCAGGTCGTCAAAGCGGATGGCGGAGCGGATGAGCTGGCTCTCCTCCCGGTCCAGGCCGCCCTGGTCCTCCGCCTCCTCCACCATGGTCACCAGCTCCTCGTCGGTGATGCCCTCGTCCTCCGACTTGTGGAACAGCAGGGTGAGCAGCTTCTTCCACAGGCCGAAGAGGAAGTTCAGCGGGGTGAGCACCCACATGAACAGCCGCAGCAGCGGCGCGGAGAACATGGCGAAAGCCTCCGGCGACTCCTTGGCCAGGCTTTTCGGCGAAATTTCGCCGAAGATGAGCACCACCACGGTGAGCACGATGGTGGACACCGCCGGGCCGTTGGCCTGGCCGATGAGCTTGATAAACAGCAGGGTGGACAGGGTGGCGGCCACGTTGTTGACGATGTTGTTGCCGATGAGGATGGTGGAGAGCAGCTTGTCGTAATCCTCGGCCAGGGCCAGGGTCTTTTCCGCCTTTTTGTCGCCGTTGTCGGCGCGGCTCTTCAGGCGGATGCGGTTGAGGGAGGTGAAGGCCGTCTCCGTGGCGGAAAAGTAGCCGGACATGGCCACCATGACCACCAGCACGGCCAGCAGTATCATACTATCCGGGTCCATGAGGACAAATCAACTCCTACGATAAGTAAAGATTTACCTTTGGCAAGGTATTGCAATCATATATACCATAGATTGACGAAAAAAGCAAGGGGGCAAATGCTCCCTTGCTTACTGCTGCGCGTCAATGTACAGCTCCTCTGTCTCCTGCTGGGCACGCATGAGTACCGCACGCGCCTTCATAAATTCGCTGTCCTCCATCATGTACAGTGCCGCCGTTATCGCCTTGAACAGAGTTGTGTACATTTTATGATAGGGTGCGTTGGGGTCAGGGTCTGTATTCGGGATATCCATAGGCACAGCTCCGTTCGTGTTTCAAGATGATATTCAGATTTTACGTGGAAAATAATGATTTGTCAAGACGAAATTCGACTAGTTAGGCGTTTATATTCTTTGGGATTCTCCATATTATTTTAAGATATATGGGGGTGCAGCCAATGGAATTGGATTACAGCCTAATTGGGAAGCGAATTTCGCGCCGCAGAAAAGAACTGGGGCTGAAACAATCTACAGTAGAAGAAAAGGCGGGTATTGGTTACAAATATCTATCTGGCATTGAACGGGCAATTTCCATTCCTTCTACTGAGGTCATTATGCGTCTTGCCATTGCCCTGGATACCACGCCGGACGAATTCCTGGTGGGTGCGGTCAAACACGAGGAGGATGAAGAAAAATGGCGTGAAGCGGCGGAACTCCTTCGTGGTATGAATGAGAAGCAGCTGGATATGGCAAGAAGCTTTCTGCTGTGGCTGTCAGAACAGAAATCATAAAAAGCGCCGCCGGGAAAGCCCCGGCGGCGTTTTCCTTATTTGATGGCCTTGCTCCTGACTTCCTCGCCCAGCAGGGCGGCGAAGTCGTCCAGCCCCATGGCCCCCAGGTCCTCGCCGGAGCGGTGGCGCGGGGAGACGGTGCCGTTTTCCATATCCCGGTCGCCCACCACCAGCATGTAGGGGACCTTCTCCAGGGTGGCCTCCCGGATCTTCTTGCCGATCTTCTCGTTCCGGGCGTCCACCTCGCAGCGGAAGCCCAGCCCGTCCAGCTTGGCGGACACCTGGGCGGCGTACCCCTCCGCCCGGTCGGTGACGGGAAGCACCTTCACCTGCACCGGGGCCAGCCAGGCCGGGAACGCCCCGGCGAAGTGCTCGGTGATGCTGCCGATGAACCGCTCGATGGAGCCCAGCACCACCCGGTGGATCATCACGGGGCGGTGCTTCTGGCCGTCCTCGCCGGTGTACTCCAGCTCGAACCGCTCGGGGAGCTGGGAATCCAGCTGGATGGTGCCGCACTGCCAGGTGTGCCCCAGGGCGTCGGCCAGATGGAAGTCCAGCTTGGGGCCGTAGAACGCGCCGTCCCCCTCGTTGATAACGAACTCCTTGCCCATGCCGGTAATGGCGTCCTTCAGGATGTCTTGGTTGCGCTCCCACTCGTCCACGGTGCCGATGTGGTCCTCCGGCATGGTGGACAGCTCAATGGTGTAGGACAGGCCGAAGGTGGAGTACACCTCGTCGAACAGCCGCACCGTCTCCTGGATCACGTCCTTCATCTGGTCCCGGGTCATGAACACGTGGGCGTCGTCCTGGGTGAAGCAGCGCACCCGGAACAGGCCGTGGAGGGCCCCCGACAGCTCGTGGCGGTGGACCAGGCCCAGCTCGCCCACCCGCAGGGGCAGCTCCTTGTAGGAGTGGGGCTCGCTGGCGTACACCAGCATGCCGCCGGGGCAGTTCATGGGCTTGACGGCGAAGTCCACGTCGTCGATGACGGTGGTGTACATATTGTTCTTGTAGTGGTCCCAGTGACCGGAGCGCTCCCAGAGCTGGCGGTTGAGCATGATGGGCGTGGAGATTTCCACGTAGCCGTATTTCTTATGCACCTGCCGCCAATAGTCGATGAGGGTGTTTTTCAGCACCATCCCCTTGGGCAGGAAGAAGGGGAAGCCGGGGCCCTCGTCCCGCAGCAGGAACAGGCCCAGCTCCTTACCCAGCTTGCGGTGGTCGCGCTTTTTGGCCTCCTCGATCCTGGCCAGGTACTCGTCCAGCTCGTCCTTCTTGGGGAAGGCCACGCCGTAGATGCGCTGGAGGGTCTCCCGGCTGGAATCCCCCCGCCAGTAGGCGGCGTTGCAGGCGGTGAGCTTGATGGCGTTGCCCTTGATGCGCCCGGTGGAGTCCAGGTGGGGGCCGGCGCACAGGTCGGTGAACTCGCCCTGCCTGTAGAAGGAGATCACCGCGTCCTCGGGCAGGTCGTGGATGAGCTCCACCTTGAAGGGCTCGCCCTTCTCCTCCATGAATTTGATCGCTTCCTCACGGGGCAGCTCGAACCGCTCCAGCTTCAGCTTTTCCTTGCAGATCTTGCGCATCTCGGCCTCAAGCTGGGCAAGCTCCCCCTCGGTGAAGGGCTGGGGGGTGTCGAAGTCGTAGTAGAAGCCGTTGTCGATGGACGGGCCGATGGCCAGCTTCACCTCCGGGTGGAGGCGCTTCATGGCCTGGGCAAGCACATGGGAGCAGGTGTGCCAGTAAGTCTTGCGGTACTGCTCGTTTTCAAAAGTGTACGGATTATTTTCCTCGGGCATAAATACCCCTCCAGTGTCAATTTTTCAGGGGATAGCTTATCACCGGGCGGGGGAATTGTCAAGAGGGGGGAACAGCGCCGCCAGGGATTGGCCGTAGGGCGGGCGGCAGATCCCCTTTTCCGTGACGATGCCGGAGATGAGGGTGTGGTCGGTCACGTCGAAGGCGGGGTTGTAGCACTCCACCCCCGCGGGGGCCATGGGCCGGACGTAGAATTTGGAGCGGATCTCCTCCGGGTCCCGGAGTTCGATTTGGATATCATCCCCGGTGGGGCAGTCCAGGTCGATGGTGGAGGTGGGGCCCAGGACGTAGAAGGGGATGCCGTAGTGCTTGGCCAGGATGGCCACGCCGCTGGTGCCGATTTTGTTGGCGGCGTCCCCGTTGGCGGCCACCCGGTCGCAGCCCACGAAGCAGGCGTTTACCCAGCCGTTTTTCATCACGATAGAGGCCATGTTGTCGCAGATGAGGGTTACGTCCACCCCGGCCTGGTGAAGCTCGTAGGCGGTGAGGCGGGCCCCCTGGAGCAGGGGGCGGGTCTCGTCGGCAAACACCCGGAAGCGCATCCCCCGCTCCGTCCCCAGCAGGAGGGGGCCCAGGGCGGTGCCGTATTGGGAGGTGGCCAGCGGCCCGGCGTTGCAGTGGGTGAGCACTCCGTCCCCGTCCCGGAGAAGGGTGAGGCCGTGCTCCGAGATGGCCCGGCACATGGCGACGTCCTCCTGGTGGATGGCAATGGCCTCCTCCCGCAGGGCGGCGGCGACGGCGGCGGGGGCGGCGTCCCCCATGGCGTGGGCCCGCCTTCCCAGGCGGCCCAGCGCCCAGCTCAGGTTGACCGCCGTGGGCCGGGAGGCGTTGAGGCGGGCGGACAGCCGGTGGAGCTCGGCGCGAAAGCGGTCCGGTGGCAGGCCTTTCCGCTGCTGGGCCAGCGCGGCCAGGCAGTAGCCGGCGCAGATGCCGATGGCCGGGGCCCCCCGCACCCGCAGGGATTGGATGGCCTCGACCATTTCCTCCGGGGCGCGCAGGGTGAGGTACTTGACCTCGTTGGGCAGCAGGGTCTGGTCCAGGATGACCACGCTGGTCAAATCGTCCCCCAGGCGGACGTGGCCGCTGAGATACTGTGACATAGGCTCATCTCCTCTTCTCAAATTGTGAGCGGCGGGGGCAGGGCGTCCGGCTCGGACAGCGCCCAGATCAGCTCGCCCAGATTGTCCTCATTGTGCTCCACCTCCCGGCTGAACCGGGTCCACAACGCGGCCTCCTCCCCCGGCTGGAACAGGGAGAGGTGGTATAAGACGGCGCAGGCGGCGCACACGAAGGCGGCGCGGCCATAGAGCGCGTCGTCGTTGACCGCCTTGTGCCAGTGGCGGAACACCAGATAGCAGGCCAGGTTGGTGAGCTGGCGCTCCCAGCGGGGGTTGGCCTGCGCGTATCGGATCCGCAGGGCGGCGTACTCCCTTTCGGACAGGGCGGCGAGCTGCTGGGCGCGCTCCCTCAACAGGTTAGGCCAGTCCAGGCGCAGGGGTTCCAGCTCCGAGAGCAGGTCCAGCAGCCAGACGGCGGAGGCCTGGAAAAGGCCCGGGATGGGCGGAGGTGGGAAGGGATAGTCCCGGCGGGAGTCCGCGGCGAAAATGGAGGCTTCCAGGGTCTTGGCCCGGCCCAGCATGGCGCGCAGCCTGTCCCAGATGGTCTCCTCGCCGCCGTCCAGCAGGGCCAGGATCTGGGCACGGCTGCCCTCCAGCATGGACAGCAGTCCCGGGTCCACGCCGTCAAAGGGGAGATCGTCCATGCCGTCGTATGTCTCGACGAGGGAGAACCGGGGGGCCTCCAGCAAAAGCCGGGCGGCCTCCGGGCAGGAGACGGCCAGAGCGGTCTCCGTCAGGCAGCCGTACTCCTCGGTGAACCGGGGGTAGGCGGCGCAGTGGGCGCAAAGATGCCCCTCCCCCCAGTCTTTTTGGATGGCGCACAGGCCGCCGGGGGTGAGCAGGGCGCACAGCCCAGCCTCGTCCAGGCAGAAGCACACGTCCCCGTCCCCGTCGGTGGCGAGATTTCGGGCGATGCGCTCCCCCAGGGGGGCGGGGGCGGCGGCATAGTCTGCCAGGGCGTCTTCATCCAGCACCACAGACCAGTCCCGGCAGCAGGTGTCCGGGCAGGCGCCGCCCAGGCAGTGAAATTGTGTGTAATAGTCCGGGCGGCGCTCTACCATGGCGGGGCCTCCTTTATGCTTCGTCGTCTTTTTTTACCAGGATGGTGAGGGCCGCGCACAGCAGGGCGGCCACGGAATAGATGACCGGCGCGGCCTGCTTCCACAGGTCAAGCCCGTAGCCCAGGCCCACGTACAGCGCAGTGGCGGCCACCATGCCCACGCCCCAGATCCGGCCCACCTTGCCCACGCCCCAGATCCGGCCCACCTTGCGCTCGCCGGGGGTCATCTTCTCCTCCGGGAAGCCGTATTTGGAGTGCTGGATGCCCGCCCAGGTGAGGGCGGAGGCGGCGATGGTGACGCACAGCAGGAACAGCCCGCCGCACACGGCGTCCCACTGGTCCTTGGTGAACCGGGCGGGGGCGTTCATGTCCATGGGGATCATGGCGGTGAGGCCCAGCAGGAGCAGCACCACGGGGACGGCGATGAGCAGGGGGAAGCGGCGCTCGAAGCGGTCCATCTCCTCCTTGTCGTAGCAGGGGCCGATGCCGGGGTGCTGGCGCAGGAAGATGTCGTGATTCATGCCGGAGACGATGAAAATGGTGACGGCGGCGGCGAGGAACAGGAAAAAGACCACCCCGCCCGCCATCACCCAGCCGAAGAATTCGCCCAGGAGCATGAGAAGGGTGACGCCCAGCAGCACCAGCCCCACCCCGCCCGCGATGGCGGCGGCAAAGCCGTTCATGTGCTTGTCCCAGAGGGAGGCGTCCTCGCCGAAGCGGCGGGACACGTCCCCGCGGAGCAGGGTGTCCATATCGCAGTGGAACAGGGAGCACAGACGCAGGATGGCGTCCGTCTCCGGGTAGGAGAGGTTGGACTCCCATTTGCTCACCGACTGGCGGGAGACCTCCATCTTTTCCGCCAGGTCCTCCTGGGTCAGGTTGGCGCGCTTGCGCAGGAATTGCAGATTTTCACCGAATGTCATGGTGATGACCTCCTTTCAATATGCCCCCATTTTAGAGCGGAGCATCCCGCCCAGGCCACCAATTTGCTGTTGCGTTTGGGTTGCGGGGTGTAAATTTGAGGTTGCGGAGAAGTCAAGAGCGCGAGGATAGCCGCGCAGGGGAGCTTGGATCGGAGCGAGGGGAGGGACGCGAGGCGGCCCGGACACCAGCCCGAGTCGGAGGGAAAGCGACCTGGCCGCACGGCCAATCCGAGCGTGACAAGGAGGCTGACCGCCCGCGCGCCGCGAACAGGCGGAGCACGGCTACAGGTCGCGGAGCCGTTGTGAGCAGCGCGTCAGCCCCGGATGACGGCCTCCGCCACCTTGATCCCGTCCACGGCAGCGGAGGTGATGCCCCCGGCGTAGCCCGCCCCCTCCCCGCAGGGATACAGCCCCGGCAGGGCGGGGGACTGGAGAGATGCGTTCCGCAAAATCCGCACTGGGGAGGACGAGCGGGTTTCCACCCCGGTGAGTACCGCGTCCGGGTGGGCGAAGCCGCGGAGCTTGCGGTCAAATAGGGGGAGGGCGTCCCGCAATGTGTCCAGCACATAGGCGGGAAGGACGCCGTCCAGGCTGCCCCAGGTGACGCCGGGGCGGTAGGTGGGCAGGATTAAGCGGGGGCCCTCGGAGGGACGGCCCGCCAGAAAGTCCCCCGCCAGCTGGGCCGGGGCGCGGAAGCCGCCCCCGCCCGCCGCAAAGGCGGCCCGTTCCCACTGTTCCTGGAAGCGCACCCCGGCCAGGGGATCGTCCCCGCCGAAGTCCGCCGGGTTCACCCCAACGAGAAATCCGCCGTTGATGCTGGCCCCGGACCGCGCCCGGAGGGACATGCCGTTGGTGACTACCTGGCCCGCCCCGCTGGCGGCGGCCACAACCTGCCCGCCGGGGCACACGCAGAAGGTGAAGGCCGACCGGCCCGAGGGCAGGTGGCAGGCCAGCTTATAGTCGGCGGCGGGGAGCCTGTCCCAAAAGGTGCCGAATTGGGCGCGGCTCACCGCCGCCTGGGCGTGCTCAATGCGCACGCCGATGGCGAAGCCCTTGCGCTCCAGGGGCAGGCCGGACTCATATAACATTTGAAAGGTGTCCCGGGCGGAATGGCCGGGGGCCAGCACCAGCGCGTCGCAGGGAAGGCTGTAAGCGCCCGCCTCCGCCTGGACGGTGAGGGCGGCCAGCCGCCCGCCCGCCTGGGATAGGCCGGTGAGCTGGTGGCCGAAGCGGATATCCGCCCCCAGCGACAGCAGCTCCCGGCGCATGGACTTGACCACGCCGCGCAGCACGTCGGTGCCGATGTGGGGCTTGTGGGACCACTTAATGTCCTCCGGCGCGCCGTGGGACACGAACACGTCAAAAACGTGAGAGATGCGGGGGTCGTTCACCCCGGTGGACAGCTTGCCGTCGGAAAACGTCCCCGCGCCCCCCTCGCCGAACTGGACGTTGGAGGAGGGGGAGAGCAGCCCGGTCTGCCAAAAACGCTCCACGTCCCGGGCGCGCCGGTCCACGTCCTGTCCCCGCTCCAGCACAATGGGGCGCAGGCCCGCCCGGGCCAGGGTGAGGGCGGCGAACAGCCCCGCCGGGCCCATGCCCACCACCACCGGGGGCAGGGGGGAGGCGCGGCCCAGGGGGGGCGGCGCATAGGGCGCCTCCGCCACCGCCTCCACGCCCCGGGGAGCCCGCCGGAGGACGGCCCCTTCATTATTTAATGTAAGACGGACCGCGCAGACCAGATGCACGTCATGTTTCTTCCGCGCGTCGATGGACTGGCGGTGGAGGGACAGCTCCAGGATGTCGGCCGGGCGGACGCCCAGGATGCGGGCGGCTTTCTTTCGCAGCAGGGCCTCGCCGCCGTCCACCGGGAGGGTGAGGTTTGAAATTTGCAGCATGGGCCTACTCCTGGGGCTCCTGGGAGATCTGGCTGGGATCGTAGGGGGTGGTCTGGTAGACGTAGTAGTTGAGCCAGTTGGTGTACAGCAGCTGTCCCGCGCTGCGCCAGTTGACGATGGGGGACAGGCTGGGGTTGCCGCCGGGGAAGTAGTGGGCGGGCAGGTCGGGGTCAAGCCCCCGCTTCACGTCCCGGAAATACTCCTGGGCCAGGGTGTCGTCGTCGTACTCCGGGTGGGCGAAGATGAAAAAGCGGCGGTTGTCCGCGCTCTTCACCCCGAACACCCCTGCCTCGTGGGACAGGGCCAGGATCTCCAGCTCCGGCTTTTCCAGCAGCTGCTCCATGGTGATTTCGGTGTAGCGGGAGTGGGGGGCCCAGAAGTGGTCGTCAAACCCCCGGAACAGGGGGGAGCGCCTGCGGATGATGGTGTGCTCGTATACGCCGGACAGCTTGCGGGGAAGGGTGCGCTTATTGACGCCGTAGTGGCGGTAAAGCCCCGCCTGGGCGCCCCAGCAGATGTGGAAGGTGGAGTGGACGTGGGTGCGGGTCCAGTCCATAATCTCGCACAGCTCGTCCCAATAGTCCACCTCCTCAAACTCCAGGTTCTCCACCGGCGCGCCGGTGATAATCATGCCGTCGAACTGCTGGTCCCGCACCTGGTCAAAGGTGGTGTAGAAGGATTGCAGATGGGCGATGTCGGTGTTCTGGGAGGTGTGGCTCCTGGTCTGGAGCAGCTGGACGTTGACCTGGAGGGGGGTGTTGGACAGCTTGCGCAGCAGCTGGGTCTCGGTGACGATTTTGGTGGGCATCAGGTTGAGGATGAGCAGGTTCAGGGGGCGGATGTCCTGGTGCAGGGCGCGGCGCTCCGTCATGACAAAGATATTCTCGCCCTCCAGCACGCCGGTGGCGGGGAGGGAGTCGGGAATCCGAATGGGCATGGTCAAGCCTCCTTGAGATCATTATTATAGATATGGTTTAAGGGTAACACAGGCGGGACAGTTTCGCAAGTAAAAAAGCGCTGAGCCGTCATGGGCAGCGTGGGTTGAAAGCCCCGGCGAAAAAACTCAAAAAAAGTTGAAAAAGGGGGTTGACAACCGAAGAAGGATTTGCTAATATAACTGAGCGCCAAGGGGAGCGGAGCTCAAGGGAGCGGGTCGAGTAAAAAAATTCCGAAGTGGAAGAAAAAAGTACTTGACAAAGCGGCCCAGGCGTGGTAGAATAA
>CATABD010000059.1 GCA_949494735.1 uncultured Oscillospiraceae bacterium
TTTGTTCGCGGTGCTCTACAGGTAGACCAGAGTCTGGGCCCGGGTGTCCAACAGCGCCTCCTGCCCGATGGGGAGGATGGCGTGGTGGGGCCCGTGGCCGAAGTCGCCGCAATAAGCCACAGGGATGCGGCTGCGCGCCCCAAAGCGCCGGAGCAGGTCCAGCAGGGCCGGGGGAGGCTGTTGGGCGTAATGGCCGAAGAGCAGGCCGGTGACCTGCCCCATCAGGGGGTGCTGCTCAAGACAGGTGAGGAATATGCCGGTGTCCGGCACGCTGTGGAACCGCTCCGACTCCTCCAGGAAGAGGATGTACCGCTGCTCCCTGGGGAACGGGAAGCAGGGGCTGCCCAGGGACAGGGCGAAATTCATCAGATAACCCCCCAGCAGGCGGCCCCGGCAGCAGCCCCCGGCGACGGTGCGCCACGGGCCCGCGGCGGTGTGGGCGGCGGGGGCGGGCCGGAGGAAGCGGGCGGTGAACTGCCCCAGGTCATAGGGGGAGGGGGCGCCGTACAGCGCGGGGGTCTGGCCGTAGTAGGTGACAAGACCCGTCTGGGCGTAGATGGCGTCCAGAATGGAGGTGCCGTCGCTGTAGCTCAAATAGAGCTTGGGAAAGCGCCGGACCGCCTGATAGTCCAGGAGGGGGAGAAGGTCCGCCGCCCCCTGGCCGCCGCCGAAGAACACCATGCGCACAGATTCGTCCCGGACCATGGCGTTGAAATCGTCCGCGCGCTCCCGGTCAGAGGCCACATAGCCCCAGGTGTCCCTGTAGATATGCCCGCCCAGCTTGACCCGGAGGCCCAGCCCCTCCAGGCCCCGGACATAGGTTTGGTATTCATCCCGGTCCGCCACGTGGCTGGGGGACACGATGCCGATGGTGTCGCCGGGCTTCAGTAAGGGTTCCATGGCTCCTCCTGTCTGGAAAGGCGGGCGTCAGCCGGACAGCTCCGCCGGGAAGCAGTATTGGATAAATTCGCACAGCGCCTGGGGGTGGGGGGCGTTGTAAGGGACAAAGAGGTAGTAGCTCCCCTCCGGCAGGCCGGAGTCCCGGAGGAACCGGCTGCGGGACAGCTCAATAGCGCCGGGGACGCTGCCCCCCTCCCCGGTGGGATCTGGGACGGAGGCGATGCGGGGGGCAAGGGCGCGGTATACGTCCTCCGGGAGGAGCTGGGACAGGTCCAGCAGGGGCACGTCCTGGGTGAAGTGCCGGTAGACCTCCCCGGTGGTGACCACAAAGTCCAGGCTGGCCGTGGAGATATAGGCGATGATCTTGCCGTTGCTGGCGGCGGTGTACTCGGTGGCCTCGCCGTGGAGGTCCACGTAGAGGTCGTCGTCAAAAATCACCCGCTGGCCCTTTTCCAGGCCCAGATAGGCCGACACGTCCTTTTGAAGCTGGGAGGCGGGGAAGTAGTCCCGCTGGTCGTTGGTGAAAAAGCCGTGCAGAACCGTCTCTTTTTGGTTCTGAACCGCCACGTCGACTGCGTAGCCGGTGAACAGCGCCAGTACCAGCAGCCCCAGCAGCCAGCCCTTGTAATAGGTGAGGATGTACCCGATTTTTTTGGGGAGCATCATCCCCCGCAGCTTTTCCCCCTCCCGGGCCCGCCAGCCCTGGAGGCGTTCCATCAAGCGCCCCATCATAGCGTCCACGTCTCCTCATGGTCGGGCAGGGGCTGGGCCGCTTCCCCGCCGTTCTCCGCCTCCGGCCCCGCCCCGGCCAGCGGGGGGAACTTCAAGAAAGCGCCGTAGATAAGGTAGGAGGAGAAAAAGACATACAGCGCCACCCAGAAGAAGAACAGGCCGCTCAAAAAGTAAAACAGGACGCAGCACAGCGCCATGAGCAGGGCCAGGGTGAGGGTGACGTGGAGCCGGGCCACCGCCAGCAGGAAGCTGGTGGAGATGACCTGCCTGACCGGCAGCCCGTATTCCGCCAGCACCGGGTAGGCGTAGAGGCAGCAGCACAAAAAGGCCAGCGCGCCAAAGCCGCACACGCCCAGCACCGCGATGCCCGCCGCCCCGCCCTGCTGGGCCAGGAAAAAGTTCCACACCGCCCACAGGTCGGCGGCGAAGAAGGCCGTCCCGGCCGCCTGGAGCAGCCACAGCAGGGTGGCCCGCTTGAAATGGGCCCGGAAGGCGGAGAAGTAGCTCTTCACCAGCGAGCCCTCCTGGTTGGTCACCTGCTTGAGGGTATAGCTGTAAAAGGCGGCGGTGGACGCCCCGATGGTGACCAGGGGCAGGGAGGTGAGCAGCCACAAAAAACTCATCAGGGCGGCGTCGGTCACCTTGCTGAGGAACTGCCAGAACTTGTTTTCCGGGTCAAACAGTTTAATCATGGCTCACTCCAGGATGTTGGTGGTGATGTAGTCCACCCCGGCGGCCATGACGGCCCCGGCCTCCTCCAGGGTGTTGACCGTCCAGCAGTTGACCTCCTGGCCGATGCTGTGTACGGCCTCCACCACCCCGGCCGTCACGGCGGTGTGGCGGATGTCCAGCCCCAGGTTGTTGTCCCGGAGGAAGGCCAGGTTGTCCGGCGACCACTCCTTGAGCAGGAATTGGGCGGGGACGTGAGGATAGCGGCGGCGCAGGGCGGTGAGGTTGGCGGCGCAGAAGGAGATGAATACCACATGGTCCAGGTAGCCCATCCCCCGGTAGGTCTCCACAATGCGGTACACATCCTCCGGCGCAAACTCGTTTTTCAGCTCGCATACGGACACCTTCTCATACCGCTTGCAGATGCCCACGTACTCCTCCAGGGTGGGGATCACCAGGTCGGCCCGGCCCCGCGCCCCGTCCAGGTCGGTGAGCTGGAGGGCGCGCAGGGTCTGGAAGGTGCTCTCCTCCACCGCCAGGCGGTCCAGCCCCACCCGGGCGGTGTCGTCGTCGTGGAACACCACGAAGCGCCCGTCGGCGGTCTTGTGCACGTCGGTCTCAATGCCGAAATACTTTGCCCGGTTGCCCGCGGCTACAAAGGCTGCGCAGGTGTTCTCCCGCTCCAGCCCGCTCAGCCCCCGGTGGGCGATCATTTTTACATGGCCGCTGTTCAATTTAATGGTATCCATGGTGCAAAGCCTCGCTTTTCTTTACAGTGTAGCCGCCCTGCGGCGGCGGCCGGCAGAAGGGGCCCGGCCCATTTTCCATGGGACATAGTATAGCACAAAGGGATTTTTTTGCAAGGGGTGAAAACCGGGCAGCCCGGCCGGACAGCCCCGCGGCCCGGCGTTTTACATAAAATACCGGCGCAGCTATAAATAATTTTTCAAATATTTGCACAACTCCCCTTGCAAGAACTGGAACTGTGTGGTAGAATGGCGACAGCACAAAGCTCAAGGGAGGCGGAGCTGACAATGCTCCGGCGAACCTGGGCCACATTTTTTTAGAAAAGGAAGGAAGGAACCACAATGAAAAAGACGATTTCCCTGCTCTTGGCGCTGGTCATGCTGCTGGGCCTGTGCGCGTGCAGCAAGAGTACCGGCGGCCAGGCCTCCCAGCCCCCGGCCCAGTCCTCCGGCGGTACGGAAAACAAGGACCCCGCGCCCGCCGACCCCGGCCAGTACGAGGTCACCGAGCCCATCACCATCATCTGGTGGCACGCTTTGGAGGACCAGTACTCCGCCGACGTGGAGCGGATCGTGAAGGGCTTCAACGAGTCCCAGGATCTGATTACCGTGGAGGCCCAGTACATCGGTGCCTATAAAGACGTGAACGAGGCTTTGGTGTCCGCCCACGCCGCCGGTTCCGGCCTGCCCGCCGTGTGCGTGGCCAACACCGATTACGTGGCCCAGTACGGCGCCAACGGTGTGTTCGAGAACCTGGATCCCTACATCGCCGGCACCGGCTACGACGTGAACGACTTCTCCACCGGCCTGCTGCTCAGCTCCCAGTACGAGGGCAAGCAGGTGGCCATGCCCTTCCTGCACTCCACCCAGGTGATCTACTACAACAAGACCATGGCGGACGAGAAGGGCATCACCATCCCTGAGAAGATTGAGGATTTCGAGGCCTTCCTGAAGGCCGGTGCCGAAGCCTGTGGAGGCTACGGCACCATGATCCCCGGCTGGGACCAGTGGTACTTTGAGACACTCTACCTCAACGAGGGCGTGAAGATCATCACCGACGACAACACCTGCGACCTGGCCGGCGATACCGCGCTGAAGGTCACCCAGCAGTTCCGGGACTGGTATGACGCGGGCCTCATCGCCTGGCCCTTCGGCCCCGACGCCTCCGCCGGTATGCGCCAGACCTTCTACGACGGCAAGACCTTCTCCGTGATGCACACCTCCTCCCTGTACAACAACTACGTGGACAAGTGCGACTTTGAGGTGGGCATGGCGTGGTACCCCGCCGCCACCACCGGCGGCAAGAACTCCGAGGTGGGCGGCTGTGTGCTGGGCATCCCCGCCAAGAACGACCAGGCCACCAAGAACGCCGCGTGGCAGTTCCTGCAGTACCTGGTGGGCAAGGAAGTGAACATGGACTGGGCCAAGGTCACCGGCTATATCCCCACCCGTAACTCCGTGCTCACCACCGACGAGGGCGTGAAGTTCCTGGAGGAGAAGCCCGCGTTCAAGTGCGTGTTCGACAACCTGAACCTCATCAACCCCCGCATCCAGAACGCCGCCTGGAGCGAGCTGGCCACCACCTGGAAGAACTATATGGACACCATCATCAACCAGGGCGGCGACGTCAATTCCGAGTCTGAGGCGATGCAGGAGGAGATCGACGAGATCCTGGCGGACCACGGCTAAGCTGGGTTAAGCGGCCCCGCAAGATCCCGGTCCCCAGCTCCGTCCATTTGGGGCTGGGGGCCGTCCCCATCCCAATCCGGAAGAAAGGAATGGTTGCTATGACAGACTCCCCGGCGAGGACCCCGCCGTCCGGCCAGACGGGCGCCCAGGAGAAAAAGCCGCTGTTTACCGCCCGCACCAAGTCCAAAATCGTGGACTTCCTCTTTGTTGTCCCCGCGCTGGCGCTGCTGGCCCTGTTCACCTACTACCCGGTGGCCAAACTGGTGCAGATCAGCTTCACCGACTGGAACCTGCTCAGCCCCACGTGGGACTGGGTGGGGCCGAAGAACTGGATCTGGCTGTTCACGGGCAGCGGCGCGAAATACCTGTGGAACTCCCTGAAGGTCACGTTCCTGTATTCTGCGGGCGAAATCTTCGCCACGCTGGTGGGCGGCATGATCCTGGCGTTGATTTTCAGCCGCATGACCCGCGGCTTCAGCGCCATGCGGGCCATCCTCTTCGTACCCAAGTACGTGGCCATGTCCTCCTGCGCCGTGGTGTTCATGTGGATTTTGAACACCGACTACGGCGTGCTCAACTACTTCCTGTCCCTGGTGGGCGCGGCGCCGGTGGACTGGCTGGGCCAGAAATCCACTGCCCTGCTGTCTGTGCTGATGACCACCTGCTGGCGCGTTCTGGGCTACGGCATGATGATCTACCTGTCCGCCATGATCGGCATATCGCCCCAGTACTATGAGGCGGCCGCCCTGGACGGGGCCACCAGGACCCAGCAGTTTTTCAGCATCACCCTGCCCCTGCTCTCCCCCACCACCCTGTTCCTGCTGGTGACCACCTTCCTGTCCTCCATGAAGGTGTTCCAGTCGGTGGACATTCTGACCAGCGGCGGACCGTCCCGGTCCACGGAGGTGTTCGTCTACCTCATCTACCGCTACGCCATGGTGGATTTCCGCATGGACCGCGCGGCCACCTCGGCGGTGATGTTCTTCCTGATCCTGCTGGGCATTACGGTGGCCACCATGAAGTACTCCAACAATACCGTGAACTACGATTCGTAAGGAAGGGGGAGAAAAAGCGTTATGACTGTCGGAAGCAGAAAGCATGGTGTGGGCTACTATGTCATCACCGTGGTGGCGATTTTAATCACCATCGTTATGATTTTCCCCCTGTACTGGATGGTGGCCACCTCGGTGAAGTCCGCCGCGGAGTCCCAGCTCATCATCCCCACCCTGTTTCCCCATGAGTTCCATTTCGAGAACTACCTCAACGTGCTCACCCGGGCCAACTTCCTGAAATACTACTGGAATACCATCGTCATGACCGCCGGCGTGCTGATCCTCCAGATCGGCACCGGCACCCTGGCCGCCTACGGCTTTGCCTTCGGCAAGTTCAAGGGCCGCGACATCATGTTCTATATCGTGCTGGGCGCGCTGATGATCCCCCTCCAGGTGACCTTCATCCCCATCTTCATCATGTGTTCCAACTGGGGATTGCAGGACACCTTCCTGGGGCTGATCCTGCCGGAGGCGGTGTCCGCGTACTATATCTTCATGATGCGCAACTCCTTCATGGCGGTGGACCAGAGCTATGTGGACGCCGGACTGATTGACGGCCTGGGCCGCTTCGGTACCATCCAGCACGTGCTGGTGCCCATGTGCAAGGCTACCATCTTCACCGTCACCCTGGTGACCTTCTCTAACGGCTGGAACGCCTACTTCTGGCCCAAGATCATCGCCAAGAACGAGGTGCGGCGGGTGCTCACCGTGGGCCTGGCCCAGCTGAAAACCACCTTCGCCGGGCAGGCCGTGTCCAACTACCACGAGATCATGGCCGGCGCGGTGCTGGCAGTCCTCCCCTTGGTTATCCTGTTCATGATTTTCCAGAAGTACATGATGACCGGCTACTCAAAGGCTGCCATGAAATAAGGGGCAAACGGGGCGGACCGGGCGGTCCGCCCCGTTTCTGTCCCCACCCCAGAGAGAAAGGAAGCGCGATATGGAGTTTATCTCGCCGGGCGCCCCACAGTTCAAGGCCAACCTGCACTGCCACTCTAACCTGTCCGACGGCAGGCTCACCCCGGAGGAACTGGTCCGGGCCTACCGGGGGCAGGGCTATTCCATCCTGGCCATCACCGACCACGAGGCGTCCTACGACCATACGGCGGTCTCCGGGCCAGATTTCCTGATGGTGACGGGGTACGAGGCGTACATACGCCCCTCCCCCGACTGCCGGTTGGACAACTACGGCCCGGAGATCCACCTGAACCTGCTGGCAAGGGAGCCCCACAACACCACCCTCATCGGGTTCGACCCCAAATTCTGCAAATACATGCCCCCGGAGGAGGCGGTCCGGCGGGAAAAGGCCGGGAACCTGGGCCCCCGCCGCTATGACCGGGCATATATTCAGGCGTTTATCGACCAGGCCCGGGCGAGCGGGTACCTGGTGGCCTATAACCACCCCTGCTGGTCCATGGAGAGCCAGGAGGATATCCTGGCCTATTCCGGCTGCTTCAGCCTGGAGGTGTTCAACACCGGCTCCATGAAGATCAGCGGCGCGGAGGAGAACATGGCTCTCTATGACCGAATGCTGCGCATGGGGAAGAGGCCATACGTCCACGGGGCGGAGGACAACCACAACCATCAGCCCTTCGGTTCCCCCCTGTGCGATTCGTTTGGGGCGTGGACCATGCTGCTTTCAGAAGAGCTGAGCTATCCGTCGGTGATCCGGGCGCTGGAGGGGGGCGGTTTTACGCCAGCACCGGCCCGGCCTTTACCCGGCTGTCCTTCCAGGGGGAAAGGGTTGTGATGGAGTTTTCCCGCGCGAGCCGCGCCATTATGCACATGAGCCCCAAGTGGGCGGTCAACCTGTGCGCCCATCCGGGGCAGCCCTTTGACCGGGCGGAGTTTACCATCCCGGCACAGGCGCCCTACGTCTACTTCTCCCTGCTGGGCGGGGAGGGCGGGCGTGCCGTCACCCGCGCCTTTACCCGGGAGGAGTTGGGTATCTAGAAGCGGTATCAATAGCCTCAGCACACATTTTCGCGGCCTAAACTGCCGCTGGCTTCGTTGTAAAATCTTGAAATATACAACGTAATCCTGCGATTTTTCGCCTTGCCACCGGCAATTTAGGCTCGCACATATGAATACTTCGGCTATTGGTACAGGCTCTTAGGGAAAATTGAGGAGGTATTGGAATGAAAAAGCGTTGGCCTGAAAAGGCGGCGCTGCTGGCGTGCGCCGCGCTGTGCGCGTCTTTGTGGGGGTGCGCCCCGGCAGAGAAGGATATTGATGTTCCCGGCCAGAACGCCCCCACCCCGGAGGCAGCGTCCCCCTCAGAGCAGGGCGGCGAGGGGGCCTTCCGCATGACCCAGGAGGGCTCCGTGCGCAACGAAAAATTCCGGGAACGGGAGGAATTCGCCGGTTTTATCGGCCGGGCGGAGTCCAAATTTTTGATTGCCGGCCTCAACCAGGCCATGACCCCCCAGGGGATCAGCTACAGCGGGGATACCGGCCTTGCCTACATCACGTCCTACGCCATCACCGACACCCCCTCCGCCATCACCGGCGTGTCGTTGGACACGGGGGAGCTGGCGGCGGAGTACTACCTGTTCAACCCGGACGGGTCCCCCTTCACCAGCCATGTGGGGGGGATCGCGGTGGTGGGGGATATGGTCTATGTGTCCGCCAAGCTGGACTCCGACGGGAGCCACAGCGTGGCTGTACTCCCCCTGGATCAGCTGCCCGCCTCCGGCAGCCATGACGTGACGGTGGAGCGGACCATCCCGGTGCCCGTCTCCCCGTCCTTCCTGAACTACTCCCGGGGAGTTTTGTGGGTGGGCAATTTCTACCACCCCAAGGCGGACTATAACCTGTCCCCCGAGCTCAACTTCACCACCCCAAGCGCCGACGGCGAGTACGGCTGCTACATCCTGGGCTACAAAATGGGGGAGGACGGGCTGCTGGCCATCCCGGACGGGGAGAAGTACCCCATCCCGGACTATGCCATGGCCGCCCCCGACCGCATCCAGGGCGTGTGCTGCCTGGGGGATGAGGTGATCCTCAGCCAGTCCTATGGCCGGGGGGCCAACTCCACGCTGCTGTTCTACCGCCTCCCGGAAGGGGAGGGGTTTGACGGTGCGCTGGACGTGTGCGGCCGCGAGATCCCATGCTATATCCTGGACAGCGCCCGGCAGAGCGAAGCCATGACCGTAATGCCCATGACCGAGGGGCTGTGCCTCAGCCCGGATGGGATGCTGGTGCTTTTTGAGTCCGGCTCCAGCCGGTACAGCGACGGAAAGTACCGCACCGACCACGTGTGGGAGCTGAAGGACTGATAGGCGCGAAAAAGGGAGAGGGGACTTGGGGGACACTTCGTAAGGAGGTGTCCCCCAAAACATTTGTTAAGACAGCCGAATGTGATTGAATTGCAGGAATATTCAACACTTTGGAGGTAAATATTATGAATAAATCCACATTTGAGCTAATGGGCGGGACTTATCGCCAAGAGGGAGATTATCTTCTTCCGAATCTCTCTGTGCCAGAAATCGCGCCTATTGGCATCTGGGGCCAGCGCAGGCGGTGGTATCTACGAGAACACAGGAAAACTCTTTACAATGCCTTGTTACTCAGCGGAAAGCTGAGTAGCCACTTGGTTGACATCAGTCAGCAGGCGGAAGATATGTTTTCTCAGCTTGTAAAGCAGATGGCAGAACGAGAGGGTGTTACGGAGCAACTTAAAGCGGATAGCCAAATGGAATGGGTTGGACACATGAACAACATTCGTGGTCGGGCAATCGAAATAGTTAATGATGAGTTGATTTTATCTTAGTAAAGGCGAGCACTATAAAAGGACGCAAGGCTGTGTGCCTTGCGTCCTTTCGTGCTCTATTTATCCAACAATTTTTTCAGATTGCGCTCGGCTGTTTTCACAGATTTTCTTACAGTTTCTAAACTGCACCCCTCCATTTTAGCAATTTTGGTATATGTCAAATCGCCAAAATAATATTGAAGCAATCTGCGACGTTGCGTGTCAGAAAGTTTGGCGATTGCTGCATATAGCCTTTCTACTTCAATCCTTTCAACAACAGTTTCCTCTAAAGATACCTGGGGAGTTATCGCTCTTTTATTAAGCGTACTCTCTGTTTGTTCAGCGTGTTCATAATGCCTGTCAATTTTGTTCATATAAGAAATGTCGTCCAGCTCAAAGCGATCAAAGACATTGAATAGTGTTTCACTGATTTCTATGAACTGCCTGATACCGCTACTGTCAAGAAATGCTAAGTAGTAATGGGGAGAACTTGTTCCTCCCCCTCTGGAAAGTATCTCATAGGGGTTATCTTTTGCTTTTCTGCGTTTCGGCCTTGGGTCAAAATCAATCACGCCGCTTTCCTCCATCCAGTCTGAATTTTTTAAAATTCAGACTGGATGGAGGACTACGGCAGCCGGGGTTGCTGTAAAAGTATCCAGAAATACTTATGCAGCCCGCAAATATTTTTCCTGTGTGCCATTGTGCGGCAGCATCTTCTCTTTATTTACTTATTTTCAGGACTAAACGGCAAAATCTTACCTATTTTGCACTTGCAATGCAAACTATTCATTTTCAAAAATACAAAGCTGTTCTGCGATTTTCTGCATCTTGATATCTGTTTCAGAAAGCATATCAGCACATTCCAGTAATTCTCGGTCAATCTCCGGGCCGCAGGGCCTATCTTTCTTATAGCGCAGGCTGTGTTCCAACGCCGCCCAAGTGTCCATCGCTGTTGTACGAAGCTGCAATTCACAGATCACTTTCTGAACGCCGGTCTGAAAAGGAACAGGGACAGCGACAATCAGGTGCAGGCTCCGATAGCCGTTTGGCTTTGGTGTTTTGATATAATCCTTTTCCTGCAAAAGTTCCATGAAACCGTCCGCAAGCAGATTGTCCCGCACTTTGTAAACGTCTGCTAAATACTCGCAGATAATCCGCACTCCTGCCACATCATGCAAGTTCTCCATAATGGATTTTGTTGTGAGCGGCATCCCCCTGTTTCGCAGTTTGCGGTTGATGCTGAGAGGCTGCTTGATGCGGCTGGAAATGGAGCGGATCGGGTTGTGCTTTCCATTGGTGCCTGCTTCCTTTTCCATGATATTTAGGCGCATGGCAACACAACGGATTGCACTTTCGTACAGGGTCATTAGCTGCTTATAGTGCAGGATAAATTTTGTTAAAGCATCATCATCTGGCAGAGGAATATCCAGGATTTCGGTTCCTTCCATCATGTCTATGTCCTCATTCGCTTTCAAGCATCATCTTCCGGGAAACCCTGCCATAGAGGAACAACGCCAAACCGATGGAAAGAATATCCGCCACCGGCTGTGCCCACACAAGGCCGGTGATGCCAATAGCTGCCTGTAAAATAAACAGGGCCGGAATGAAGATGATCCCCTGACGGCTCAAATTGATAACCAGAGCAGGAGTGGCGGCTCCCATCGCTTGCAGTGTGTTAATCAGCACATAGAACACGCCGAACAAAGAGCTTGTCGTCAGCAGGATGCAGGAGAATTGTACGGCGTAGGAATAGGCGCTTGCGTCCGTCAGGAACGCCCCTACGATTTGATTGACAAACAGGTAGCAAATGACAGTCAGGGTTACCCCCAGCGCCAGCGAGAAAACCAGCGAAAAACGCAGCGCCTTTTTGAACCGCTCCCACAACTTCGCCCCCACGCAGTATCATAACCACTTTGTCGTCAATTCCGTAGGCTTGTGGAACGGCAAAAAGTTCAACTGCGGCAAGCGGGCCTACTATCAGTTTCGCCAACTATCGGACGATTTATGCAAGGAATACCAGCTTTCCACCATCAAAAATCCGAAGGGGAAAACGCCCCGAAGCATTTACTTTGCTGAAAAGAACGGCGAACCCACCAAGTACAACCTGATGCGGGAAGCCCTGGACGCTGCCCTCAAGGTCAGCGTGGACGGGAACGACCTGCGGAAAGCCCTCCGGGAGCAGGGCTACGAGTTGGACGCCAACCCCGCCCGCAAATACGCCACTCTGCGGCGGATCGGCAATAAAAAGGCGGTGCGATTGTACCGGCTGGGGGAGGAATACGACCTCCCGGCCCTTCGGGACCGGATTGAGGAAAACCGCCAGCGGTATGCCTATGACCTGGGCTATCAGCGGTACAAGCCTACGTCCGTCCAGGGGCCACAGCCCAGGCGATTACGATTAAAAGGCTCTTTCAGCACAGTGAAGAAGATCGGCGGTTTTCGGGGGCTGTATCTCCATTACTGTTACTGTTTAGGTATTTTGCCCAAAGGAAGCAGCCACCGCCCTCTGTCCCCGGAACTGCGGGAGGAGTGCCGCCGTCTGGACACCATCAGCCAACAGGCAAAGTTGATTTGCCGGGAAAAGATGGACAGGTTGGAAGATGTTGCGGACTTTATCAGTGTCAAACAAGCTGAAATAAAAGAGTTGGAAGCCGCCCGCCAGAAATGCTACAACTGTCTGCGCCGCTGTGACGATGGAGTGGAGATCGCCCAAATCAAGGCCCAGCGTGACCGGCTGACAGCGGCGATAGCTGTTTGCCGAAAGGACATCAAGACCGCCGAGGGCGTACTCTCCCGGAGCGACCGGCTGAAAGAGAATTTGAGGCTGGAACAAGAGATGCAGGCCCAGCGCATGGGCCGCACTCAAGATAAGCACAGGGAAAGGAGCGTTGCCAGATGAGCGCATTTCAGATTGAATTGACAGAAAAACAGTGGGAAATTGTTGAGGAAATATGGGCGAAAGTGGAACAGGAAACCGCTTATCTCGCCACATTGAGCCAGGAACAGCGCCTTGCATGGTTCCAGGAGCATCAATACCCCCGCCCCATCAGCTTTGAGCGGGAGATCGGCGGCACCATCTACACCGTCAACGCCCATTTCAGCAAGGAAGCTGAAACCGCAGACGGGAAAGTAAATCGTATTCTCAATCAAAACATCACACTGTAAAGTGTTGAAGTTTAGCGCCGGATGTGGTATGATAATGATACCCTGCAATTCATATCACATCCGGCTGCGGAAAGGAGCATATTTTGAAGAAAAAGCAGCCAAATAATCAGAGGATTACAGCGTTATACGCCAGACTGTCCCGTGACGACGAGAAAGAGGGTATCTCCGGCAGCATCCAGAATCAAAAGGCCATTTTGGAGAAGTTCGCCAGCGATAACCGCCTACCTAATCCCCGTTTTTTTACGATGACGGCTATTCCGGGGTTTCGTTCGCCCGTCCAGCCTTTATGGAGATCATGGAGCTGGCCGAACAGGGGCTTGTGGCAAATCTTGTGGTGAAAGACCATTCCCGGCTGGGCCGTAACCGCCTTGTGGTGGGCCAACTGCTGGAAGAAGATTTCGTCCGGCTAAACGTGCGGTATATCGCCATCATGGACAACATCGACACCGCCAACGGGGTAAGCGACATCGTTCCCATGCAGGATTTGTTTAACGAATGGCACGCAAAAAATACGAGTGACAAGGTGCGGAGGGTTATGCAGAGCCGTGGCAACGCCGGGATACCGCTCACCACCAATGTTCCCTATGGCTACAAGAAAGACCCAGAGGATAAGAACAGGTGGATCGTGGACGAACCGGCAGCGGAGGTCGTCAGGCGGATATTCCAGATGTGCGTCAGCGGTCTGGGGCCTACCCAAATCGCCAAGCGGCTAAAGGCTGACGGTGTGCTGACCCCCAGCGAGTACCAGCGCGGCAACGGCGTGAACTGTCCGACCAAACTTCCCGAATATCCGCATAAGTGGTGTTCGCACACGGTAGCGGAAATTCTGGACAGGCAGGAGTATGTGGGCGATACCGTGAACTTCCGTACTTACCGGCAGTCTTTTAAGCTGAAAAAGCAGTTGGACAGGCCGCAGGAGGAATGGAAAGTGTTCCCCAATACCCATCCCGCCATCATTGACCGGGAAACCTTTGCCCTTGTTCAGAATCTTCGTCAGCACCGCCGCAGGCCCACGAGAACGGGCGCTGTGAGTATGTTTTCCGGCCTGCTCTATTGCGCCGACTGCGGCAGTAAGCTGGGATACAGCGCCACCAATAACTACAAGCGGGAGCAAGCCTACTTTTTCTGTTCCGGCTATCGCAAGAATACCGACCTGTGTTCCGCTCACTATATCCGGGAGAAAGTGGTGGCACAGCTTGTCCTTGAGGGGCTACAACGACTTTTGTGGTACGTCCAGGTCTATGAAGAACGGTTTGCCCAGGAGCAGATGGAGCGGTTTGGCCTGCAGGAGAAAAGAGAGCTGACCGCAAAGCGTCGGGAGTTGGACAAGGCCAAGCAGCGGGTGTCAGAGATCGACCAGCTTATCCAGAAAAGCTATGAGGACATGAGCAAGGGCCTGTTGTCCGAGGAACGCTTTGCTACACTGTCCTTGTCGCTTGAAGCCGAGCAGAAACAGTTGAAAATGGCAATCCCGGCAATGGAAGCCAGCCTGGACGCTACCACGGACAAGGCCGCTGATTTACAGCGTTTTATTGAGCGGGCCAGACAGGTGACCCGGCTGACGGAGTTGACGCCTGAAATCGTCCACGAGTTCATTGAGAAAATCGTGGTATCTAAGCCCGACAAGGTAAATGGCAAGCGGCATCAGCAGGTGGACATTCACTATAACACCATTGGCCTGTGGTGTGCCCCGTCCCCGGAAGAAATGGAGAAGCTGTTCCAGGAACATCTTGCAGGCCAGCGTAAAAAGACGGCGTAGCCATAGCCACACCGTCAAAAATAGATAGGATTTCTTTACAGGTTAGCCGCAAGGCCGACACTTCTTTACGGAGTGTCGGCCTTCGTCCCTCTCCCTTTTTGGCTGTGTTACAGCTCCTCGGCCACCTCCACGCCCTTGATGTCGTAAAGCTGGGCCAGCATCTGGCTGATCTCCTGCTTGTCGCTGCGCTTGTTCAGACGAAGGGTGAGGATGACGCAGGAGATGGATTTGTCCCCCGAGGCGCTGCGGGTGATCTCCATGTCCAGCAGCTTCATCCCCTTTTCCCGGCAGAATTTCAGCACGTTCTCCAGACAGGGGCGTCCGCTGTATTCCATGTACAAATTGATTTCCGGGGCGCTGTCCATCAGGCGGTATTCCAGTTTGGCCAGGCAGAACTCCGCCAGGATGATGATTACGGTGGTGATGAGCCCCCCCGCGTAGAAGCCCGCCCCCAGGGACAGGCCGATAACCGCCGCCACCCACAGTCCGGCGGCGGTGGTCAGCCCTTTGACCCGGTTGCGCCGGGTGACGATGATGCACCCCGCGCCGATAAAGCCCACCCCGGCCACCACCTGGGCGCCCAGCCGGGCCATGTCGGTGTAATAGCCCAGGTTCAGGTAAAGGTACTGGCTGGTCAGGGTGGTCATGGCGGCGCCCAGGCAGATGAGGATATGGGTGCGGAAGCCCGCCGCACGGCGCTTATAGGTGCGCTCCATGCCGATGATGCCGCCGCACAGCACCGCCAGCAGCATGCGCACCGCCGCGGAGGTGAAGTTTACCTCCACCAGCCGGTCAAAAAAAGTCAGCATGTTCTCCCACCTCCTATACCTCGTCGATGGCGATAACCCGGTCCAACTCGTAAATCGCCATAATCATCCGCCCGTGGGTACGGGGCTGGCCCAGGCGAATGGAAAACACCGCGCAGGGATACAGGGCGGATTCTTTTCGGTCCTGGATGATATCCACCTCATATATCCGGGCCCCCTGCTCCTTGATCTTGCCGATGATGGCCCCCACGTCGTCCAGAGAGGTGAATTCCACGTAGATGTTCATGTTGTGGGCGTGGGAGACGATGATGGCGTCAATGTGGGGCAGCAGGCAGATGCACAGGAAGATCAGCGCAAAGGCCAGGAACATACACTCGTAAAAGCCCGCCCCGATGGCCAGGCCCATGCAGGCGGAGGCCCACAGCCCGGCGGCGGTGGTCAGCCCCTTGACCTCCTGCCGGTCCGTGACCAGGATGGTGCCCGCGCCCAGAAAGCCGATGCCGTTGATGACCTGGGCCCCAAAGCGGGACACGTCGGTGCGTATGCCAACTTCGAGGGCCTTGTCCGCCCAGCGCCCGGCCAGCATGGCGTGCTCATATTGGCTGAGGAGCATGGCTAGGGCGGCCCCCAGGCAGACGAACATGTAGGTGCGGAAGCCCGCCGCCCGGCCCTTCTTGGCCCGGTCAATGCCCAGCATTCCGCCGAACAGCATGGCCGCCAGAAGGCGCACCACCACAGAGAGCAGATTGAATTGCCGCAGATAGTCGAAAAGATCCGCCATGGAACCATCCCCTTTTGCAATTGGGGCCGCAAACGCAGGCCCAACTAAACGTGACGGCAGACCACACCCCCGCGAACGGAAGGCGGCCTGCTTCGTTAAACGGCGTGTGTAATTGTGCTGCGCGGGGCCGCGGCGCAACTCCGGCCCCATGGGGTAAAACTTAAGACTAGTTTAACCCATGCGTGCCGGTTTGTCAATGGGGATTTGTGAAAAATGACGGAAATACCAGAAAACACCTGCGGGTTTTAATGGCTCTTGCATATATATGGCGGTCCGGCCTCGGGGGTTCGGCCTGATCCGCCGCTTGGGCAGGTTCTTGATGGCCCCTCAAATCCAATTGAGGGGTCCCTATAACAATGGGGCAAGCGGGGCGGCGCCAAAGCAAATAAGCGCCGTCCCGCTTTTATCTGGGCCCACCCCACGCCAACGCGCAACGGCGTGTCCGTTCAGGCGTGGTAACAGCCCCCGCCGATAAACTCCCGCATCAGGGAGGTTTTGGGGATATTGTCTGCGGGGATGGGCAGGAAATAGTTCAGGAACTTCAGCAGCCGTTTGGCCTCAATATACTCCTCGCTGTCCCGGGGGACGCCGAAGAGCAGGGGCTGCACGTAGGGCTTGAGGAGGGCGGTCTCGTAGATCAGGGCTGAGTTGAAAATCACATCCGCGCTGTCCTGGAAGGGGAAGATGTTGTTTTCCTCGCCCCGGCGGACGGAGGGCCACATTTTAATGGTGGCCTGGGCGCTGTAGCCCCGGGTCCGGGCGTCCCGCTCGATCCGCCGCAAAAGCCGGGCGTCGGTGGAGGGGATGCGGTTGTGGTCGTCAATGTTCAGCGTGGTGAGGCAGCTGATGTAGATTTTGTATTTGCTTTCCCTGGGCAGCGCGTATGTGAACTGGTCGTTGAGGCAGTGGATGCCCTCAATAACCAGGACGTCCCCCTCTCCCAGGGTGAGGAAATTCCCATTGTATTCCCGGACGCCCTTTTTGAAATTGTAGGTGGGCAGCTCCACAGTCTCCCCGTTCAGCAGACGCACCATGTCCGTATTGAACTGTTCCACATCCATGGCCCCCAGGCCCTCGAAATCGTATTGGCCGTTTTCGTCCCGGGGGGTATCCTCCCGGTTTCGGAAGTAGTTGTCCGTGGCGATGGCGTGGGGCCGCAGGCCGCAGGCCCGCAGCTGGGTGGACAGCCGGTGGGAAAAGGTGGTCTTGCCGGAGGAGGAAGGGCCCGCGATCATGACAAAGCGGACATCCCTGAGAGAGGCAATTGCGGCGGCGATGTCACCGATTTTCTTCTCCATCATGGCCTCGTAGGTGAGGATCACCGGTGTGGCATTGCCCCGGGAGACGGCGGTGTTCAGATCCGCCACATTGGAGATGTTCAGCGCCTCGGCCCGCAGATTGGACTCATACAGCTCCCGGAAGACCTTCCTGGCGGGCCGGAAGTCCCCCAGGCGGGCGGGGTCGGCCCGGGTGGGCAGGCGGAGGACAAAGCCGTTTTCAAACAGCTCCAGGCCAAAGCACCTGATATACCCGGTATCGGGCACCATATAGCCGTAGAAGTAGTCCACAAAGCCGTCCAGGGAGTACACGTTGACGTGGGAATTGATCCGGAAGCTGAGCAGCTCGGCCTTGTGGAACAGCCCCTCCCGCTGGAACAGCGCAATGGCGTCGTCGGTGCTGATGGAGCGCTTTTCGATGGGCAGCGCCTGGGCGGACAGCTCCCGCATCCGCACCTCCACCCGGTCCAGCAGGGCCTGGTCCAGAACGAAATTGCCCTGGACCCGGATAAACAGGGCGCGGCTGAGGGAGTAGGCCACGCAGATGCGTTCCACGTTCTCCCGGCCGGCTACGTCATAAAACGCTTTGAGCATGAGGAAGACCGCGCTGCGCTCATAGGTCTGGATGCCGGGTATGTCTTGGGCGGTAATCATGTTCAGCGAGCAGTCCCGGTCCAAGGGCTTGTGGAGCTCACAGAGCTTGCCGTCCCGGTTGACCAGCAGGATATCATGGGGAAACCGCTGCTGAAAATCCGCCGCGATGGTGCGGTAGGGCGTCCCCTGGGGATAGGAATATTCCACGCCGTCTACCATGACCTTTGCCATTTTCTCTTTTACCATATGGTAGCCTCCTCGTATAATAAGTTTCAGGTTAATAAATTCAGTATCAGCAGGTTTAGA
>CATABD010000060.1 GCA_949494735.1 uncultured Oscillospiraceae bacterium
GGCCCTCTTGTTGCGAATTCGCAACAAGAGGGCCGGGTACTCTTCCCTGTTGAATATTTACCTGAAAAAATACGGGTGAAAACGCGAAAAATCGCATAAAAATTGTGCACAAAAAGAGGCTGTTTGATTTGTTCAAGGCCATGAAATCGGTCAAAATGTATTTACTTTGGCTTTTTATGCCCATATAATGGCCTTGTTAGAGGGCTGAACTGCCGAAGGCAATGCGCGGGAAAGCCGTGTATACTTTTCCGCGCCGGAGGCTATGGCAGCCCGGCGGACCTGCATTTTATAAAGAAGAGAGGAGAAAACGCATGGCTGAAACCAGGCGCCGCCGCCCAGCCCCAGCTTCAAATGCCGGAGGGCTTTCGCAGGGAAAGCTCTCCCGGGCCTGACCGCCCGGTATCAACAACGCATTGATGAAAAGGAGGAACCAGCCCATGTCAACCAAAGCACGCACCCGGCCCACTGCGGCGTTTGTCGGCGTCCTTGGATTTGCCGCGATCCTTTACCTTGCGATGTGCGCCGCCCAGCCCCATCTGCCCCACGTCCTTTTTGATTACAACACCTGGTTTGAGCGCGAAGCGGACAGTGTGCTCTACCGCGTCCTCTGGCTCCTGGGCGACGCCACCGAGCCCCACTTCCAAAAGACCCTGCTGGGCGGGATCGGCGTACTGGCCGGCTCTGTGATCGCTTACCTGCTGGCCAAGGCGAAGTCCCCCCTGGCGGGCACCACGATCTGCTACAGCTCCGGCAAGTGGCCCTACGTCCTGCTGGCGAGTATGCTCAGCCTGGCGCTGTCCGTGGCCCTCTACGGCGGGCTGCGGTTTGAGGGGGACGCCTGGATTCCCACCTTTGTGCCCTATGTCTGTGTGGCCGGGGCGGTTGTGCTGCTCTACGGCTGTACCGCGGCCTCCGTTTTGACGGGCGCGGTGCTGGGCGCGCTGCTCACCACCCCGGTGACAATGTTCATGCGGGAGGTCATCTGCCTGCCCGCCGGGCTGCCCGGCGTGATCGCCAGCGTGAGCGGCATGTGGATCGGCGGCATCATCGCCTTTGAGCTGTGCCGCATACTGCCCTGGATGGAGCCGGTTGACTACACCACGCCCCACAGCGGGCTGCTGGCCCCGCCCCCCTCGGCGGAGGAGAAAAGCGCCCATCCCAACCGCTTTTTCCTGCGCCGTTTGTTGGCGGACTATTCCGAGCCCATGTTTGTGGGCAACGAGATCGCCGGCGGGATGCTGGTGCTGGGCAGCATGCTCTCCTGGATTCTGAACCCGGACCATCCCTTCTACGGGACGGGCTGGTTCCCGGCGCTGATTACCTGCCAGCTCATCACGGGGGCGGTGGCGCTGTACGCCTACTGGCCGCACTGGATTGAGGGCGATTTCTTCCCCTCCTTTGTGCCTGTGGTCTCGGTGGCCCCCGCCATGGTACTCACCTTTGGCGCGTCCCCCTTTATCATCGTATTTTCCGCCGTCCTGGGCGGACTGATGTGCCCGCCCATCGCCAATATGATTAACGAACGCATCCCCGCCCACTGGCACGGCATGGTAGGCTTCACCTTTTCCATGGCGTTCTGCTCCTTCAGCGTGGGCGTCCTGCTCCGCTATATCCTGATGGCCTTCCCTATGCTGGGATGACATAACGAGGGACATTTCACCAACACAACACGAATTAGGAGGAAAATCAAAATGGTAGAACTGAACAAAATCGACAACCGGGAGAGTATGGTCAAGCTGTGCGCGATCCAGATGGAGCCCCGCATCGGCTACAAGGAGGAGAACGTCAAGCGCTCCGTGGAGATGATCCACGAGGCGGCGGACCAGGGCGCCAACCTGATGGTGCTGCCCGAGCTGTGCAACACCGGCTATATGTTCAACAGCCGGGCCGAGGTCTATGAGGTGGCGGAGACCATCCCCGAGGGGCCCACCTGCCAGGCGTGGATCAAGGCCGCCAAGGAGCGGGGCGTGTACATCGTCGCCGGCATCACCGAGCTGGACCACGACGGCGTGCGCTGCTACAATTCCGCCGTGCTCATTGGCCCCGACGGCTACATCGGCACCCACCGCAAGCTGCATCTGTGGTGCGACGACAAGATCTTCTTCGAGCCCGGCGACCTGGGTTACCAGGTGTTTGAGACACCCATCGGGCGCATCGGAATGCTGATCTGCTTCGACATGTGGTATTTTGAGAACTTCCGCATCCTGGCCCTGAAGGGCGCCGACGTGGTGTGCTGCCCCACCAACTGGGTGGACATCCCGCCCGCCGAGCTGCGCACCATGGGCACCCACCTGGCCATGGTCAACGCCAACTGCAATAACATCTTTGTGGTGGCGGCGGACCGCATCGGCACGGAGCGGGGCTGCAAATTCCCCGGCCGCAGCCTGATCGTGGGCCCGGACGGCTGGTACCGCGCCGGATTGGCCAGCGACGACAAGGAGGAGATCCTCACCGCCGAGGTGAACCTCATGGAGGCCCGCAGGCTGAACTGGAACGCGATGAACGTGATCTTCCGCGACCGGCGCACCGACCTCTACGACGCGGCCCTCGGCAGCGGCGAGGCCATTATGCCGCGCTGACCTGTCCCGGCCCTGGCGCGGAGCAGGCAGGCTGCTCCGCGCCGATTCTTTCAGAAAGGGAGTTTTGAACCATGGCCCTGATGACCGGCGAGCAATACATAGAAAGCATCCGCAAAATCCCGATGGAGATCTATATGTTCGGCGAGAAGGTGGAAAACCCGGTGGACGACCCCATCCTCCGCCCCTCCCTCAACTCCGTGCGCATGACCTACGACCTGGCCCAGATGCCCGAGTACCAGGAGCTGATGACCGCCGTCTCCCCCGAGACCGGCGAGCGCATCAACCGCTTCACCCACATTCACCGCTCCACCGAGGATCTGCGCAACAAGGTGAAAATGCAGCGCCTGCTGGGCCAAAAGACCGCGGCCTGCTTCCAGCGCTGCGTGGGGATGGACGCGTTCAACGCCGAATACTCCACCACCTATGAGATCGACAAGAAGTACGGCACCCGCTACCACGAGAACTTCAAAAAGTTTATGCTCTACTGCCAGGAGAACGACCTGACGGTGGACGGGGCCATGACCGACACCAAGGGCGACCGCTCCAAGCCCCCCCACGCCCAGGCCGACCCCGACCTGTTCCTGCGGGTGGTGGAGCGCCGGGAGGACGGCGTGGTGGTGTGCGGCGCCAAGGCCCACCAGACCGGCATCATCAACAGCCACGAGGTCATCGTCATGCCTACCCAGTCCATGGGCCCCGACGATAAGGACTACGCCATCTCCTTCGCAGTGCCGCTGGACACCCAGGGGCTGTTCATGATTATCGGGCGGCAGAGCTGCGACACCCGCAAGCGGGAGGGCGGCGAGCTGGACGTGGGCAACAGCGAGTTCGGCGGCGTGGAGGCCCTCACCGTGTTCGACCACGTGTTTGTCCCCAACGAGCGCATCTTCCTCAACGGGGAGACGGAGTTCGCCGGTATGCTGGTGGAGCGCTTCGCCGGCTACCACCGCCAGAGCTACGGCGGGTGCAAGGTGGGCGTGGGCGACGTGCTCATCGGCGCGGCGGCGGTGGCCGCCGATTACAACGGCGCGGCCAAGGCCAGCCACATCAAGGACAAGCTCATTGAGATGACCCACCTCAACGAGACGCTGTACTGCTGCGGCATCGCCTGCTCTGCGGAAGGGCACCCCACCGAGAGCGGCAACTACATGATCGACCTGCTGCTGGCCAACGTGTGCAAGCAGAATGTCACCCGTTTCCCCTATGAGATCGTCCGCCTGGCCGAGGACATTGCCGGCGGCCTGATGGTCACCGCCCCCTCCGAGCGGGATTTCCGGGACGCCAAGCTGGGCCCCGTCATCGACAAGTACCTGCGGGGCGTCAACGAGGTGTCCACCGAGAACCGCCTGCGCATCCTGCGCCTCATTGAGAACCTGTCCCTGGGCACCGCCGCGGTGGGCTACCGCACCGAGTCCATGCACGGCGCGGGCTCCCCCCAGGCCCAGCGCATCATGATCTCCCGGCAGGGCAACCTGGCCCACAAGAAGAAGCTGGCCCGCGCCATCGCCCATATTGAGGAGTAGCTCCCGGTTGGGAACGGCTGCGGGACCGGGGGGCGGCGGCATACCGCCGCCCCCCGTTTTTTGAAAAGGAGGCCCTGAGATGTACGAGGAGATTGAGCGGGTGTTGGACGAGCATGTCCGCCCCCTTCTGCGCGGCCACGGCGGGGACATGGAGGTCCTCGGCCTGGAGGACGGCGTACTGCGCTTCCGCCTGCTGGGGAAATGCTCGGGCTGCCCCGCCGCCGACCTGACCACGGAGGAGCTGATCCGCTCCCAGGTGGTGGAACGGGTGCCGGAGGTGCGGCAGGTGGCGCTGGTGCGGGAGACCAGCCGGGAGCTGCTGGATCAGGCCCGGGAGATTCTGAGGCGGCGCCATGGGGGATAACAAGCAGGTCGGGGTGCGCTACTGCGGCGGCTGCAACCCCCGGTATGACCGGGTGGCCCTGGTGGAAAGGCTGGGGTCGCTGCTGCCCCAGGCAGAGCTGGTCCCGGCCCGGGCGGGGGCGGCGTATGCCGGTGCGCTGGTGGTGTGCGGCTGCCCCAGCCGGTGCGCAAAGACGGACGGTTTGGCCGTCCCGCCGGGGAGACAGGTCTGGCTGTGCGGCTGGGAGAACCTGCTCCCCGCAAAGCGGCGGCTGGAGGAACTGCTGGCCGCCGGGGAGCGGGAGGGGGTCCGGCTGACCGGGGAGCAGGTGCGGGAGCTGCTGCCCCACCGCCCCCCCATGCTGTTTGTCGACGAGGTAAGCCGCCTGATTGCCGGGGAGGAGGCGGAGGCCGCCTTTTTTGTTGACCCCGGTCTGCCCGTGTTTCAGGGGCACTTCCCCGGGGAGCCGGTGTTCCCCGGCGTATATCTGGCGGAGGCGGCGGCCCAGGCGGCGGCCCTGGCGCTGCTGGCCGGGAGCTGCTACCAGGGAAAGATGCCCCTGCTGGCCGGCATCCGGAAGGCGGGCTTTCACCGCAGGGTGGTTCCTGGGGACACGCTGCGCATATGCGCCGCCGTGACGGAGGAGCGGCCCGAGCTGGGCTGGGCCGCGTGCCGGGGGCGGGTGTCCGTCCAAGACGGACTGGCGGCGGACATCGAACTGCGCCTGGCCTTTCGGTAAGCGAGGGAATTTGGAAGAAAGCGAGGGAACACAATGGATTGGAAGGACTATTATCAAAGCCGTTTGATGACGGCGGAGGAGGCCGTGGGTAAAATCAAGTCCGGCGACCGGGTGGTGCTGGAGCACGCCTGCGGCGAGCCGGCGTACCTGGTGGACAAGATGGTGGAGAACGCCGCAGCCTACCGGGACGTGGAGATCGTCCACATGGTGGCCATGGGCAAGGGGGCCTACTGCGCGCCGGAGCAGGCGGGGCATTTCCGCCACAACTCCCTGTTTGTGGGCGGCTCCACCCGCAAAGCGGTGGAGAGCGGCCAGGGTGATTTCACCCCCTGCTTCTTCTTTGAGATTCCCCGGCTGTTCCACACCACCCTGCCGGTGGACGTGGCGCTGGTCAGCGTGACCCCACCCGACGGGGAGGGCAGGGTGTCGCTGGGCGTGTCGTGCGACTACACCCTGGAGGCGGTGAAAGCGGCCAAGACCGTCATCGCCCAGGTGAACCCCGCCATGCCCTATACCTACGGCGGCACCCAGATCCCGGTGGAGGACATCGACGTGTTTGTGGAGCACGAGCAGCCCGTCATCGAACTGCCCCAGGGCAGGATCGGGGAGGTGGAGAAGGCCATCGGCCAAAACTGCGCCGGCCTGATCCCCGACGGGGCCACCCTCCAGCTGGGCATCGGGGCCATCCCGGACGCGGTGCTGCTCTTCCTCAAGGACAAAAAGGACCTGGGCATCCACTCCGAGATGTTCTCCGACGGAGTGGTGGAGCTGGCGGAGGCGGGGGTCATCACCAACGCGAAAAAGACCCTCAAGCCGGGTAAATTCGTGGCCACCTTCCTGATGGGCACCAGGCGGCTGTACGACTTTGTGGACAAAAACCCCGACGTGGAGATGCAGCCGGTGGACTATGTGAACAACCCCTATGTCATTGCCCGGAACGACAACCTGATCTCCATCAACTCCTGCGTGCAGATCGACCTGATGGGCCAGGTGGCCTCCGAGTCGGTGGGCCTGAAGCAGATCTCCGGCGCCGGGGGCCAGGTGGACTTTGTGCGGGGGGCGTCGGCTTCCAGAGGGGGCGTGTCCATCATGGCCTTCCCGTCCACCGCGGCCAAGGGCGCGGTGTCCAAGATCGTCCCCTTCCTGGACCACGGCAGCGCCGTCACCACCTGCCGGTGCGACGTGGATTACGCGGTCACCGAGTACGGCGTGGCCCACCTGAAGGGGGAGACCCTGCGCGCCAGGGCCAGGAACCTCATCGCCATCGCCCACCCGGACTTCCGCGCGCCGCTGGTGGAGGAGTTTGAAAAGCGGTTCCACTGCGCCCTTTGACGCGGGGCGGACACAGACAAAGCAGGGGGAGAGCACATGACTAACCTGGAAAAATACGACAAGCTGTTTCTGGACGCCTTCCGGGTCGTGCCGGACGAGCTGCCGGGGCTGAAATACCGGGGCATCCAGGCGTGGGACTCGGTGGGGCACATGGATCTGATGAGCGCCATGGAGGAGACCTTTGAAATCCGCGTCAGCACGCCGGACCTGCTGGATTTTTCCTCCTATGAGAAGGGGAAGGAGATCCTGGCCAAGTACGGCGTGGAGATTTAACGGGCCGTGGCGGAGCTGGCGGTATGGACCGACCCCCTGTCGGGCAGCAACTGCTACCTGGTGGGGGAGGGGGGAGGCTGCCTGGTGGTGGACCCCAACGACCCCAGGGGGCCGCTGTCCGCGCTGGAGGAGCGGGGCTGGACGCCCGAGCTGATCCTGCTCACCCACGAGCACTGCGACCACATGGCGGGGCTGGAGGCGGTGCGGGCGCGGTGGCCGGGGGTGAAAACGGTTGCCACCGCGGCGTGCAGCGCCAACCTGGGCAATGCCCGGCTCAACATGTCCGCCATGATGGAGGTGTATCTGGCCTTCCACGGGAAGCCGGGCGCGGCTTACCCGCCCTTCACCTGCGGCGGGGCGGATATCACCTATACAAAGCCTTATGAGACCGTTTGGAGGGGACACCGCATCCGCTGTGTCCCCCTTCCCGGCCATACGCCGGGGAGCGCCGCCGTCTTTCTGGATGGGACGGACCTGTTCTCCGGCGACTACCTGCTGGCGGAGGGGACGGTGCTGCGCCTGCCGGGGGGAAGCCCGGAGGAGTACGAGCGGACCACAAGGCCGTTTCTGGAGGGGCTGCCCCATGGTCTTGCCATAAGGCCGGGGCACGGGGAGGGCTACATCCTTGGAGAAAGGGGGCGCGGGGAATGACCGGGGAGGAGCTGACGGGCTTGGCGCCCTACTCCCTGCCCAGGGAGGAAAAGCGGGCGCTCTACCGCAGGGAGCTGGCCGCCCTGACCCGGCGCCACCGGGAGCGGTGCCCGGAATACCGGCGGCTGCTGGACGCGCTGGGAATCGCGGCGGAGGGGGAGCTGGAGCCGGAGGACGCGCCCATGCTGCCCGTGTCGCTGTTCAAAGAGCTGGAGCTGCGCAGCGTCCCCCGGGAGGAGGTGTTCAAAACCCTCGCCTCCTCGGGCACCACCGGGCAGAAGCCGTCCAAAATCTTCCTGGACGGGGAGACCGCCTCCATGCAGCAGCGGGCGCTGTACCAAATCGTCTCCGACTTCATCGGGGAAAAGCGCCTGCCCTTTCTGGTGCTGGACAGCAGAAACGTGCTGCGGGACCGGGCCATGTTCTCCGCCCGGGGGGCGGGCATTTTGGGCTTTTCCATGTTCGCGTCCAAGACCTGCTACGCTCTGGACGATGGGATGGGGCTGGATTGGGACGGGATGCGGGACTTCCTGGCCGCGCACAGGGGGGAGCGGCTGCTGCTGTTCGGCTTCACCTATCTGGTCTGGAAGCATGTGGTCCGGGCGCTGGAGGAGCGGGGGGAGCGGCTGGACCTGTCCGGCTCCGTCCTGATCCACGGCGGGGGCTGGAAGAAGCTGGCCGGGGAGGCGGTGTCCCGGGAGGAGTTCAAAGAACGGGCGCGCCGGGCGCTGGGGGTGGAGGCGGTGCTGGACTACTACGGCATGGCGGAGCAGACGGGGGGCGTTTACATGGAGTGCCCCTGCGGGCATCTCCACGCCAGCGTCTGGTCCGACGTCATCATCCGCCGCCCCGGGGACTACGGGGTGTGCGCGGTGGGCGAGCCGGGGGTGATCGAGAGCCTGTCCCTGCTCCCCCGGTCCTATCCGGGCCACGCCGTGCTGACGGAGGATGTGGGGGTTTTACTGGGGGAGGACGGCTGCCCCTGCGGGCGGCTGGGAAAATATTTCGCGGTGACGGGCCGGGCGCCCAGGGCGGAGGTCAGGGGGTGCAGCGATACCTATGGGGGATGATATGGTACTGCTGGCGGGGTCGGAGCGGCCCTCGGCCCAGCCGTGGGAGCCCTTCCACCCGCTTGCCATGGAATTTCTGGCGGCGGTGTCCGCCGCGGTGCGGAAGGGCTGCGCCCGGCGGGAGGAGCTGGCCGCCTTTGGGTTCTGGTGCCGCCGGGCCCACCTGGAACAGCTGCGGGAGCGGCACAAAAGCCCCCGGCCCCGGCTGGGGCGGGGATTGGTTTTCCACGCGGCCCCCTCCAACGTGCCGGCCATGTTCGCCTACACCTACGCCATCGGCCTGCTGGCGGGCAACGCCAACCTGGTGCGGCTGTCCACCCGGCGGGGGGAGGGGGAGGAACTTTTGTGCCGGTGCATCCGGGAGGCGCTGGACCGCCCGGAGTTCGCGGCGGTGCGGGCGCGCAGCTCCTTTGTGTCCTACCCCCGGGACGACGGACGCACCGCCGCCCTGCTGGCCGGGTGCGCGGGCAGGGTGGTGTGGGGCGGGGACGCCACGGTGGCGGCCATGCGGCGCATCCCCATGCCGCCCCACGCGGTGGAGCTGTCCTTCCCCGACCGGTGGTCGCTGGCCCTGCTCAGCCGGAAGTACGTGGCCGGGCTGGGGGAGGGGGAGCTGGCCGCTCTGGCCCGCCGCTTCTATAACGACACATATGTGATGGATCAGAACGCCTGCTCCAGCCCGCGGCTGGCGGTGTGGCTGGCCGGCGGGGGGGACGGCGGGGCCCGCCGCCGCTGGTGGGAGGCGGTGGCCCGGGAGGCGGCGGGGCGCTACCCCCTGGGGGCGTTCCAGGCTGCCCGGAAATTTGAACGGTTCTGCCGCCGGGCCATGGAGGCCCCCGGCGTGGAGGGGCTGGAGCGGTTTGGCGGGAACTTGGTGTGGACGGCCCGCCTGGGCGCTTCCACCGAGGGAACTCCCCCGCCCGGGGGCGGCTTCGGGCTGTTCTGGGAGAGGGAGATCGGCGCTTTGGAGGAGCTTTTGCCCCTGCTGGACGACAGAACCCAGACCGTGGTGTGCGCAGGGCCGGACCCGGCGTCCACCGCCGCCTTTCTGGCGGCGCATGGGGCGCGGGGGGTCACCCGTGTGGTTCCGGCGGGGCAGGCGCTGGAGATGGACACCGTATGGGACGGGCGGGATCTCATCGCCGAGCTGTCCCGGAGCATCGGATAGGAGGGACAAGATGGAGCTGTTTCATATCCCGGAGCGCCGCCCGGAAGAGCTGCTGGCGGTGGCCGACGGGGGCAGACGGGTGCTGTACGGCGAGCTGTTCGCCGCGGGGGAGGGGCTGGCCCGGGCGGGCTGCCGCCGGGAGCTGGTGTTTGTGCTGTGTGAAAACACCGCCGGGACCCTGCTGGGCTACCTGGGGTGCCTGCTGTGCGGGGCGGTTGCGCTGCTGCTGGACGCTCACATCGCCCCGGAGCTGCTGGGGGGGCTGGCGGAGACCTACCGCCCGGCGTTTTTCCTGGTTCCCCGGGACCTTCCGGCGCAAACCAGGGTGCGGCTGCCCCAGGCCGCCCCGGCCCTGGAGCTGCGGGAGAGCGTGCTGCTGTCCAACGGGGGGCGGGGCCCCGCGCTCCACCCGGAGCTGGCGCTGCTGCTGGCCACCTCGGGCAGCACGGGAAGCCCCAAGCTGGTGCGGCTGAGCGGGAAAAACCTCCAGTCCAACGCCGGGGCCATTGTGGAATACCTGGGCCTCACCCCGGAGGAACGGCCCATCACCACGCTGCCTATGAACTATTCCTACGGCATGTCCGTCGTCAACAGCCATGTCCAGGCGGGGGCGGCGGTGCTGCTCACCCGGCGGGGCGTGCTGGAGCGGGGCTTCTGGGACAGGGCCGCCGGGGAGGGGGCCACCTCGCTGGCGGGGGTGCCGTACACCTACCAGATGTTCCGGCGGCTGGGGCTGGCCTCCATGAAACTGCCCCGGCTGCGGTATCTGACCCAGGCGGGGGGCGGGCTGCCGCCGGAGCTCCACCGGGAGTTCGCCGCCTGGGCGGCGGGGACGGGGCGGCGCTTTTACGTCATGTACGGCCAGACCGAGGCGGGGCCCCGGATGGGCTACCTCCCGCCGGAACGGGCGGAGGAGAAGTGCGGGGCTATGGGCATCGCCATACCGGGGGGCCGGTTCTGGCTGGAGGACGGGGACGGACGGGTTGCGGACGGGCCCGGCGCGTCCGGGGAGCTGGTCTACCAGGGGGAGAACGTGGCCATGGGCTACGCCGAGACGGCGGACGGCCTGCGCCTGGGCGATGAGTGGGGCGGGGTGCTGCGCACCGGCGACATGGCCCGGCGGGACGACGACGGGATCTACTATATCACAGGGCGTAAAAAGCGGTTTGTCAAGCTCTATGGCAGCCGGGTGGGCCTGGACGGGGCGGAGCGGCTGCTGTCCGCCCGCTTCCCGGAGGCGGAGTTCGCCTGCGTGGGGAGGGACGGCCTGCTCAGCGTCTATGTGAGCCCCCCCGGCGGGGGGGCGGCGGCGGGGGCGGCGGACTACCTGGCGGCCCAGACCCGCCTGCCCCGGGGGGCGTTCCGGGTGTGCCCGGTAGCGGCCATCCCCAAGACGGAGGCGGGGAAAACCTGCTACGCCCGGCTGAACGTGGACGGTTTATGGGACGCGGCTGGGAAGGAACTGGAAAACTGTGGAAAAATAGAGCCGGGCGCGGTATGACAGCCGCGCCCGGCTGTTATTTTTCTTGAAAACAAGGGTTGATAAGTTGGGGAAGGAATGGTAAAATCGTTTCTGAAAATGGGAGGGATTGCCCCAACGGTTCCCCCCGATATGTAAGAGAGGTGAAGAACTATGTCTTTAGAGGCCATCCAAAAGGTCGCCGGGGCGGAACAGGCCGCGAGGGAGCGGCGCGCCGAGGCGGCGGAGGAGGCCAAGCGCATCGTAGCGGATGCGGAGCGCGCGGGGAAACAGCTTGTCCAGGACCGGCGCGCCCGCGCGGAACAGGAGGCGAGGGCCATGCTGGCCGACGCCGAGGCCCAGGCGGAGAAAAAAGCGGAACAGACGCTGGCGGACCACGCCGCCCGGTGCGAGGCGCTGAAGCAGGACGCCCGCAAGCGTCTGGACAAGGCAGCGGCTCTCATCGTCGGAAGGGTAGGGAACAGCTGATGGCCATTGTCAAAATGAAACGGCTGCGGCTGCTGGCCCTGCGCCCCGACCGGGAACGGCTGCTGCGCGAGCTCCAGAGCCTGGGCTGCGTGGAGATCCGGGAGCCGGACATCGACCTGAGCGACCCGGAGTGGGCGGGCCTTGGCAAGCCCGGCCTGTCGGGGCTGGAAAAGGCCAGGGAGCAGAGCCTGCTGCTGGGCAATGCGCTGGACGTCCTGCGCCGCTGCGCCCCGGCCAAGGACGGCCTGTTCACCCCCCGGCCCGAGATCACCGAGGGCGAGCTGTTCGACGAGGCGGTGTATGCCCAGGGGCTGGACGCCGCCCGCCGGGTGATGGAGGGGGAGCAGGCCCTGGCGGCCAAGGGGGCGGAGCGCGCCAAGCTCCTGACCCAGAAGGCGTCGCTGGAGCCCTGGACCTGCCTGGACGTGGCGCTGGACGAGGAGGGGACGGCCGCCGTGCCCGTCCACTTCTGCTCCGTGCCCGTCAGGACGGACTTCGCCGCCCTGGAGGCGGCGGCGGACCAGGGCGCGGAACTGGTTCAGCTGGTCCGGGCGGGGAGCGACCGGGAGCTGCAATACTTCCTGCTCATCTGCCACCACAGCGCCGTGAGCGCCTGCTATGAGGCCATGCGGCCCTTCGGCGTGTCCCGTGTGACCCTGCGGGGCTGGACGGGGACGGCGGCGGAAAACACCGCCCTTCTGGACAACCGCATCGCCGCCCTGGAGCGGGAGGAGGCCGAATGCAAGTCCGCCTTGTCCGCCCTGGGGGAGAAGCGGGACGTGCTGCGCCGCTGCGTGGACCGGGCCGCCCAGGAGATCGGCCGGGAGGAGAACAAGGCCCGGCTTATTGACACCGACGCGGCCTTTGTGCTGGACGGCTGGTTCCCCGCGGAGAACGCGGGGGAGGTGGAGAAGCTGCTGGGCGGCTTCCAATGCGCCTGGGAGGCGGCGGATCCCACCCCGGAGGAGTACCCCCAGGTGCCCATCAAGCTGAAGAACAACCCGGTCACCGCGCCCTTCACCGCCATCACCGAGATGTATGCCATGCCCGCCTACGACACGGTGGACCCCAATCCGCTGATGGCCCCGTTCTTTATCATCTTCTTCGGCTTTATGATGAACGACATCGGCTACGGCCTGCTCATGGTGCTGGGCACCGCCTTCTTCCTGTGGAAAGCAAAGCCCAAGGGCGGTATGCGGGACATGATGTCCATGTTCTTCATGTGCGGCATCGCCTCCGTCTTCTGGGGCTGCCTCACCGGCGGCTTTTTCGGCGACTTCCTGCCCAAGCTCTTTGACCTGACCGGCTCCGCCGCGTCCGTCCCCGGCTACCACGACGCCTCCGGCGCTTTCGTCTGGTTCTGGAAGCCCCTGTTCACCCCCATCAATGACATCATCCTGGTGATGGTGGGTTCCATGGTGCTGGGCGTCATCCAGGTATTCACCGGCATGGCTGTCAGCGTGGAGGAGAAATTCCGCCACGGAAACGCCCTGGACGCCGTCACCCAGGAGATCGCCTGGTGGTGCATCCTCATTGGCGCGGCCCTGGTCATCGGCGGCCCCATGATTCCGGGAGCGCCCGCTGTCTTGGGCACTGTGGGCATGGTTATCCTGGTGCTGGGCGTGGTGCTGCTGCCGGTAGGCAGCGTGATCCGCGCCAAGAGCCCCATTGGCGCCGTCACCTGGATCTGGGACGCTTACCAAGGCATATCCGGCTATTTCAGCGACATCCTGTCCTACCTGCGCCTGATGGCCCTGATGATGGCCGGCTCCATCATCGCCTCGGTGTTCAACACCCTGGGGTCGGTGTTCGGGCTGGTGCCCTTCATCATCGTGGCCATCATCGGCAACGTGCTCAACCTGGTGCTCAACCTGCTGGGCTGTTATGTCCATACCATGCGCCTGCAGTGCCTGGAGTTCTTCGGGCGCTTTTATCAGGACGGGGGCAAGGCCTTCCGCCCGCTGGCAGTACAAACCAAATATGTAGATATCAAGGAGGAAATTTAAAATGGTTGCATTTTTTGAAATGGTAGGCGGCCAGGCTCTGGCCTTCATCGGCATCGCCCTGGCCATCGGTCTTTGCTGCATCGGCTCCGCCAAGGGCACCGGCATGGTGGGCGAGGCGGCTACCGGCGTGCTGTCCGAGACTCCCGAGCACTTTACCAAGTGCATGATCCTCCAGGCCCTTCCCGGCACCCAGGGCCTGTACGGCCTGGCCGCCGGCTTCTTCGGACTGTTTGCCATGGGCTTCTTCTCCGGCGGCGTCAGCCCCTTCACCGGCGAGGCCGTGGTGTTTACCGTGGCCGGCGGCATGGCCATCCTGTTCGCCTGCGTGCCCATTATGCTGGGCGGCCTGCTCTCCGCCATCGCCCAGGGCCGCGTGGCCGCCGCCTCCATCAACATCGTAGCCAAGAAGCCCGACGACTACATGAAGGGCGTCATCATGTGCGGCATCGTGGAGTTCTACGCCATCCTGTCCCTGGTGGGCACCATCCTCCTGCTGATGAACGCGCTGTAAGCCACGATTTTGATTTCAGAAAGGCGGTAAGCCAAACACATGAACGGAATTGAAAAGATTACCGCACGCATCGAGGAGGACGGCAAGGCGGAAAACCAGGCCCTGCTGGCCCAGGCCCGGGCTGAGGCGGCGGACATCGCTGCCAGATACCAGGCCCAGGCCCAGGCCGAGGCGGAGGAAATCCTGGCCCAGGGCCGCCGCACGGCGGACGAGCGGGCCAGGCATCTGGATTCCATGACCCAGATGGAGTGCCGCAAGGCGGCGCTCACCGCCAAGCAGGACGTGATCGAGGAGGCGTTCCAGGCGGCCCACAAGCAGCTGCTGGACCTGCCCCGGGAGCAGTATGTGGCCCTGCTGGCCAATCTGGCGGTGAGCGCCTCCGCCACCGGGCGGGAGAAGCTCATCTTCTCCGCAAAAGACCACATCGAGGTGGGCAAGGCGGTGGTGGCGGCGGCCAACAAGAAGCTGGCCGAGGCCGTCTCCCCCAAGCTGCCCGGGGAGGTCACCGACTCCAAGGCCGGGGCCCTTCTGGACAAGGTGGTGGCCGGCGCGTCCGCCCTGCTCAGCGGCACCGCCATGCTCACCCTGGCCGAGGAGACCCGCCCCATGGACGGCGGCTTCATCCTCTCCGACGGCGCGGTGGAGGTCAACTGCACCTTTGACACCCTCATCCGGCTCCAGCGCGGCGCGCTGGCCGGCGAGGTGGCCAAAGTGCTGTTTGACTGATTGAACCCTTTCCATTGCATGTGAAAGGGGGAGAAAACTTGTCAAAAAAGGTAAAGAAGCTGAAGGAAAACGACTTTCTGTCCATCTCCGCCCGCATCCGGGTGCTGGAGAACAAGCTCCTCACCGCCGAGCGGATGGAGCGGATGATCGACGCCAAGGATGTGAACGACGCGGCCAAGGTGCTGGGCGAGTGCGGCTACCCTGAGCTGAGCGAGGTCACCAACTCCGCCCTGGACGCCATGCTGGCCCAGGCCCAGGCGGCATTGTTTGCCGATATGGGCAAGGCGGTGGGCAACGAGGCGCTGATGGACGTGTTCCGGGTGAAGTACGACTACCACAACGCCAAGACCCTGGTGAAGGCGGAGGCGCTGAAGCTGGATCAGGACCGGCTGCTGCTGGGCGGCGGGCGGTACGACCCCGCCGTCCTGGCCGAGGACTACCGCCGGGAGGATCTGCGCGCCTGTACCGCCGCCTTCCGGGAGGCCGTGAACCATGCCCGTGAGGTGCTGGGCTCCTCCGGCGACCCCCAGCAGGCGGACTTCATCCTGGACCGGGCCTACTTTGAGGAGCTGTCCGCCCTGGCGAAAGCCTCCGGCAGCAGGTTCCTGGAGGGGTATGTGGCCGCCCTCATCGACGGGGCCAACCTGCGCGCCGCCGTCCGGGCCGCGCGCCTGTCCAAGGCCGGGGAGTTCCTGCGCGCCGTGCTGGTCCCCGGGGGAACCGTATCCACGGGCGCCATCGCGGCGGCCAAGGGCGACGAGCTGGACCGGGTGTTCAAGAACACCGCCTTCGAGGCCGCCGCCGGGGCCGGGGCCGCTGTGGCCGTCCCCAACGGCGGGCCGCTCACCGAGTTTGAGCGCATGTGCGACGACGCGGTGATGGCCTATTTGGCGAAGGCGCGGATGATCCCCTTCGGGGAGCAGCCCGTCATCGCCTACCTCTACGCGCGGGAGGCGGAGGCCACCGCCATCCGCATCATCCTCACCGGGCGCATGGCGGGCATCGACGGCACCACCATCCGGGCGCGCCTGCGCCGGGCCTACTGTTAAGGGGGGAGACGTATGGCAAACAGCTATCAGATCGCCGTGCTGGGCGACAAGGACAGCGTGATGGGCTTCAAGGCCCTGGGGCTGACGGTCTTCCCCGTGGACAACGTGGAGCAGGCCAGGCACACCCTCCACCAGCTGGCCCGGGAGGACTTCGCGGTGGTGTATCTCACCGAGCAGTTCGCCGCCCAGATGGAGGCGGACATCGCCCGCTACAAGGACGAGCTGACCCCCGCCGTCATCCTCATCCCCGGCAAGGAGGGCAGCCTGGGCCTGGGTATGGCCAACATCAAAAAATCTGTGGAGAGAGCGGTTGGGGCCGACATTTTATAAAGGAGCGGCCGATTGAAAACAGAACGGATGTTTCACGTGAAACATTTTTAGAAGGAAGGTATAAAAAGCCTATGGGAAAAGTAGTTAAGGTCTCCGGTCCCCTGGTGGTGGCCACCGGCATGGCGGACGCCAACATGTCCGACGTGGTCCGCGTGGGTCCCGAGCGCCTGATCGGTGAGATCCTCACCATGAACGGCGACTCCGCCTCCATCCAGGTCTACGAGGAGACCTCCGGACTGGGCCCGGGCACCGAGGTGGTGACCACCGGCTCCCCCATGAGCGTGGAGCTTGGCCCCGGCATGATCGAGAACATCTATGACGGCATCCAGCGCCCGCTGGAGAAGATCATGGAGAAGGTCCACGGCAATAACCTGCCCCGCGGCGTGGAGGTGCCCCCCATCGACCCGGATAAGCTGTGGGACTTCACCCCCGTGGCCAAGGCGGGGGACAAGGTGGTGGGCGGCGACATCATCGGCACCGTCCCCGAGACCCCGGTGGTGCTCCACAAGATCATGGTGCCCCCCAACCTGAAGGGCACGCTGAAGAGCGTAGCTCCTGCCGGGGGGTATAACGTCCACCAGACGGTGGCGGTGCTGACGAAGGAGGACGGCACCGACGTGGAGCTGTCCATGAGCCAGCGCTGGCCCGTCCGCGTGGGCCGCCCCTACAAGCACAAATATCCCCCCATCAAGCCCTTGTCCTCCGGGCAGCGGATTGTGGACACCTTCTTCCCCGTAGCCAAGGGCGGCACCGCCGCCATCCCCGGCCCCTTCGGCTCCGGCAAGACGGTGATGCAGCACGCCCTGGCCAAGTGGTCCGACGTGGATATCGTGGTCTACATCGGCTGCGGCGAGCGCGGCAACGAGATGACCGACGTGCTGCGGGAGTTCCCCGAGCTGGTGGACCCCCGCACCGGTGAGACGCTGATGAAGCGCACCGTTTTGATTGCCAACACCTCCGACATGCCGGTGGCCGCCCGTGAGGCGTCCATCTACACCGGCATCACCATCGCCGAGTACTTCCGGGACATGGGCTACGACGTGGCCGTCATCGCCGACTCCACCTCCCGTTGGGCCGAGGCCCTGCGCGAGATGTCCGGCCGTCTGGAGGAAATGCCCGGCGAGGAGGGCTACCCCGCCTACCTGGCCTCCCGCCTGGCCCAGTTCTACGAGCGGGCCGGCAGCGTGTCCTGCCTGGGGTCCGAGGAGGACCGCCGGGGCAGCCTGACCGCCGTGGGCGCCGTGTCCCCCCCGGGCGGCGATTTGGCCGAGCCCGTGAGCCAAGGCACCATGCGTATCGTCAAGGTGTTCTGGGCGCTGGACGCGTCCCTGGCCTACAAACGCCACTTCCCGGCCATCAACTGGCTCACCTCCCACTCCCTGTACCTGGACTCCCTGAAGCCCTGGTTCGACGAGAACCTGGGCAAGGAGTTCCTCCAGAACCGGGAGCAGGCCATGGGCGTGCTCCAGCAGGAATCCAGCCTGAACGAGATCGTGCAGCTGGTGGGCAAGGACTCCCTGTCCCCCGCCGACCAGCTCACCCTGGAGACTGCCCGTATGATCCGCGAGGACTTCCTCCAGCAAAACTCCTTCGTGGACATCGACTCCTTCTCCAC
>CATABD010000061.1 GCA_949494735.1 uncultured Oscillospiraceae bacterium
CGCTCTTGTGCGCCGCCGCGTACTGCTGTACCGCCCGGGCGATCTTCCCCACAACAGTGGCCGTCTGCTGGGTGTGCTGGGCGGTCTTTTGGGCCTCCCGTGCGGCCTGGGCGTATCTGCGTTTTATCTTCTGCTTCTGCATCCACCTGGACAGGACGTTTTGCCGCCGCAGCTCGGGGTGGTCCCGAAGGGCGTTCTGCCATGCCAGCTCCGCCCGGTCCGTAGCCAGACGGTGCTCCGCCTGACGTGCCGCCCGGTAGGGTTTAGAGCGCAGGCGGCGCTTGTTCCAGCGCAAAAAGCGCCCCGTGGCCCGTTCAGCGGCAAATTCGCCCTTATGCGCCGCCTCCACCGCCACATTCTGGTGCTCTACCTCCCGGAATTTCCCGTGAACCTTCATCACAGCCGCCATTTTCAGCGTGTGGCCCGCCTGGGCGGGGAGGGATGGGGCAATCTGCTCGGGCTTGACCTCCTCCTCAAACCGCAGACGGCGGCGGACCTTGCCCGAATTGGCGTCATACTCCTGCTCCAGACGGGCGCGGCGCTTCACGGGCAGCTTGGCCTGGGCCCGTTCCAGCCGCCGCCCAGACTGTTCCACCTTCCGTTCCGCCTGCTCATACTGTCTCTGCTGGCGGCGAGAGGACAGCAGCACGGCGGGTTCATCGCCCACATCCGGGGCGCGGCCCTTCTCATCCTCAAAACGGAGATGAGTCCGCTCCTGCCCGGTGGTGTGATCTTGGGTGGTGGGTGTACTTTCACCCTCAAAGTGCAGCCGCCCGCCGTCCTGGGTATCAGCCTGGACAGATGGGGCCGCGTCCTCCCGGAACCGCTGGGCCTGCTTCCGCTGCCGCCGTTTTTTGCCCGAATCGTCTGGCAGAGGCGGCGCGGAGATATCCTCTGCTGTCCCCGTGTCTGGGGCGGGCGCATCCTCAAACCGCAGCCGTCCCCGGTCCGGCTCTGGGGGCGGGCCGGGGGCGCTGCCATCATCGAAGTTCAGCCGCCCGCCCTCTGGCTGTTCCCGGACAGTGGAAGCGGCCATGTCCTGCCGGAATTTCCCGCCCTGCCGCCGCTGCCGCCGTTTCCGAGATTGTCCATTGTCCTCAACCGGGGGCGGGGCCACCACAGGAACATCGTCCGCCCCCCGCATGGCAGGGGACGGCTCAATTTCATCGGTGGGACGGCCCTCCGGGGGCGGCGGGGGCTGGCGGCGCTTCTTTCCCTTGGCCGGGGTGCGCTGTGCCAGCCCCTGGTCCGGAGTGCGATCCGGCCCAAAGGACACATCCGCCGTGCGCTGGCTGACCCGGCGCTCCTCCCCAGTGGCCTTGTCCTGCTCCACCAGCCCGTCCCGGCCCAGCTTCTGGACCAGCTTGGACTTGGCCCGGTACAATCCCCGGCTCACAGCACCGCCTCCGGGGGCCTATGCTCCCGATCAGGCGCAGGTTCGGACCGGGCGGCAACCTCGGCCTGATTTTTCTGGAGTGCCTGTCGGATGGAGGGCTTCTTTTCCAGCCGCTTCCCCGGCTTCTCCGCCGCCCGCTCTGCCTGACGGTCCCGCGCCAGATCAGCGGACTGCTCCAAATCCTCCACCGCACCGATGGCCGCGAGGGTGTTGTTGTTGATGCTGGACAGCAGCTTATGTGCGCCCCGCATGGGAGCCAGCACAGCCGACTGAAACCGGCCCTCCTGTCCGCCGTCCACGATCTGCATTTCCCCGCCCGTCATAGCACGTCCGGCGTTTTTCAGATGAGCGCCCGCGCTGCGCAGTTCGTTGCCCATCTCCTCCATTTTGTTCAGGGCGTCCTTCATCCTGGAAAGGGAGCTTTGCAGCCCCTCTTGCAGATGCTCCAGCCCCTTTTTCACGCCCATGGCGGAAATTGCGCTGTCCAGCGCCGATACGCCCGCGTCCTTGAATCGCTCCAGCCCGCCCTTCACGCACTCCATGATGTTGTCTCGAAAGGCCGTCAGCCGGTCCCGCGCATCCTCGACCATCCATTCCAGTGCCTCTACCGCACCGGCAAGGAGGGAGCGGGACGAAGCCTGCTGTTCCGTCACCTGGGCAAGCTCGGCTTTCACCGCCGCCAGCTCTTGCAGAACGGCGTCAAACTGCCGCTCCATGCCGTCCAGATACCAGGACATGAGGGACAAATCCTGCCCCTGGGTTTCTCTGCCGTTTTCCTCCAGCAGCTTCAAAAACTCCTGGAACGAGGGAGCCTTTTCCATATCCACAGCCGGTCACCCCCTGTCAGCCCTGTCCGGCCAGATCTTCCGGACGGGTGGTGAGCAGTTTATACAGCTCGGTGTCCTTGGGGAAGTGGTCCACGAAGGGGATGATGACGTTCCCGAAGAACAAAAGCCCCTCACCCGGCCCGCTGTTGGTCACATAGGAGAGCTGGTGAGGGGAGATATTGAGCTGCTTTGCCAGGATTTGACGGTCCCCGGCGGCCTGATTGAGCATATAGATGAAGTCCGAATTTTCAAAGATATTTTCGATTTCGGCGGAGGAGAGCAGGTCCTTCACGTTCTGGGTGATCCCGGTGGGGATGCCGCCCCACTTGCGGAACCGCTTCCAAATCTCCACCGTGTACGCCGCCGTCTGCTCATCCCGGAGCAGCAGGTGCATTTCGTCAATGTAGAGCCGGGTGGACTTGTGGGCGTCCCGGTTTTCGCTGACCCGGCCCCACACCTGGTCCTGCACCACCTGCATCCCGAACTTTTTGAGCTGCTTGCCCAGGTTTTTGATGATGTAGCACACGATCCGGCTGTTGATCTCCACGTTGGTGCGGTGGTTGAACACGTTGAGGGAGCCGGTGACGTAGATCTCCAGCGCCGTAGCCAGACGCTGGGCCTCCGGCTCGGGCTGCTGGCACAAAAGCTGGTGGAGGTCCCCCAGCACGGGCATTTTCTCGGGCCGGGGGTCCTGCAAATAGTCCCGGTAGACCAGGTGGACACAGCGGTCTATCACCGTTTTCTCGATGGGCTCCAGCCCCGCCTTGCCCCCCACGATCAGCTCCATGAGGGACAGGATGAAATCGCTTTTCAGCGTCAGGGGGTTGTCGTCCTCGGAGTAGTTGAGGTTCAAGTCCATGGGGTTGACGTACTGATTGGACGTGGGGGAAATGTCAATCACCTGACCGCCCAGCCGCCGCACCAGGGGCGAATACTCGTCCTCCGGGTCGATGATGGCGATATCGTCCTGGGTAACGAGAAAGGCGTTGGCGATCTCCCGCTTGGCAGAGAAGGACTTGCCGCCGCCGGGAGTGCCCAGAATCAGGCCGTTGGGGGCTTTGAGCTGCTTTCGGTCTGCCATGATGAGGTTGTTGGACAGAGCGTTGAGGCCGTAGTACAGCGCCTCGCCGCCCATGAACAACTCCTGGGTGGTGAAGGGGACGAAAATGGCGGTGCTGGAGGTGGTGAGGCCCCGCTGAATGTCGATCTGGTTCAGACCCAGGGGGAGGGAGGACATGAGGCCCTGCTCCTGCTGCCAATCCAGCCGCCGCAGGGCACAGTTATACTTCTGGGCAACTCCCGCCGCCTGGAACACATCGGTTTTCAGACGCTGCCGCCGGTCCGCCAGATTCAGCACCAACACCGTCACCAGGAACATCCGCTCATTCCGGCTTTGCAGGTCCTCCAGCAGCGTCTTGGCCTCAGCCCCGTAGGTATTCAAATCACTGGGAATGATGTCCATGTCATATCCGGCGCGGACGGCCTTCTTCTGCTCCTCGATCTTCATGCGGTCCAGGTCGGTGAGCTTCCGCTTGATGTTTTTGATGGCGGCGTTCTGGTCAATGGACTGGATGTGCAGCGTCACCACCTGGCTGTTCTCCAGGTCCAGGAACTCTTTCAGCATCTTGTCCGTCAGCTCCGGGGCCAGGATTTGCAGAAAGGACGCCGCGCCGTAGGTCCTGCCGAGCTGAAACACCCGGCCATCCTGGAAGGTGAAGCTGTCCGGGGCGATGAAGTCCTTGCTGGACAGCCCGGTTTTCCAGATGGCGTCCCAGGCGAAGCGGAACTTCTGCCCGCCCGAGGGGTGGAACATCTGGTGCAGGACCGCCAGCCGCTCATAGCCGCTGAGCGAGTGCGCCCGGACGCCCAGCACCTTGAAATTAGCCAGGATATCCGCCTCCACCCGCTCCAGCCGGGGCTTGGCCGCTTTCAGGCTCTCCGCCTCCACGCCGAAGGTGATGTACTTGGTCTTGGTCAGGCCGTTGTTGCCCTTGGCGAGCTGATCTCTGAGCATATCCGAGTATTCCTCCCGGATGCCGTTGTAGGCGTCGATCTGCTCCGGGATGCAAATGGCCCGCTGGTATTCCTCCATGTCGGTGCGCTGATTGAGGAAGGAGAACTGGACGTGGATGGAGCTGTCAAAATAGTTGAGAAAGTCACAGTAATCCTCAAAAATCCGGTTTTTATCCTCGTTCTGGGCCAACTGATAGTTGATATCGTAAAAACGAATCTGCTTGGTGTAGTAGCGGTCCGTCACCACACAGATCCCGTCCCGGCACATCTCCCGGTAGGGGATGGTCTGCTGGGCGGTCTGGGGGAGCCTGCCGTCCAGCTTGGCCTTTTTCACGGCGGACACCAGCCGCCGCTTGTCCGGGCCGGACAGCTTGGCCTCCGGGGTAAGCCGGATGGCGTCCCGCAGGTCGGCCTTATCTGTTTCGTGCCGCTTTTTTGCTGTGTACAGATTTTTTGCCTGTGTTTTTTGCTGCTTTGTTTGCAACCGCTTTCGCCTCCATTTCATTTCGGTTCTGCCGCTCCAGGGCGGCGTACAGGTTTTCGGTGCGGTAGGGGCGGGTCCGGGGTGCCAGGAACCGCGCCCGGACGAAGTGGCCCAGCACCTTCTCCAGGGGCTGGCCGTCCTTCTCGTAGATGCCGAACAGGAAGAAGGGCAGCATGAGGCCGATCATCAGCAGTACCGCCGTATCGTTGCCGATGATACCCCGGGTGAGGACATATGTGGGCACCCCGGCCAGAGTGCCCGCGCCAAAGCATATAAGCTGACGCTTAGTCAGGTTGAACGCCACCTTGGACTTCACACGGGTCAGGTCTTTTGGGACAGGGACAAAGGGCAATTATCTCACCTCCCGATTGTTCGTTTTCGTAGCAGGCTGATCTCCGGGGACGGGCTTCGCAGCTAACTGCTCCTTGATGGAGGGTTTGGATGGCTGTCCTTGGGTACGCTCCTCCCGCCTCATAAAAAAATATTGGCCGCGTTTGCCCTCCACCTGGGCGATATACATGGGTTGCTTTACTTGGGACTGAACCCTTTCAAAAAGCCGGTACATATCGTCCTGGGATGCCAGCGGCAGGAAATAAGGGGACACCTCCGCCATAAAATGGGTCTGATCCGGCGTATTCGGCTCGGTCAGGTTTTGCAGCGCGGACGCGAGGCGGTCCGCTTCCGTCTGGATGCGGGATTCTTCCAGCTCCTGCACATGGACGGCGATATGACCCCTGGGCATCCGCTCCCGGTGCTCATGCTCCCGGCGAAGCGCACCCTGCACCACGCTTTCATCGTCAGCCTCGTTCCGGGTATCCGCAATATCGCCATAGTGATATTTCAAGCCGGGGATTGTCTCATAGTTATACTCCTTTTCCGGGATTCGCACCGCTTTCCCACCAAAAAATGTAACTGTCACATCGGTATAGGGAGAAGCAGCCCGCTCCGCGAACACAGCCATCTGGTGCTGGTCCTGCTGATACAGGTTGGCCCTCAGTCCATTTTTGCCATCCCCCAGCAGCTCCACCGAGTAGGCCAGAACCTGCTCCCTGGTGTGGCGGTGATAGTATTGGCAGGTGTTATAGCTTCGGGTGCCAGCGATGAACATATCCCGCTCATTCAGGCAGTCCACACCGCTTTGCCGGAAGATCACCACAAAATTACGCTTGGCGGGGTCTTCTGTAGCAGCGCCCTCACGCATAGTGTCCAGCGCGTAGTTCAAGTCAGTCTGATAAAACGCCGTTTTCTGTGCCCTGATTTGAGGAAGAATGGTTCCCAGGTCCACATCCATAAATTTTTGCAGGCCGTCCGGCTTGTGCTCCGGAGCGTCCGCCGCCAGCGGATAGAGCGTGAGATCGTCCGCCTTGTCTGCGGCATCAGCCATCACCGCACCCAGGGCGTCCAGTTCAAACTCACAGCTCTCCCAATGGTCGGCGGCGACCTCCAATGGGTTTTGGAAGTTCAAAAAATAGGCCACTTCCGCCTCCGTCAGTGGTTTTTGGGTGAAATGCTCAAAGACCTCCGCAGTTTTGGCGATTCGGTCAGCGCCGTCGATCAGCTCCTGGCGGTCTTTCAGCAGCAGCCCCGCGCGGTAATCGGCGTAGTTCTCCGTTACACGGTCCACAAGCTGCTGATAGGATTTTTCCAGGTCCATTAACGCGCCTCCCTATCCCTGGGCTTGGCGGGCGTTTCACCGGGGACGGGCTTTGCGGCCAACTGCTCTTTGATGGAGGGCTTCTTTTCCGCCTGCTGCTGCATGGCGTTTATTTCCTTCCGGACCTGATGGACAAACCCATCCAGAAGCAGAGGGTGGCTTCGGGGAGCATAGTCATGATGACGGGTCCCCGTATCAAACATGGGAACAGAAGCAGCCCACGCCTGATTGTCCCTGGAAATCCTCTGGTCCCACGTCTTATCTAGAAGGGTAGCGGCCAACACATGGCTGACACGCTCCGGGCCGAACTCCGCCAGTACACCCTTCACATCCGCATGAAGGTGCATCCCGTCATAGCCTTCTTGGATCGCTGTGTCGATAGCGTCCCGGCAAGCGATATTTGCTTCCTGGGAGGCCCGGAACAGTTCGATCTCACCATGTTCCTTTGCGTATCTGGCATTTTCCTGATAGAGCGGAATGGCGCGGGTAGCCTCCCGCTGGGTTTCCAGCATACTGCCCGCTAATTCTTCGATCACATCCCGAATATCCTCCATGTGGTGGGTTTCCACCTTGCCCCACTGCCGGTACACATCTGCCATGGGGGTGGGCGAGGCCAGCAGCGCCGCCGCTTGGTCGGCGGGGAGTTCCAGCGCCTCCATCTCCACCAAAATATCCTGGCGCATAGCGTATTCATAGGCATGGTTCAGCACCTCCTCCGTGGACAGGCCCAGCAGATTATGTTTGAACCGCTCCTGTTCCGCCGCCATCTTGTCATATAGGGCCTGGTTCAACTGTTCAGCGTTCATCGCATACTCCTTTCCTTCATAATTGCTTTTCATAGCGTAGCTTCATTTGCGGCGGGCAGAGGTCCACAGCGGGACAGCGTTTGCCGGTCCAGCGTTTTCCCCCTGCCCGCCCCATGCACGTCCAACCTGCCGCCCGCAGGCTGGTTCCTGGCTCGGTATCCAAAGTGTAGGTGATAATTCTTTGATAACCCATGGCCTTTGCCGCCCGCGCCGTAGCAGCGCACAGCATACTGCAAGCGTTTTTCTCCCCGGTGGTGCACAGCCGGTTCACCTCCAGCGTTAGGCCATCGTCCAAGTATCGGCTCACAGGTCGGCCAGCGATCACCACGCCCACCAGCCGCCCCTCCACTTCGCAGCCGATGGAAAACTTATGGCCGGTGACAGGCTTATGGTGGCGGTGATGGGCTTTGACAAAAGCGTTGGCCTCCCGCAATGTTGTGGGCACCAGCCGTATCATCGCGCCCTCTGATCCATGGTCCTGTCCGCAGCCGGGGAGGACCGCGCCGCCGCTTCCCTAGCCGCGTCCTGCAAAGCCTGACGCACAGAGGGCTTTTCCGCATTCCGTCCGGAAAGCCGCTCCACCGCCTGGGCCGCGCGGACAGCCTGCTGTTCCAGCTCACCCCGGTAGGCGTCCATGACGACGGTATTGATTGCCTCACGCATTGCCGCCGTGGTGGGAAAGCAGACATCGCGGTATTTCTTGTCCCTGCCCATCCGCTGGGGCATGGCGACGAACGGACCGTCCTTGCCTTCCACAATCTTGATGCCGGTGACGGCAAAACAGCCGCCGAGATCAACGCTGGCATTTGCCAGGATGCAGCCCTTTTCCTGTTTGGGGTCATTCACAGGGTAGACCCTGGCACTCATGTTGGGCAGAAGGGGAACCTGCTCCTGGGTGTTCTGGGTCATAGATTCGTTCATTTTCTTCCTCCAATCGTAAGTTTAATGGGCATTCAGAATTGCTTTACTTACCGCGCCGGTCTTAAACAGGGAGAAGCACAGCAGAACCGTGTACCCGGCACATTGCCAGATGGCGGCATGGAGGTTGGCCCCACTCCCGATCTGGCCGATGAGTACAGCGTAGATTGCCACACAGATCATAATGAAAAAGCCTTGCAGTCCCAGTGCCACAAGGCCGCGCAGATAGTTTTGACCCATTTGCCCCCACTCCCGGTTGGTCATGGTGGCGAAGGGGATGGCTCCCACGGAGCAGTAGATGTAAATTTCGATCATACGGCCTATCAGCACCAGCATGACGCATAGGGACAGGATGGGCATGGTGATTTTCAGCAGCATGGTTTCCACCAGCAGGCCGAACAGCTCCCCGATGCCCATGGCGTCGAGCTGGGCGGACACGTCCCCCAGCGCGGCGGCAAAGTCTACGCTGGTGCTGCCGGTGATGATACCCGCGCTGCGCTGGACCACCGTCTGGGCCATCTCGAAAATAGCCATGGTGATGTCAAAGGTGTGGGACACCAGATAGACAGCCACAAAGGTCTTTACGATCCATTTGTAAATGGCGAAGGTCTCAAAATCGTGAAGGTTGTTCCTGTCGATAATCATGCTGATCAGCTCATAGCACATCACGAAGGTGAGCACCATGCCCGCAATGGGCACCACCACGTTATCGCTCAGATTGCGGATCATGGAGAAAACCCCGGCGTTCCATGCCGCCGGGGTCGTCCCCACATTTGCCGCCACCTCCCCGACCTCGGTGTTGATCTGGTCGAACATCCCGTTTAGATTGCCCATGATACAATCTTTGAGGATGCCCATGATCCACTCCTGGATTGTGTCGAGGATGTTCAGCATCGGTTATCCCCCGGTGCTGAACAGATTAGCCAGCAGGGGCACCAGTTGCATACCCACCAGCACCACACCGCCCCCGGCCATGAGCTGCTTCATGCCCTGCGACTTCGCGCCGGGGTTGTCGTTGCCGTAGCCCTCCAGCAGATTGATGAGGCCCCAAACGCCCAGACCAGCGCCCAGCGCGCACACGATGACCTTTGCGGTGCCGATTGCAGAAGTGAAAAATTCCATTGAATACCTCCATAAGTGTTCGTTTTTGTTGTGGAATATATAAAAACCGCCATCTGAGCAAATCAGACGGCGGCATTACCGGGCGAACGGCGTTTCGGAGTTCACAGCGATCCAAAACAGGGTCCGCCAGACGGCCAGATTTATAGCCCGGACAGTCCGGGGCGAGAACAGTTGCGGCCCTGCGGCTTTTGCCGTATAATGGGCCAAATTGACTATGAGAGGGATAGCGCATGAACAACAGAGAATTGGGAGCAAAGGTACGCTCCGCCGTGTACCTCCAATGCCGGAACCGGGGCTTCGCAGCCCCGGTGGATGTGCTGATGGAGATTGGGTATCTGTCCAAACAGGACTGTGAGAATTGGCGGTATGGGCGCGTAGACTATCTGGAGCGCGTCTGCAAAGCCAACCTCTCCAAGCTATCCCTGGTCATGCGGGAAATGCGGTCTTATGCCGCAAAAGCGGGGTTGAAGCCGTCCTTCTGCTATTACAAGCGGTGGGGGACTAAAAAGAAGAACGGCCAGGGCCGCAAGCCGGTGATCCCCCTGCGGTTCAGCAAGAGCGGTGACCCTGAGATCGAGCGGCGGTATGCCACCCATTTTGTAGATTTGAAGCGGACCGCACAGCTCAAGGCGGAACGGGCCGCAAAGCTGGCAAATCAGCCAGACTCTCCCTCGGGAGAGGATGAGGCGTCAAACTCGTAAGGCTCAAAGGTATCCTGGGGCCTGACGGTGAGCCTCCGGCTGAGGAATTTCTTTACATCGAACCTGTTTTTCTGATCGTAGTCGGAAAGATATTTGTACTGCGGGTGCTTCGTAATATCGAACTTCTCACTGAAAAATGGCCGGACGCCCTGCACTTGCAAAATGCACTTGCCGCCGTCCATGACGGCCAGCTCGTCCACATCCATGAGTGCCTTACCCAGCTTCTGATAGTTCAGCGAGTGGGAGGTCTCCCGGCCCCGGCTCTCGCCGGTGTTGAAGGTGTCGATAGTCTCGCGGCCCAGGGTTTCGGACAGCTCTTTGAGGGTGCTTTTCTCTTTGCCTCCCAGGAACAGGACGCAGGAGCAGTTGCCGATGATGGTTTCAGCATGATCTTTATAGACCGCCTTCAACTGGCTCTGGGTTTGCACCACGATATGGGCGGAAATCTCGCGGGAGCGGATCACGCTGATGAGGTGCTGAAAGTTGGGGATTTTCTGGTTGGCGAACTCATCCAGCAGGCAGGTGACGTGGGTTTTCAGCGCCCCGCCGTTCTCCAACGCCTTGTCGCACAGGACGTTGAACATCTGGGTATACACCATGGCCGAGATGAAGTTGAACGTCATGTCCGTGTCGGACACTACGCAGAACAGGGCTGTCTTGCGGTCCCCGATCTTGTCCAGCTCCAATTCGTCCCCCTCCATCAGCTCCCGCACCTCCTTGATGTCGAAGGGGGCCATCCGTGCGCCACAACTTATAAGGATAGATTTTGCGGTTTTTCCCGCCGCCATCTTATATTTTCGGTACTGACGGACGGCAAAGTGGTCCGGGTCCCGCTGTTCAAGCTGGTCAAACATGAGGTCCACGGCGTTCTTAAAATTCTCATCCTCCTCCCGCACCTCGGAGGCGTTGAGCATATCCAGCAGGGTGGTCATGTTCATCTCCTCCTCCGGGGCCTCGTACCAGATGTAGGCGATGAGGGCCTGATAGTACAGGGCCTCGGCCTTCTGCCAAAAGTCCTCACCGCCCTTGCTGTCCTCGCCCTTGGTGTTTTCCATAATGGTGTTGACCAGCTTCAAAATGTCGTTTTCGCAGTAGATATACTTGAAGGGGTTATACCGCATGGACTGCTTGAAGTCGATGGTGTTGAGAATCTTGATTTCATACCCGCCGCGCTGTAGCATTCTGCCACATTCTTCCAAAACCGTGCCTTTCGGGTCCGTGACAATATAGCTGGCATTCATCTGCATCAAATTCGGTTTGATGTGAAATCGTGTCTTACCAGAGCCGGAACCGCCAATAATGAGCACATTTTTATTGATATTGTACTTGGGATTCTTGTTTCTGCCCACCATGATGCGCTCGGTCTGAGTGAGCAGAATGTTCTGGTCAAACTTGGGGTCAATGAACGGGGCTATGTCTTTGGCTCCGCCCCAGCGGGCGCTGCCGTATTCCACACCTCGGCGGTACTTCTTGGCGTCCTGTGCCTTGAAGTACACCGCCACTCGGACGGCCACAGCCCCGATCAGGCCAACGAACAGGTCCTGGGGGTGAAGGCTGGGCAGAGGATTTCGGGTGATGAGCTGGCCCAGGCCGGACACCATGCCCATGGCTTTCTCCACCACGTCCGCCCCCGCCGCCAACCGCCAGCCCTCGCCCACCCGGTCAAAAAACCAGAATAGGAACACATAAGGGAAGTTCTGGAGCAGCAGTCTTTTGATATCCAGTTGCTTCACCGCTCCATCTCCCCCTTCTCCCGGTTCTTCGCCCGGTCCTGGTCCATCTGCTTTGCTACCTCCTTGAAGTGGCTGAGGCGGGCCAGCAGGGAGGGCTTCTTAGGGGTACTTCGGTGCATGGTCTTGGCGGTGTACTCGGCAAAGGCGGCGTTGAGGGCGTCCGCGTCCCGGCTTTTGAAAAATACCAGATATTTTCCCTCGGCAGGGTCCTTTTTCAGCGCGAAATCAACGCCGTATTTTCGGGCCACCCGCTCAAAGGACTTGATGTTTTTATCGGTGATTTCAATGTTCTGCACCCCCGCGCCCTGCTCCACGAGCTGTTTCACCGTCTGCTTCCCGTGATGGGCCTGGGGGTGCCGGGACTGCTCCAGATAGCGGCGCATGGCCGCTCTCAGCAGGTCGGCGGTGAGCCTGCCGCCCGTTTTGCCTATGTTAATGACGAATGCCACGGATTTATCCCGCACTTCGTCTTGCAAAGTGATCCTCTCCTTTCTAAATTGAGCTGGGAGGGGTCACCGGGCCTCGCCGCCTTTGGCTTTCCCCTCCGGGGGTGGACACTGGCCGACCTCCCGCGCCGCGTCCCGCAGTTTTTTCCGAATGGATTTTTGGGGCACGATTGACATACCCTCCGGCTGTCGCGGGATGATACATCCTTTGCACACAGACATCTCCAAATCGTGTGGATTGTCAATATCCACGTACTCCGCCAGTTCAAAGTGGCCGCTGCCAGCTTCCATGTAGTAGCGCGGCGCTGTATAGGTCTGGTCGATCTTCCATAGGTCGGACTGCCAGCGGCCCGGAGCATCGGGACAGGGCCGTATCACCACCCCGCTTTGGAGAATTTCGCCGCCGTGGGGGAACAGGGTGGGGTAGAAAGTAAAGCGCGGATAGCCCTTCATGGGGTCCTCGCAGTTGGCAAAGCTGAATTGGAACGTGGGACATTTTTCGGTTCCCACTTCAATCCCTTCCATCCGTTCCAAACCACTCCACTCCAGGTTTACCGCCTCAATACCGGCACAGGCAGCGGCAATATCCCGGCTGGAGAAATCATGAGCGGCCATCCTACCGGCGATCTGCTCAGTGTCCCGGACGCCGCCCATGAAATATGCGTGAGTCAAGATCAAATTCCGCTCCGCCTGGGTAAAAACAGGGCCGTTCTGCTCATAGTCTTTCAGAAGCCTGACGGCGGGGGTGATGTCATGTCCCAGCCCCTCAGAGTAGCCGGGAGCTGTGCGCAGGACGATCTCCTTCTCCGTTTCAATGGCAACTATGGGATCAACATAGCCATACAAACCCTCAAAACAGCGGCTTTTCAGATGTTCCGCAAGATGTCTCAGCTCCCTGAGTTCCCTCTCGCCATCCCCGGCCCCGATGGTGTCCGCGAACCGGCAAAGGAGCAGCCACTCGTTTGGACGCGGTTCGATCATGCGGGTGTAGTCGGTGAGCATGAACTGCGCCTGACCAACAGGGGACGCGATGCGCACAGACCTGTTCTGCCGGATATCCCAATAGCTGCTATGGGACGGGTACATTTTTGTGCAGCCCTCCTTTTCACGGGCCGCGCCGCCCAGAGTGCGGGCGGCGCGGCGCAAAGATTGATGTTAATAGCCGGTCTTAGGCAGAGAGGGCACGACGGGCTTGCCGTACACGTTCGTCACCCACCGGGACACGGCCTGGACCCAAATGCCGCCGTACACGCCGCCCACATCGGCAACGTTCACAAAGGAAGTGGACGCGATGCTTTTGACGGCGGTACAGTACAGCATGGGCTTCTCCACCTGGGCGAAGCCGCCCGGAGCCTGACCGAACACAAACATGATCTCGGTGACGCGCTCGTTGGAGGCCAGCCCCAGAGCGGTGGCAGACGCCGCCAGGGTGTAATTTTTGCTGGTGGACAGGTTATCCGCCAGCGTCCGGGGTTCGCCGCCGTTGACGCGGTAAGTGATTTTATAGGTGCCGGGGAAATTGTAGGTGCCCGTCACCACGGTGTCCAGCCGGACCTCGGCGGGCAGGGTATCCCTCCAATAGAAGCTGTCCAGCCGGACGTTGGAGCTGTTGGCGATGTCGGAGAACACATAGCGCACGGGCTGGCCCGCCATGATCTGCTTGGGGCCGGTCTTGGTGATGGACACGCCGGTGGACAGGGCCTTGTTGGTCACTTCAAAGCGGACGATCTCGCCCGCGTGTTCCAGGTAGGCCGTCAGTTCCTGGTCGCTGACGCCGTAGTTGGCCGGGGCCTTTACCTCTTTGATGGTATAGCGCGAGAGCGGCAGGGGCTTGGAGGTGGCTACGCCCCGGCTGTCGGAGCGGATGGTGTCCACCAGATTGCCAGCCTTGTCCCGGATTTCAAACACAGCGCCCTCCAGCAGCGTCCCAGCAGGCAGGCCGTTGGTGGGGTTGTAGTCGGCGGATTTCTTGGTGATCTGGATTTGAGCGGTGATGGGGGTGTTCTTCCACTCGATCAGGGTAGTCTCACCCGCCTTGACGTACACCGTTTTCATCTGGGTGTCAGGAATGTACCCCTCATTCTCCAGCTCCCGCAGATAATAGCGCCCACCATCCGTCAGGCCCTCGATGTAGACATAGCCGGAATTGTCGCTGGTGTACTGCCCGATGGGGGTGTTGGTGCTGTCGTAGAGCAGGAAGGTGACGCCATAGATGCCCTTGCCGGTCACGCTGTCGGTTTTATGAATTAAAATCCCGCTGAAAGGCTTGTTTTTCACCGTCAGAGTGGTGGTTTTGCCATCCTGCACCGTGAAATCGTGGCGAGTGGCGTCCAGCTTGAAGCCCTGTGCCGCCTCAGTCTCAACGGCATAGTAGCTGCCAGCGTCCAGGTTGACGTGGACGCGGCCATTCTCGCCGGTGGTAACAGTCTCCACCAAAGCGCCGTCCATTTTTCTGATCTCAAAGGTGGTGCCGGGGATGCGCTGGGTGCTGTCACTCTCGGACACCTTGATCAGCTCCAGCCCGCCCTCGCTCTTGTTGAAGAAGGTCAGCGTCTGCGCGGTGCCGCTCTTGATGAGGATGGACTGCGGCGTAGTGTCCAGCACGTACCCGGCCACAGTCTTGGTTTCCTTTGCGGTGATGGTGGTGCCGGGGACCAGATCGGTGAGCACGATGCGGCCATTGCGGTCCGTGACATACTCGCCGTTGTTCGGCCCCACCACCTGCCCGGAGCTGTCGGTGACGAGGAAGGTCACGCCCTGGATGGGGTCGGTGGTGCCGTCCACGTACTTCTGGATGGTGAGGGTCTGCTTCGGGGCGTTGTAGAAAGTGAGGGTCTGCGTGTCCTGGGGGTTGACCTTCACCGTCTGGGTCTGGGTGGCCGGGTCGATGGTGTAGCCGTCGATGGTCCGGGTTTCCTTCACCACGATGGTGCCGGTGACGCCGGAAATGTGGATTTCTCCATGGGCGTCGGTGGTATACAGGCCATTGGAGGACAGGTGCCCGTCGGCATTGTCCACGTAGCCGCCGCCCGCGTAGGTCAGCTCAAATTCCACCCCGGCCAGAGGCTTGCCGGTGGCCTTGTCCAGCTTGCGGATGATGAGTTCACCAACTCGCTTATTCCAGAAGGTGAGCGAGGGAGCGCCCTGGCCCGCTTTAATCTTCACGCTCTTGGGGGTGCCGTCGAGGACGAATCCATCAACGGTCTTGACCTCCTGCGCGGTGATGGTGGTGCCGGGTTCCAGTCCCTCAATGATGATCTCGCCCTTGGAATCGGTATAGAACGTGCCGTCGCTGGGGCCGACAGGAGTACCGCTCCCATCCACCACCTTGAAGCAAACGCCAGCCAACGGCTCATTGGCGGTGCCCTCGATGTACTTGTGAATGGTCAGGGTCTGCTTCGGCTCATTCTCAAAAGTCAGATCGTTCCCATTGCCGGTATTGCCGCCCGGGTTAGTGGTAGTGCTGCTACCCGGGTTGGTGGGCACATTGCCGGAACTGCCGGTGCCGCTGTTGGTGACGGTATTGCTGCCGTTGCGCACGATGATGGTCTGGGGTGTGCTGTTAAGGACGTAGCCGGAGGGCACACGGGTTTCCACCACAACAACGGTGCTATTGGGCACGAGGCCGGTGACGGTGGCGGTGCCGTCCTTCCCGGTGGTGCAGGTCGCCAGCACATTCCCATTGCCGTCCTTTACCGCAAAAGAGGTATTGGGCACGGGTTTACCCGTCACAGAATCCAGTTTGGTGATGGTGAGAGAGCAAAGAGGCTCATTCAGAAATACCAACGTCTGCGTGTCCAGAGGGTTCACGGTGACGGTCTGGGTCTGGGTACTGCTGTCAATGACATAGCCGGGGGCAGGCTTGGTTTCCTTTGCCACGATGGTGCCCACCACGCCGGAAATGCGGATCTCGCCCTTATCGTCGGTGGTATAGAGGCCGTTACTGGACAGGTGGCCGTTGTCATTGTCCACGTAGCCGCCGTTGGCATAGGTCAACTGAAACTGAGCGCCGGAAATCATCTCGCCGGAAACCTTGTCCTTCTTTTGAATGACGAGGGTTCCCGCTTTTTTGTTCCAGAACGTCAACTGCTGCACCTGACCGCCCACGATCTTGATGTCCTGCGGGGTTCCATCGAGCACATAGCCCTCCACGGTCTTGATTTCGCGGACTTTCACGGTGGTGCCGGGTTCGATGCCCTCCAGCACGATCTCTCCCGCCTTGTCGGTGTAGTACACCCCATCATCCGGGCCGACAGCCGCGCCGGAACCGTCCACCACCTTGAAGCAGACGCCAGAGAGCGGCTCGTTCTCGGTGCCCTCAATGAATTTGCGGATAATCAGGGTGGTCCCAGGCTCGTTGTCAAAGATCAGACCGTTGGCGACGCCGGAGCGAACCACGATGTTCTTCGGGGTCTCATCCAGGATGTACCCCACGGGGGCTTTCTTCTCAGACACCACGATGGTGGAATTGGGGGCCAGCCCGGTGACGGTCACAGTGCCGTCGGTGCCGGTGGTGTAAAGGCCGTTATTGGGGCCAATCACATGGCCGGAGCTGTCCCGGACCAGGAACTCAGCGCCCTTCAACGGCTTCTTGGTCACGGCGTCCCGCTTCAAAATGGTGAGGGTGCACAGGGGATCGTCATAAAAACGAATGGTCTGTGTGTCCCCGGCGTTCACCACCACCGTCTGCGGGGTGGGGTCCTTGCGGTAGTTGTCCGGGGCGCGTTCCTCAGAAACCACATAGGTGCCGGGGAGCAGCTTGGACAACACGATCTGGCCGTTCTGATCGGTGGTGTAAAGGCCGTTGGAGGAAGTCAGCCCCTCATTATCCGGCACCAGCTCGCCGCTGGCGGTCATGATCTTGAACTGAGCGCCAGCCAGGGGCTGCTTGGTCACTTTATCGTACTTCTCAACGATAAGGCCCCCCTTGCGGGTGTTTTTGATCACCACAGTTTGGGTATCACCGCCCTGCCCGATTACCACATTGGTGGAGGGGGTGTCGATGACGTACCCGCCGTCCGGGGCCTTGATCTCATTGATGACATAAGCACCGGGGGCGAGGTTGGAGATGCGGATCTCGCCCTGGGCGTCGGTGGTGAAAATGCCGTTCTGTGTCAAGCTGCTGGTGCCGATCACGCCGTCCAGTCCTACCTCGCAGCCCGCCGCCGTGGTGACGCGGAACTCAGCACCGGGCAGGACCTCATTGGTCTGGCTGTCCCGTTTCTGGATGATGAGCTTCCCCCGAGGCTGGTTCTTGAAGGTCAAGACGCTGGTCCGGCCCTCTTTGATCTGGATGGTCTGGCTCTGGGTGTCGATGATGAATCCGGGAGGGGCCTGAACCTCGGTGACGATCACGCTCTTACCGGGCTGCAAGCCCTCAATGCGGATTTCTCCGTTTTCGTCGGTTCTGAAGATACCGTTGGAATCGCCAATCACTGTACCATCTGCGTAAGTGATCTTAAACTCCGCATTTTGCAAGGTAATGCTGGGATTTGTGGCACAAACCTTCCTCACAAGAAGAAGGCCGTCCGGCATATTGTCGAAGCGAACGGTGATAACGCTCTGTTCCCCGTTGTCCGCCAGAAACACCGTTTCGGAGGAGTTGATGATGGAGTACCCATCGGCGGGGTCCACTTCCTCCA
>CATABD010000062.1 GCA_949494735.1 uncultured Oscillospiraceae bacterium
CGGCGAAAAAATTCCTTGCCGCTGGGCATATTGCCAATTTTCAAACGGCGCCTAGGCGCAGCGTGACAGGGAGCAGGCGCAAAGCCTCGATGCTTTTACATTATAGCTCCGGCTTCCCGTGTTATCAAGAGGGTTTTACAGATTGTTCATTGTATTTCCAGGAGGATTTGGCTATAATGTTGCCTGATAAATATGCCCAGCCCCGCCGGGCGCATGTGGAGCGTGGCCTGCCATGAAAAAATTACTGTACATCTACAACCCCACCGCCGGGCGCAAAAGCGCTAAAATCAACCTGTCCGATGCGCTGGAGGTATTCGCCCGCCAGGGCTACGAGATCACTGTCCGTCCTACCCAGGCCAGGGGGGACGCCGCTGCGGCGGCCCGGGACCTGGGGCCGGATTTTGACCGGGTGGTGTGCTGCGGCGGGGATGGGACGCTGAACGAGACCGTCCGGGGAGTTCTGGAGCTGCCCCGGGAGCGCCGCCCGGTGCTGGGCTACATCCCGGCGGGCACCACCAACGACTTCTCCCGCACCCTGGAGCTGCCAAAGTCCCTGCCCGAGCTGGCTGAGGTGGCGGGGGAGGGCGTGCCCCGGGCCATCGACGTGGGGCTGGCCGAGGGCAATCCATTTACCTATGTGGCCGCCTTCGGGCTGTTTACCGATGTGTCCTACTCCACCCCCCAGGTGAACAAAAACCTGCTGGGCCACTTCGCCTATGTGTTGGAGGGGATGGGCAAGTTGTCCAACATCCCCAGCTACCACATGAAGGTGACAGCCGGCGACGGGCGGGAGACGGAGGGCGACTTCATTTACGGCATGGTGGGCAACACCGTGTCAGTGGGGGGGCTGGTAAACCTGCCCCGGGACAAGGTGCTGCTGGACGACGGGCGGTTTGAGGTTATCCTGATCCGCCGCCCGGAGAACGGCAAGGACTGGCAGTCCATCCTCACCGCCCTGACCACCCTGGAGCTGGCGGACGACGGGGCGGTGACCGGCTTTGCGGCCAGCGAAATCACCTTTGAGTGCGGCCAGAGCGTGGCCTGGACGGTGGACGGAGAGTTCGGCGGGGAGCAGGCGGTGACCCACGTGAAAAACCTGCCTCAGGCGGTGACGATTGCGTGCGGCCCGGGAAGCGCGGAGCCGTCGTGAGCAGCGCGGATGGAGCGGAGCGAAAGCAAAAGCCCAAGGCCCGCGAAGCGGGAGTGGGTTTTGCTTGAGACGCAGCGAAGCCGCGCGTCGCGAACAGGCGCAGCGTGATCGGGAAGCGCGGAGCCGTCGTGAGCAGGCGGCTAAGGCGTGCGGCGAAAGACAAGCGGCCCGGAGGAAGAATCTTCCTCCGGGCCGCTTTATCGCTTATTCCTCCTCCGCCTGAATGACCGCGTAGTAGTCCTCCTGGATGATGAGCTTTGCGTAGTTCACCTTGGCCGCCACCAGGCGGTGAACCCGCTTGACGTAATCCTCGTCCACCTCCACGCCCTCGTTGGGGGTGAAGGTCTTGGTGGACGCCTCATAAGTGCCCGCGGCGGTGATCCAGCTGTTCCCCTGGCCCTTGTTGTTGGCGAACACCGCCAGGGGCATACAGTTGGAGTACTGGCCGGGTTCGTAGTTTGTAGCGAATACGTCCCGCCCGGAGTAGAGCCGGGAGTCGTAGGGCAGGGCGAACAGGTTGCACAGGGTGGGCACGATGTCCACCGAGGTGCACGGCACGTCCACGTCGATGGGTTCCTCAATGGCCCCCGACCACATCAGCAGGGTGTTGCGGTAGCGGGAGGTGTCCCCCTCCTTGTCCTCAAAGCCCCGCAGCTCGTTGTAGTAGTCGGTGCCGTCCTCCATCACCATCAGGTAGGGGTAGTGATCCCCGGTCATGACGATGAGGGTGTCGTCGGCGATGCCCGCCTCCTCCAGCTTGTCCACCAGGCATTCCAGGGCCAGGTCCAGCTCCATATTGCAGGCCAGGTACGCCTGAGAGGTCTCGCTCAGATCGGGGTATTTTGCCTCCACCTCCTCCCGGTGCTTGCGGGACATGGCGTTGCCGCCCCAGTTGTAATAGCCGTGGCCGCTGACGGTCATATAGTAGGCGTGGAAGGGCTGGCCGTTTTCCACATAGTCGTTGATATAGCCGTCCACTGTGGCCTGCATCATCTCCAGGTCGGAGTTGGGCCACACATTGTTGGGCAATTCCAGGCCGCCGCCCACCCCCGCGTAGTCATAGCCCATGTTGGGGTGGGTGCGGTCCCGGCCATAGTAGCTGTGGGTGTGGTCGTGCCAGGCGGGGACGCTGTAGCCTGCCTCCCGGAACTTCCAGCCCAGGGTCTGGGACATGGTGCGCTCCACGCTCATGCTCATGGCGGTGCGCTTGCCGAACCAGTTGGGGATCACGCCGGTCATCACCGCGAACTCGCCGCCCACGGTGGACTGGGTCCAATCCGGCTGGTAGAAGTTGTGGAACACGAAACCCTCGCGGCTGAGCTTATACAGGGTGGGGGTTAGTTCCTCGTCAATGGCGGGGGTGGCGAAGCCCTCGGCGGTGATGAGGATGAGGTTTTTGCCCTCAAACATCCCGGTGTACTCGTTCTGCTGGGAGGGGGTGAGGGAGGCCAGGTACTGGTGGATGCTTTTTACGTTTTCGTTTTCCTCGTTCTCCGCCATCCCCTCGAAGTCGATGTCCAGGGTGTTGAAGCCGTACTCCTTGGGGGGCTGGGAGGGCTCGTCCGAGGGCTGCCCGGAGGGCTGGGCGCTCTCGCCGGGGCCGGAGGGGGACGGGGTATCCACGGGGTCGTCAAAAAACTCCCCCAGGGGCGGGGCGGGCGTACCCACCACGGCATATTCCAGTTCCAGACGCAGGGCGGTGGCCAGCCCGAAGTGGGGGACGGCGGTGTTGGGGGTGAACTCATAGGTGTAGTAGTTCTTCACCCCGCCCAGGGTGGACAGCAGGAAGGCGGTGAGCTGGCAGGCCACCAGCACGGCGGCCATGATGATGCGCGCCGGACTGTCCTTCCCTGGCTCGGGGACCACGCCGGAGCGCAGGACGAGAAAGGCGGCCAGGGGGAGGAAGGAGAGGAGGATGAAGGGGATGAGGTTGAGGATGACCCGGCCCACGGTAGAGCCGAAATCGCCCATCACATCCCCGGCCATGGTGCCCATGAAGCCCACGCCGTAATACAGCCCGAACATGGCCCGGCAGCCCCGCTCCACGCAGAAGAGCACGGCGGCCAGCCCCAGAACCACCCCCCCGGCGATCCGTGCCGCCCGCCGCCAGGGAAGCAGGTCCAGGATGAGGGTGACCGCCAGCCCCGCGGCGGCGGAGAAGAGCACAATGCGCAGCAGCGCCAGCCCGAAGAAGGGGACGTCCCGGTCGAAGAGGCGCAGCAGCAGCTCGTGATAGAGCAGGGCGGCGGGGAAGAACAGGACGGACAGCGCCGGCCCGCCCAGGTTCCGCCGGCCGGTGTACCCGGCGGCGCCGGAGAGATAGCGATTCATCAAACGGTCACTTCCTACTGGTATTGTATGACAAAGGACGGGGGAGCGCCCGGTTTTGCCAACGTTCAGCATACCACAGGAAGGGAGGAAATGCAACGAATCCGTCAAAATTTAAAAAACTTTTTATGGGATGGGCCCAGGGGAGGGGGACATTTTGCAGGGTTTTTATCACGTCCCGGCCTGGATTTCCGCCCCGGTGTAGTAGTGGGCCAGGATATCCCGCCAGCCCGACCCGGCCCTGGCCATGGCGTTGGCCCCATACTGGCTCATACCCACTCCGTGGCCGTAGCCGGTGACGGAGAAGGTGAACACCCCGTCCTGCTCGCTCACGTCGAAGCAGGCCGAGCGCAGGGCGAACAGGCTGCGCGCCGCGCCGCCGGACAGCTGCGCGCCCCCCAGCTCCAGGCTGGCCACCCGGCCGGAGGCGGTGCGGGTGAGGTTTGCAAACCATGTGGAGGGCTCGCCGGACAGGTCGGCCCCCAGCCCGGCCTCTCCCGCCGCTTTTTTCACCTGCTCGGCGGTGAGGGTGACGGTGGAGCGGTAGTTGGGCACCTCGTCCCCCTCGGGGCTGTCCACCGACACCAGGTAGGGCAGGGACTTGCCCCACACCGCCTCCGCGTCCTCGGTGGAGCCGGAGGCGGAGGAGAAAAACACCGCCTGGATGGGGGCGCCGTCATAGGTGAGCACCTGGCCGTCGGTGTCCGCCACGGCGGCGGCGATTTTGGCGGTATAGGCGGAGGACGGCCCTGCCCCCCAGCGCTGGGCGGCGTCCTCACGGGTCAGGTACGCCTGGCAGCAGGTGGAGTCAGCGCAGATGTCCGCCCCATCCTCCTGATGGCTTTTGGCCCCTATCTTCCACAGGGAGTAGGTCCGGGCACACACCGCCTGGGCCCGAAGGGCCTCCGGCTCGAAGGCGGCGGGCATTTCCGCTGCCACCACCCCCCATAGGTAGTCCCCCATGGTTAGCTCGGCCACCTGCCCGTCCCGGCCCAGCAGGCGCACGGTCCGGGCGGCGTCCAGCGCCCCGGGGGAGGGGGCGGGCTGGGGGGCCGGGGTGGGGCTGGCCGGAAGGGTGAGCAGGTTCGGCGTTGGCTGCGCGTCCGCCCGGCTGGGGGCGTCCCCCAGGGCGGCCAGGGGCAGCAGCAGCAGGGCCGCGCCCAGCGCCAGCCCGGTGAGGAAGGGGACGCGCATAGGTCGCCAGCTCTCCTTGTTTCGCAAGTCAAACACCTCGATTATTCAAAATTCGGGAGCGCAAACGGAAAAAATTCTGATTTGGCAAGGGGGGCAAACAATAAATTTGCATTGACGGGATAAAAATATTGCGTTATAATGAGATTTACAGTCGTTGGAAGAGGATGTATGGACACACGAAGGAGGCGGACTATGCTGAACATGAACATCATTGACAACCTGATCGAGGCGCGCAGGAAGGCCGTGGAGCAGTACAACACCTCAGTGGACTTCATTCAAGGGATATGCGGGGAGTTTGAGCGTTATACCCAGATATCCCCCAAGTATTACGAGAAGTACGACGTGAAGCGGGGGCTGCGCAACCATGACGGCACCGGAGTGATGGCCGGGGTCACCCTCATCGGCAACGTGAAGGGCTACATCATGGAGGATGGGGAAAAGGTGCCCGCCCCCGGCCGGCTGTACTACCGCGGCATCAACGTGGAGGAGCTCATCGACGGCTTCACCAGTGTGGGCCGGTTCGGCTACGAGGAGACGGCGTATTTGTTGATGTTCGGCGGCCTGCCCACCAGGGAGGAGCTGGAGCAGTTCCGCAGCATCCTGGCCTATTACCGGGAGCTGCCCCCCAACTTCACCGAGGACATGATCCTCACCGCACCCAGCCACGACGTGATGAACAAGCTGGCCCGCTCGGTGCTGGCCCTGTACTCCTACGACCCAGACCCGGACAACAACACCCTGCCCATCGAGATGCTCCAGGCCCTGCGGCTGATCGCCCGGTTCCCGGTGATCGTGGCCCACGCCTTTGCCGCCAAGCAGCACTACTTCGACCGGGGGTCGCTGTACCTCCACCGGCCCCAGCCCGAGCTGTCCGTGGCGGAAAACTTCCTCTACTCCATGCGCCACGATAACCAGTTCACCGCCGAGGAGGCCCACCTGCTGGACCTGTGCCTGGTGCTCCACATGGAGCACGGCGGCGGCAATAACTCCGCCTTCGCCTGCCGGGTGCTCTCCTCCTCCGGCACGGATATCTACTCCGCCATCGCCGCAGCGGTGGGCTCCCTGAAGGGCCCCAAGCACGGCGGCGCTAACGCCCGGGTGATGGCCATGTTCGACGAGATCGAGGCCAACGTGAAGGATTGGAAGGACGATGGCGAGCTGTCCGACTACCTCACAAAGATCCTGAAAAAGGAAGCGGGGGACGGCTCCGGCCTCATTTATGGCATGGGCCACGCCGTCTATACCCTGTCGGATCCCCGGGCGGTGATCCTCAAGCAGTTTGCCAAGAAGGTGGCGGCGGACAAGGGAATGCTGGACGAGTTCGAGCTGTTCGAGGCGGTGGAGCGGCTCACCCCCGACCTGTTCCACGCCGTCACCGGCCTGGATAAGGCCATGTGCGCCAACGTGGACATGTACTCCGGCCTGGTGTACAAGATGATGGGCATCCCCCCGGAGCTGTACACCCCCCTGTTTGCCATCGCCCGCATTGTGGGCTGGTGTGCCCACCGGGTGGAGGAGGTCTACAACCCCTACGGGCGCATCATCCGCCCGGCGTACAAGGCGGTCATGCCCAAGCGCTCCTTCGTGCCGCTGGATGAGCGGGAGGAGGATTAAACATACGTTTCATATAAAACGTGAAAGCCCCCGCCCGGAACACCCGGGCGGGGGCTTTTTCCGTCAGGGGACGGCGAACTCATCGTAGGGTTCCAGATACAGCTTGACCGGGACCAGGTAGGGCCCGCCGCCGTAGTCCACCGTGAACGATAGGTGGGCCACGTAGGGGCCGCGGTTTACGCCGTCGGTCAGATAGACAAATGAGTCGACGGAAAAGGGCGGGGTCATGGAGGACTCGGAGGCCAGGCCCACATAGAAGAAGCCGGGATCCATTTTGGCATAGACCGGCCCCTCCTTCATCCATTCATAGCCCTCGAATACCTTTTCGGACAGATTGATGGCGGTGATCTCCCGGGGGGCGCGGTGGGTGACGGTCAGGTTGCCCTCCGGCCCCTGCTCCACCTGCACAAAGCCATCGAAGGTTGACAGCAGGGCGGTGGTGTCGTAGGTGACGCTGCGCTCCAGGCCGTGTTCCGTCCGTTCATAGATGGCGATGATGGGGTTGTCCCCCTCCAGGTAGACCAGGGAGGCCTCCGTTTGGCCGTCGCCGTCCACGTCCAGCACGTACATGCGCCCGGTGAAGGTGGCGGCGTTCACGTCCGCGTCCATGGGGTAGGCGGTGCCGCCCCAGTCCAGGAATACGGCTGTCCCTACCTGCCGCAGGGCAGCGGCGTCCATCTCGCCGTTGAGGGCGGCGCGGGGGTCGGTCTCCCACAGAATATGGCCCAGGACGTAATCCCGGTGGTCGGTGAAGCCGTAGTGGAACTCGTCCAGCCGCCAGCCGTCCGCCGTCTTGACGTAGCGGATGGGGTAGTCCACGGTGTAGTCATACCCCCGCTCCAGCCGCTGGCCCCAGGCTGCCTCATCCTCGCCCTCCCGATAGCGGTTGTAGCCCGCAGTGAGGGTGACGGTCACAGAATCCTCCGTCTGCTCTACCAGGGTGAAGGGGGCGGGGAAATGTCCGCCGTAGTCTCCGTTTTTCCGGGAGGCGGGGAGGAAACAGGTGTCCCCGTCCACGTTGATGAACAGCTCATGGCCGTCCCACTGGTTGCGGGAATCCCAGAAGTTACGGGTGAACAGGCCGTCCACCGCCGCCATCAGGTCGTCCCAGCGGGCGAACTGCCCGGTGGCGCGGATGTAGGTCAGGCCGTCCCGCTCCACGGTGTCCGACGGGTCATAGGCCGCGCCGTACTGCGTGCCCAGCTGGCAGATCTCCCAGGTGCTTTCCCCAAAGAGGTGGTAGTAGAGGTAGCTGGCCTGGCGGTACAGGGCGCGCATCCCATCCCCCAGCATCCGGGGGGTGTAGGTGGATTGATCCTCAAGCACGTCCACCGCGACCTGGAGGCCGGTGTCCTCGTACCAGCGGTACCAGACGGGCTCGGGCTTGGTCTGGTGGGCGGCCCAGGCGGCCTCGAATTCCTCCTGGGTAACCCGGACGCCGTCCACATAGAAGCGGGGGTCGGCTATGCCCTTGTCCAGGCCGTCCTTGCACCAGGCGATCTCCTCCACGGCGAACTCGTCCCCGTCGAAACGGGCCCGGCCTGTGCCCCACTCAAAGCTGCTGCTGCTCCAATCGAAGGTGCCGTCCGCCTTCAAATCGCCGGCGGACCGCCAGCCGGGGGCGTAGGCGGCGATCTCGTCCCCCTGTTGGCGGAGGATGAGGTAGCCCACGTAGCTGTACAGGTACTGGTCGTCCCCCTCGGGAAAGACCACCAGCTCGTTTTGCCCGTCGCCGTCCAGGTCCAGGATGGCGAACCTGCCCGCCTCCACTGTGATCTGGGGCGGCTCCGCGTCCCCATAGAAAAAGGAACGCAGCTCATGGATGGTGAACTCCCCGCCGTCGCCGTACATGCGGCGGAAAGTCCGCTCGCCGCTGAGCACCTCCTCCATCCAGCCCTCCAGCACCGGGGCCTGGGCGGGCTCCGGGGCGGGCGTGGGCGAGGGGGTGGGCAGAGGGGTGGGCTCCGGCGGCTGGGTGGAGGCCGCCGGGGGCGGATCGTCCTCCGGGTCCGGGGCCTTGGCGGACACCGGGTCGGTGAGCAGACACACCGCCGCCATTAACGCCATGACTACGCTCACCACCACGATCCACAGGGTGGGGCGCTGGTAGCGCAACACGTTGTGGATGCGGCCCTTGGCGTCCCCCTCGTCAAAAGCCAGGGGACAGGGGGCGGGGATGCGCCCGCCGGTGGCCAGGGAGAGAAGGGTGGCGGAGTAGTCCGCCTTCACCGCCGGGCCCAGGGTGCGGATGACCGCCTCGTCGCAGGCGGCCTCCATGTCCCGGCCCATGAGGACAAAGGCCAGCCAGACGGCGGGGTTGAACCAGTGGAGGGCCAGGGCCAGCCAGCACAGGGGTTTGACGATGTGGTCCAGGCGGCGCAGGTGGGCCCGCTCGTGGCACAGGATGAACTGCCGGGGCTGGCCGCGCAGCCCGGCAGGGAGGTAGATTTTAGGCCGGAACACCCCCAGGATGAAGGGGGAGGCCACGCTGGGGTGCTCCCAGGCCCCGTCCGGGGCCCGGATGGCGTCAAACAGGCGGCGGCGCAGCCGCAGGTAGGACGCCAGGCCCCACCCGCCCATAGCCAGCGCCCCCGCCAGCCACACCCCGGCCAGAACCGTGGGCCAGGGGAAGGGGACGGGAGCCTCCGGCGGGGGAACGGCGGAGGCGGCCCCCTCCGGCGTGGTGAGGGCGGGGCCGCCCTGGGTCACGGGGACGGGGTTCGCGCCGCCCGGCTGGGCGGCGGGCTGGATTTGGACCGGGCCGGGGGCCTGGACGGGGGCGGTCTGGAGGACGGGCGGGGCCGTGCTTTCCGCCTGGACCGGCTCCCGCTGGGGCAGGGCGTCCGGGACGATGGAGAGGGGGCTCTCCAGGGACACGGGGATCAGAAGCCGGGCGAACACCACCAGCCACAGCAGGGACAGCACCCGCTTGGGGGCCCTCCGCTTCAACACCAGCCGCAGCGCCGCCACCACGGCGGCGGCATAGGCGGCGGTGAGGCTCATTTCCCCCAGCACGGGCAGGGCGCGGGCCAGGGCGGCGGGCAGGTCAGTCATGGCCCTCCCCCTCCCGGTAGCGGTCGATGACGGCCTTCAACTCGTCGGCCTCCTCGTCGGAGATGGTGCGTCCCCCCATGAAGTGGGCCAGGAAGGAGGGCAGCGAGCCGTCGAAGGCCCGGTCCACCACCGCGCGGCTCTCCTCCCGCAGCACCGCCTCCCGGGGGACGGCGGCGGTCACCACCGCGTTTTCGTTGCGCAGGATGCCCCGGTCCACCAGCTTTTTCAGCACGGTGTAGGTGGTGGACTTCTTCCAGCCCAGCTCCTTCAGGGACAGCTCCACCAGCCTGCCCGAGGGCAGGGGCTCGTTCTCCCATACGATGCGGGCGAAGCGGTACTCGCCCTCGGCTAATCTCAGATTGCTCATGGCGCGGCCTCCTTTTGGGTCTATAAATATCGACTTCACAGAATAGTCTATCACAATAGACTCAACCTGTCAACACCGGGGAGACGTTTTTTGGAAAATTCCGGCGGGGGGCGGGGCGGGAGGGGGAGCGCTTGGGCCTTGCATTGCCGGGGGCATTCTGCTATAATCGACGGGAAAACAAAAATGCGGCAGCTCGCGGGCGTGGAACGCTGCGGCGCGGGGCTGGAGGGGAGGCGGCGGGGCCATGGGACAACACAGGAACGATATACAAGGGCAGGCCGTCCCCGGCGGCGGGCCGGAGCCGGGGGAGCTGCTCTACGCCGTGGGCCCGGATTGGAGGCGGATCGGGCTGGAGGCGCTGATCCGGCTGGCGGTGTCGGCGTTCGCCCTGGGGCTGGCGGCGTACCAGGGGACGGAACCTTCTCTGCTGCTGCCCACGGCGGCGGCGCTGCTGGTCTTCGTGCTGTGGCCCCTGCGCCACGGGCGGGACGGGATGGAGCTGCGCCGGGGCGGCGTGGTCTATCGGAGCAGATTTTATCCCGTAGGCGGCAGGGTCACCTGGCGAGGGGTGAACACCGTCTTTCTCAGCTCCACCTACCTGCATCTGGGGCAGAAAAAGGGCATCAACGTGTCCTTCATGAAGGACGCGGAGAAGCTGTTTGCCCGGGCCTATTCCAACGTGATTACTTAAACAGGGAGGGGAATCCTATGGAACCGAAGCAAATTACGCTGGCTGCAATCTTCATCGCCGCAGTGGTGGCGGCTTTCCTTGTCAAGGAGCGGATCAACAAGAAGAAGGGCGAGAACGGCGAGGACTTGGCCAAGGTGTGCCGGGTGGTGGAGAAGCTGCTCCCCGGCAGCGGGAGCTACACCATCGCCTACGCCACCTATATGACCGACCACTCCGTGGGCAACCGAATCACCAAATATTACTACCACTACGCCATCGCCTTCAAGCCGGGGGCGCTGTTTGTGGCGCCCATCCAGTATAACGGCGGCGAGGTCAGCTACCAGGGCAGCGGCACGCTGCTGACGAAGGACAACCTGGGGCGGCTCAAGCCCAAGGGCGACTCCTGCGCCTTCTTCGGCAAGGACGGCAAGGAGCTGTGCGCCTTCTGCGTTTACGCCAGCAACACCCGCCAGGACAAGTACCAGCCCTTCAACATCCAGCAGAAGGAGCAGGCCGAGGCCTATAAGGCGTTTCTCAAGGAGTTCATCAGCCAGGTGAACGGCTGACGGAAAAAGCAAGTCCCCCGCACCGGCGGGGGACTTGCTTTTTCTGCTTTATACCCGTTTCCACACCGCCCCGCCGGGCACGTCGGTGATCTCGACCCCCTGGGCCTTCAGCTCGTCCCGGATGCGGTCGGCCCCGGCGAAGTCCTTCGCCTTTTTCGCCTCGGCCCGCCGGAGCACCAGCGCGTCGATGGCCGGGTCGCCCTCCCCCTGGATGGTGAAGCCGCCGTCGCCGGATGCGGATTTGGCCTGGGCGGCCTCCTGCTCCCGCAGCGCCGCCGCCTTTTCCAGCAGGGACAGGGAGAGCACCCGGTCGAAATCTTCCAGCACCGCCAGTTTGGTGGCGCCGTTCACCGGGGCCTTGAGCACATCGTACAGGCAGGTGACGCCCATGGAGGTGTTCAGGTCGTTGCCCACCTGGGTGAGGAATTTCTCCTTGAGCTTTGCGGCGGCGCTTTCGTCCACCCGACCGTCCCCGCCCTTGAGGGCGGCGATCCGCTTGATGAGCTTCTGGTACGCCCCGGCGGCGTTGTCCAGGTTCTCCCAGGAGAACACCAGCCCCTTGCGGTAGTGGCTTTGCAGGCAGAAGAAGCGGTAGGCCAGCGGGTCGTACCCCTTCTCCTCCAGCAGGGAGACGGTGAGGAATTCCCCTTTGGACTTGGACATCTTGCCGGAATTGGTGTTCAGGTGGTGGACGTGGAACCACTGGGCGCACCAGGGATGGCCCAGGTACGCCTCCGACTGGGCGATCTCGTTGGTGTGGTGGGGGAAGGCGTTGTCCACCCCGCCGCAGTGGAGGTCCAGCCACTCCCCGTTGAACTTCATGGAGATGCAGGAGCACTCGATATGCCAGCCGGGATAGCCCACCCCCCAGGGGGAGTCCCATTTCAGGGCCTGGTCCTCGAACTTGGACTTGGTGAACCAGAGGACGAAATCGTTTTTATTGCGTTTGTTGGCGTCCTCCTCCACGCCCTCCCGGACGCCCACCGCCAGATCCTCCTCGTCGTGGTCGTTGAACACGTAGTAGCGGCTGAGCCTGGAGGTGTCGAAGTACACGTTCCCCCCGGCCACGTAGGCGTAACCCTTGCCGATGAGGGCGGACACCACCCGGATGAACTCATCAATCAGCCCGGTGGCGGGCTGCACCACGTCGGGGGTCTTGATGTTCAGCTTGGCGCAGTCGTCGAAAAAAGCGCCGGTGTAGAATTTGGCGATGTCCATCACCGATTTGTTCTCCCGCTTGGCCCCCTTGAGCATCTTGTCCTCGCCGGTATCCGCGTCGGAGGCCAGGTGGCCCACGTCGGTGATGTTCATCACCCGGTTCACGTCATACCCCTCGTAACGGAGGAATTTTTCCAGCACGTCCTCCATGATGTAGGAGCGCAGGTTGCCGATGTGGGCGAAGTGGTAGACGGTGGGGCCGCAGGTATACATCTCCACCCGGCCGGGGGTGTGGGTGCGGAACTCCTCTTTTTTGTGGGTGGCGGAATTGTAAAGATACATGATATTGTCCTCCGTTTCATATGTTGTCACGCTGCGCCTGTTCGCGGCGCGCGGCTTCGCGCTTCTCGTCCAGCAGCTTTTCCAGCGCCTCCACCCGGTTGTCCAGGGCGGCCAGCCGCTCCAGGGTGGGGTTTTTCACGCTGGTCTGGTCCACCTCGTCGGCGTAGTGGGTGGACCGGCCGGCGATGCGCACGATCTGGGCCGGGATGCCCACGGCGGTGGCGTCGGGAGGCACCTCGGAGAGCACCACCGCGTTGGCGGCGATGCGGGAATTGTCCCCCACCTTGAAGGGGCCCAGCACCTTGGCCCCGGTGGAGATGAGCACGTTGTTGCCGATAGTGGGGTGCCGCTTGCCCTGGTCCTTGCCGGTGCCCCCCAGGGTGACGCCGTGGTAAATCAGGCAGTCGTCCCCCACCTCGGCGGTCTCGCCGATGACGATGCCCATGCCGTGGTCGATGACCAGGCGGCGGCCGATGGTGGCGCCGGGGTGGATCTCGATGCCCGTCCAGAACCGGCTCCACTGGGACACCAGCCGGGCCAGGAATTTCAGTTTGTGACAGTACAGGGCGTGGGCCAGCCGGTGGTAAAGGGTGGCGTGCACGCCGGGGTAGAGGAGAAAAATCTCCAGCCTGCTGCGCGCCGCCGGGTCCCGGGCCTGGTAAGCCCGCAGGGTCTCGCCCAATCGGGTCATAGAATGTCTGCCTCCTTGCCATAACAACAAAAAATCCCCCCATGCCCTGCGGCATGAGAGGCGGCGGTACCGCGGTTCCACTCTCATTTATTTCTCATGGCCGTGACGTGGCCGGACGGAGGGCTCCCAGGTCCCCCGCGCTCCCGCTCGCATTTCATCCGACGCTCCCCGGGGGCGGCTTTCAGCCTGGGCCGCCCCTCTCTGCCGGTTATGCGTCCGGCTACTTCCCGCGTTCATCGCGCTATTTGGTTTTTCATACCGTTTCAGTATATTATCACACCCCCGGGAAGGTGTCAAGGGAGGGGGTGGATTTTTGCGCCGGGGCCGCCGGGTGGGAATTATGGTACAATGTTCCCGGTTTGGGCATGGCAGGGGGGAGACGCCCCGGTTCCCCGGCTGCGGCCGGGCATGGAGGGGCGCTGGGGCTGGGAACACGGCCAAACAGGAGAAAAACGCGCAGAAAAAAGGGCAAGGAACCGTCCGGGGCCAGGAGTCTCCGGGCGGTTCCGCTTTTTTTCCGGCACTTGCCAAGAGGGGGGAAGTCTGGTACAATGGAACGAATTAATCGACAGCATTCGACAAAATTCGACACAGGCGGAAGCCATTCCCAGGAGAGGTGGGGGAAAATCTGCATAGCATAATAGAAACGGAAAGGCCGGGCGCCGAAGGGCGCGGAAAGGGGGCGGTGGGAATGGAGCGGCAAGAGCTGGACCAAGGGACCGCCCGGACGGCGGCGGAGCTGCGGTTGCAGCTGGCCCAGATGACGGCGGCCAGCCAGCTGCTGGAGCACACCGCACGGGACGAGAAGAGCCAGGGCTATCTGGCGGCGATGAATCAGAGCATCTGCCGTATGCTGCGCATCGTGGGCCGTTTGGAGCTGACCGGGCGTCTGGGGGGAGAGGACCCCAGGCTGGAGCGCGCCCCCACCGACCTGGGCCGCCTCACCCAGGAGCTGGGGGAACGGCTGGCGGGGCTTTTGGAGTGCGCGGGGGTGAGGCTGGAGGTGAGCGCCCCGGAGGGGCTGTGCGCCTGGGTGGACGGAGAGCTGATCCGGCAGCTGCTGATGGAGCTGGTGGCCAACGCCGCCGGGGCGGGCAAGCAGATAAAGCTCACCCTGGAGCGGCTGAGGGAGAACGCCGTGTTTACGGTGGAGGACGACGGGCCGGGCGTGGACCCGGAGCGCCTGCAATACCTGTTTGACAGCGGAAGCCATGCTGTGCCCGACTGGCGGCGGGGCGGTGTGGGAGTGGCCGTGGCCCGGCGGGCGGCCCAGCTCCACGGCGGGACGGTGATAGCCCGCTGCGTGCCGGGGCAAGGGCTGCGGGCGGTGGCGTCCATCCCCCTGGGAGAGGCGGGGGAGGGGCTGCTGCGGGAGCCCGGAACAGGCTGGGACCGGGGGGGATTTGACGACGAACTGGTGGCGCTGAGCAAGCTGCTGCCCGCCTGGGTGTTCAGGCCGGAGTCCGGCGGGGAGGGGGACGGGGAATAGCCCCCCTGCGGAGAGGCGCGCCTTTGGCGCGTTTCTTTTTTGCGTTCAGGCGGAAAAGCCGCCTTCGACAACGTTGGCGACCGCCGCCAGCACCTCCCCGTGGGTCTGGTCGAACAGGTGGGTGTAGATGCGCTGGGTGATGCTGGGGTTGGCGTGGCCCATGGCCCGGCTGATCTGGTACATGGGCACCCGGGCGCTGTTGGCCATGCTGGCAAAAGTGTGGCGCAGGCCGTGGAAGGTGATGGGGGGCAGGCGGCGCTCCCGCACAAAGGCGGCCAGGGAGGCGGAAAGGGTGCTGGGGCGGAGGGGCAGGCCGTCGGCCGCCAGCAGCAGAAAATCATCGGGGGAACAGGGCGCGCCCTCCCGGCGGCGCTGCGCCTGGAGGGCGCGCAGCAGCTCCACCAGCTTGTCCAGGGCGGCGATGGACAGCGTGCGGCAGCTGCCCGAGGTCTTGGGGGGCTTTTCCACCACCCGGCCTCCGGCCGCGGTGCGCACCCAGCGCACACAGAGCTGGCCGGACTGGAGATCCACATCCCGCCAGCGCAGGCCCAGGATCTCCCCCCGGCGCAGGCCCAGGGAGCAGGCCAGCCGGACGGGCACCTCCAAGTGGGTTCCCCTTACGGCCCGGAGGAGCTGGGACAGCCGGGCGGGGGTATAGTAGACCGCCTGGGCCTCGACCGGCCGGGGCGGGGTGGCCCGCTGGATGGGGTTGGCGGGGATGACCCCTTGGCGGAAGGCGGATTTCAAGGCGGTGTGGAGCAGCACGTGGTGCTTGCGCACCGTGTTGGGGGAGAGGCCCTTTTCCGCGGACAGCCACTGGTAATAGCCGTTGATAAGCTCGGGGGACAGGTCGGCCAGCCGCACCCGGCCCAGGGCGGGGACAATGTGGTTGCGGATGATGTTTTGGTAGCCGCTGACGGTGGTGTCCGCCCGGCAGGGCGCAATATCCTGCTCCATCCACAGCTCCAGCCAGCGCTCCAGGGTGACGCCGGCGCGGACGGGAGGGACGGAGGGGGGGAGCGGAAACGCCACCGCCGGGACGGCGGGGATGGGGCGCAGAACCACATGGCCGCTGCGGGGATTGGATTGGGACATGGTAACAACTCCTTTTCTCTGTTTCCGGCGGGGCCGGGGGTCCGGATCACGCCGGGCTGTTTTTGACGCTTCCTGATTATAAAACGCAGGGAAGGGGGAGGGAAAGGGGCGGGGCTTTCCTCTTGACTTTTCCCCTGTTTGGCAATACAATATGTGCACCTGTTTAGGATGTGGAGAAATCCTCATTTTAATATATAAAGGATGGAAGAGACATGGCACAGGACAAAAACAAGCAGGTGAGCCAGATCACCGACATGGACGTGGACTTTGCCCAGTGGTATACCGACGTATGCAAAAAGGCGGAGCTCATCGACTATTCCAGCATCAAAGGCATGTTTATCTACCGGCCCTACGGCTATGCCATCTGGGAGAATTTCCAGCGCATCCTGGACGGGATGTTCAAGGAGACGGGCCACGAGAACGTCTATCTGCCCATGCTGATTCCCGAGTCCCTGCTCCAGAAGGAGAAGGACCACGTGGAGGGCTTTGCCCCCGAGTGCGCCTGGGTCACCTATGGCGGCAGCGAGAAGCTGGAGGAGCGCATGTGCATCCGCCCCACCTCCGAGACGCTGTTCTGCGAGCACTATAAAAATGTGATCCACTCCCACCGGGATCTCCCCAAGCTGTATAACCAGTGGACCTCCGTGCTGCGCTGGGAGAAGACCTCCCGCCCTTTCCTGCGCCACCGGGAGTTTTTGTGGCAGGAGGGCCACACCATGCACGCCACCGCCCAGGAGGCCGTCCAGGAGACCGAGCGGATGCTGAACATCTACGCCGACTTCTGTGAGAACTACCTGGCCATGCCGGTGGTGAAGGGCCGCAAGACGGAGAAGGAGAAGTTCTCCGGCGCCGAGGCCACCTATGCCGTGGAGTGCATGATGCACGACAAAAAGGCCCTCCAGGCGGGCACCTCCCACTACTTCGGGGACGGCTTCGCCCGGGCTTTCGACATCACCTTCGCGGGGAAGGACAACCTGCCCCACCACCCCTTCCAGACCTCCTGGGGGGTGTCTACCCGGCTGATCGGCGGGGTTATCATGACCCACGGCGACAACAGCGGCCTGGTGCTGCCCCCCAAGGTGGCCCCCATCCAGGTCATCGTCATCCCCGTGGCCCAGCACAAGGAGGGGGTCGTGGAGGCCAACGAGGCTGTGGCGGAACGGCTCAAGAAGGCCGGCTTCCGGGTGAAGATGGACGCCTCCGACAACTCCCCGGGCTGGAAGTTCGCCGAGTACGAGATGAAGGGCGTCCCCCTGCGGCTGGAGCTGGGCCCCAAGGACATGGAGAAGAACCAGTGCGTGCTGGTGCGCCGGGACAGCGGGGAGAA
>CATABD010000063.1 GCA_949494735.1 uncultured Oscillospiraceae bacterium
TTATTTCCCGTTGCTTATGCGCTTGATGGGTGCTTTATTCAGTGGTTCCTTAAAATAAACACAACGATTCCTGGGAAATCCCGCCTTGCCGGCAATTTGGGCTCGCACATCTGAATCCTCCGAATATTGGTACAGCTCCTTGCCCCCTGAATTCTGTTTTTCCGTTTATCTGCGGAAAAACAGAATTTGCTTTTTTCCTCCAGGTTATGCTATTTTATAGGTAGATTTAAAAGAAACGGGGCTGATATCCATGGAATATTCATCAATTCGCCGGCAGGTACTCGATGCCATCCGGGAAGCCGTCGAGCTGGGGCTGATTCACGGCACCTCCGGCAATATTGCGGTGCGTGATCCCGGCAGCGGCACGATTGCCATCACTCCCAGCGGAATCGCCTATAAAACCATGACGGAGGAGGACATCGCCATTGTATCCCCCGACGGGGCCTGGCTCGCGGGCAACTACAAGCCGTCCTCCGAGACCCCCATGCACACCGCTGTTTTGCGGGCGCGTCCAGACGTAAACGCCACCGTCCATACCCACGGGATGTTCTGCACCATCCTGGCGATGGCCGACGAACCCCTGCGCCCGATCACCCCGCCCCAGGCCGAGTTTACCCCCGTCCAGATTGTCCCCTTTACCATGCCCGGTTCCAACGACCTGGCCGACGCGGTGGTGCGGGCCTTGGGCAGCGCGGGAAAATCGGTTCTGCTGAAAAACCACGGCATGTTCACCTGCGGAAAGACCATCAAGGCGGCGATGGCCGCCGCAATCTATACGGAGGAGATGGCGCAGACCACCTACTACGCCAAGCTCCTGGGGATTCTTCAGCCCATGAGCGGCGAGGCGGAGGCGGCCATGCAGGCGCTTATCGCCGCCGATCAAGCGGTATGACCGGCATTCAAATACGGCTAGGAGGAACAATTCATGACCCCACAATTTAAACAGCTTTTGCAGATCGGCATCATTGTCCGGGATGTGGACAGGGCGGTCCGGTATTATGAGGATGTGTTGGGGATGGGCCCTTGGGAGGTCAGCTTTATGAGAGGCGACGAGCCTCCCATGGAGGATCTGGTTGTAGACGGCAGGCCCATGCCGTGTATCGTCAGCAAACTCGCGTTCTTGAAGGCGTACGGAGTCGAGCTGGAGCTCATTGAGCCCATTGCCGACACCCCCTTCAAGCGGTGGCTGGAACAGCACGGCCCCGGCATCCACCACATTGCCGCCGTTACGGAAAAGCCCTATGAAGAGGTTTTGCAGTCTTACCGCCAGTCCACCGGGAAAGACATCTGGATCCGGGGCCAGGGCCTGCATGGTTTGATGGACTATTCCTTCCTGGACCTGCGCGAGGAAACCGGGCTGATCGTGGAGTGCTATAAGAATGTGCACCCTGACCGTCCCCGGGCGGATTTCTGAATTTCCGCCGTTTCGCTGGGCGCCGTTTGAAACAAGTTATATAACTCAAAAGCCGCTGGGGCGGGGCCTGCATGGCCCCGCCCCAGCGGCTTTTCCCTCTTCCCGGCGAAAAGGACGCGGCGCTGCCGGTGGCTGCCCGGTCCGCTCCCAACAAAAATATCGGCGTCAAAGCATAAAAGGCTTGTGCAAACCGTGAAAATGCGTTATAAATAATAGCGGCGGACGGCATCTCAATCTGAAAGGAGATCAAAATGAAACCATACGCAGAACTGACCATAGAAGAGCTGAAGGGCCTGCGCGCCCAGTTGAAAGCCGAATATAAAGAGTACCAAGGGAAGGGTCTGAACCTGAACATGGCCCGGGGAAAGCCCTGCACCGAACAGCTGAACTTGTCCATGGGCATGATGGACGTGCTGAGCAGCAATGACGACCTGACCTGTGAGGACGGCACCGACTGCCGGAACTACGGCGTGCTGGACGGGATCAGGGAGGCCAAGGAACTGATTGGGGACATGATGGAAAACCCCATCGACAGCATCATCATCTATGGAAACTCCAGCTTGAATGTCATGTATGATACCATCTCCCGATCCATGACCCACGGCGTTATGGGGAGCACGCCCTGGTGCAGGCTGGATAAGGTGAAATTCTTGTGCCCTGTCCCGGGATATGACCGCCATTTTTCCATTACCCAGTATTTCGGCATTGACATGATTAATGTTCCCATGACACCCACGGGCCCGGACATGGATATGGTAGAAGAACTGGTGGCCTCCGACGAGGCCATCAAGGGAATCTGGTGCGTCCCCAAATACTCCAATCCCCAGGGGATTTCTTATTCCGATGAGACTGTCCGCCGGTTTGCCCGCTTAAAGCCGGCCGCAAAAGACTTTCGCATTTACTGGGACAACGCTTACGGCGTACATCACCTGTATGACCACGACCAGGACCACTTGATTGAGATCCTGGCGGAGTGCAAGCGGGCCGGAAACCCGGATCTGGTATATAAATTTGCCTCCACCTCCAAGATCAGCTTCCCCGGCTCAGGGCTGGCGGCCATCGCCACCTCTCCCAACAATATGGAGGACATCAAAACCCAGCTGGCCATCCAGACCATTGGCCACGACAAGGTAAACCAGCTCCGGCACGTGCGCTTTTTCGGCGATATCCACGGTCTGGTTGAGCATATGCGCCTCCACGCGGATATCCTCCGCCCCAAGTTTGAAATTGTCACCGGCACCCTGGAAAGCCAGCTGGGCGGCCTGGGAATCGGGACGTGGACCACCCCCAAGGGCGGGTACTTCATCTCCTTTGACTCCCTTGACGGCTGCGCCAGGGAAATCATCGCCAAGGCGAAAAAGGCCGGCGTGGTGATGACCGGGGCCGGCGCCACCTACCCCTACGGCAAGGACCCCCATGACAGCAATATCCGTATCGCCCCCACTTATCCGTCCCAGGAGGATCTGCGCACAGCCATGGAAATCTTTTCCCTGTGCGTCAAGCTGGCCTCCATCGACAAGCTGCTGGGGCAGGACGCCGCCCGCTGAGCTCGCGGGGGCTTGTGGCGGAACATGCAAGCAAATGGCAGCGCCGGGAGGCTGAGCGGGCATGCTCGGCCTCCCGGCAGTTTTTCCGCCTTGTTCACCTGGGCCTTACCAAGGGACGCCGGAAGGGCTCAAGCAGAAATATGGGGTAAGCCCCTATCCCTCAATCACGTAAATCGCGGCAATCCTGGTCCCTTTTTCATTCAGCGCCACAACGGCCGTTTCGGCATCAATATTTTTCGCCGCCAGCCGTTTCGCGGGGATGGTCCGGTTTTCCCCCCTCCCGGGGTCATAGCTATGGACGGGGACATATTCGTCAACCGTGGCAAGAAACTTTGTCTGGCCGTTTTTGGTTCGGATCAGGCTGCCTTCGTCAAAGGCCAGTCCGCATTTGGTATAAATCCCATCCTTCGGCCCCCCGGCCTGGCCCGCAAAGCAGAGTTCCTGGTCCGCCGCAGTAGGGACAGGCATTCCAGCTGACGGATTTGCCTTGTATTGAATATATATCTGCCTGACGTAGGGGACAGGGTCCGTGACGCACCAATGGTACAGCTTGCCATCCTTAAACGTTTTGTAATAATACCTTCCATCCCTGCTTTCGAAATCGCCGGTCAGCACCACGTACTGCTCCAGCGTTTCCAAAACCGTCCATTCCGTTTCATCTGTCCGGCTTCCGCCCCCAACAGGCGGCGCTGCGAATTGGGCGGATGCGGCGGGCGTGCCTCCGTTCTGAGCCTTCTGCCGGGGATTTCCCTCGATGACAACGCCGAACACGAACCCGGTCAAGTCGAACGCCAGGGCGAGCAGCAGCGCAAAAATGGCCAGCGAGCGGTATGGACTTTGCAGATAAATGATCCCCTGATAGATCGCGCTGTGCTGGGAAATATACCGGCGTATCATATCATCCAGGGTCCGGCTGGCCTTATTTCGGTCATAACTGCGCAGGACATTGGCCTGGGACTCGGAGAGCACGCTGCTGTCTGTGTCGCTTTCACTGTAGACGGGCATGGCGCTGACCTGCGATTTCAACTGGTCCAGCCTCTTCCCCCAGCTCTTTTGCCAGCCGCTGCCGCCGCTCTGTCCACCGCCGGAGGGCGCCTCCGGCGGTTTCGCATCCTGATTCGGTTCCCCACTCTCTGCCGGCTCTGCTGACTCTGCCGGGTCTGTTGTTTCTGCCGGGCCCATCGGCTCCCCGGGGTCGGTTGTCTCTGCCGGGTCCGCCGGCTGTGTTGGAAGCGCCGGTTGCGCGGGCTCCGTCGGTTGTGCCGCTTCGGCATCGGGCTCCTCCGTACGCAGCTCTGTAATCAGCTGTTCCAGGTTCGCTTCAATGTCTTTTATCTCCGAGTAATCCATCAGATTACGGATCAGCTGGTTCATCTGTATCAGCAAATCCGTATAGGAGAAGCCCGTCCCCGAGGTTGCCCCGGAAGTGTTCGCCGCGCTGCGCAGGCTTTCAAATATATCTGCGGCGATGTCCATCATCACCTCTTCATCCGGGTTGTCTTTGAAAAATTCAGACTGCATTTCCACCAGCGAGCTTCGGATGGAAATCGCGCTGGTAGAGCTGTTCAGGCCCAAATAGTTCTCATAGTGCGGAATGCGGGAAAGCGCGTTGGACAGCTGTGTACGCTCCTCCTCCAATTCACCCTGTTCCTGTACCGCGTTTGTGATGAGTGCCGTATAGCTGTTAACCGCATTGGTCAACGCTCCGACATCAGTCCCTTCCGCAGCATTATAAATTCGGTTGTTCAAGGCCGCAATTTGGGCCTCGTATCTTGTGATGTTGCGGTCGAGGTTATCCACCCGCTGCTGGATTGCCTCCATCCTGCTATTGATGCTTGTGGCGGCGTCCGCCACCGCCTTTGCGGCAAGATCCCGGGCCTCCTGTGAAGAATCGGACCGGGCGGCTCTGCTCATGGCATCTATTACGGGGGCCATATAAGTGGCGGCGGCCCCGCCGTTGGTCACATAGTCTTCCCGCTCCTTATCCCACTCGATCCCCGAATCCACCATGGCGTCGGAGAGTTCTTTGGACTGTTCCTCCAGCAGAAGGATTTTCCCCCCCAGGCTCTCCTCCAGATAGATACGGTAGTTGTGGGCATATTCCTGGGCGTTATACAGCTCCTCACGGTAGGTCTGCTGAACCAGCAGCTCGCTGTCGGTGTCCCAGGAATCCCTGTGGATAACCTCCGCGATATAGACATAGCTGAACCAGGAGGAACAGAATATGGCCACCCCTGTGAGGAGGACCGCCAGCAAACACATCAGGAATCTGAAAAAACCGTTCCATCCGCTATTCCATATTCCCCGCAGGTACCCAGGCAGGTTCATGCTCAGCGCCAACAGAATGCCCTGAATTGCGGCGGACGCCATGTAGGCAATTACGCCATTATCCTGGAATATATATTCCTTCATGCCGTTTGCGGTGGTAAAGAAGGATACCAGGGCCAGAAACACCACTGCGAACTGCAAAAGGTGGGTTGTATTGACAGGCCTGTTCTTGTTCATGTTGGTTCACCCCTTATTTCTTCGTTATTTTTTCGCTGAACCCTGAAAACGTCATCTTGTAATCCTTCTTTTCATCAAGCTGGCGTTCCATCTCCTCAATCATTTTTCCCTTAATCCTATCCTGAATATTGTCCAGAGAGGCATCCGCGTCAAAACCAATGACGGCGCAAACCGCGCCATAAATAGAGTTGAGCATGGATAACATCAGGATTGACGCCAGTCCGACGAGGGAAGTAAACAGGTATCTTGCCTCGATTCGGATCAGTTTTTCCTTCATGTCCATCAACAGGCGGATAATTTCCAGCGCCAGAATACCCAACGCAACGATGAACATTACAGCTAAAAAGGATTTCCCGAACTCCGCTATAATTGTGGACAGCTTTCCGTCTTTCAAAGCCCCGCTTCTTATAGACCATAGGATAGATATCCCAACCGCCAGGATGCCAATAGAGCCGGAATATTCATCAATGATTCCGCCGGCGTTCTTCCTGGTAAAGCAGTCCCTGATGATCGAATACAGGATCTGAGCTGCGGCAAAACATACGCCCAGCACAATAATGTAAACCAGCGTATAGGAAATAAACGCATAGCCGAAAGGATTGTCATCCTGCCCTGCGTTGCTCTTTTCACCCTTATCCTTGTCAATGAATTTTGTAATCTGGATGATTCCACTCTTCCAAACCTCAGTTAAGCTCTGCTCCTCCTGAGCCTGCCCGGACAAATCTTGCTCCGCCATGTCGGCCTGCGCAGTGCTTTGACCCGCCGGTATCGCTGTTGTTGTTTTTCCCATAAACAGCGGGATAATAACAAATGTCGCCAAAATACCAAACGTAATTACCATCATAAGGGCGGGCGTTTTCACCATTTCAAAAAACGCATCACTCTTTGCTTTGAGCGCAGCCTTTATGTTGCTTTGCTGGCCGCTGCCCTGTTCACGCATTATCTGTACAAAAATGCTGATAACGTAAAATACAAAAAGGGCGACAAGGGCGGCCAGCAGCAAAGCGCAGACGATCACAGTACCCAGAACCAGCAGCTTTGCTATGACTTTTGAAGCATTAACTATGATTGGCGTCAATCCTGCGGAAGCCTCAGCCGTCGCAAGCGTCTTGAAGAGGTCGCCCTTGTGTATACAAAACATAACGGCGACTACAATCAGGCTGATCCAGGCGGCAAAATCGAGCCTTTCGCCGCGCTTATTTGAATCCGACAGCCACCGCAGGACACCGGAAACAATGAATACGGTACATACGATTAAAATGCCCAGCCAAACGCAAAACGCGAGCACAACCGCCATACTCTGCATATTCAAGCCCACGTTCTCCACCGCACAGCCTATAGCACCCATGTAAAATCACCGTCCAATTTCTTTTAAATTTCTAGGCGCCGTTTGAAAATTGGCAATAAGCCCAGCGGCGAGGAATTTTTTCGCCGGGCAAGGCAAATCAACGCGGCTCAGCGGAAAAAGGCCCGTCGATTGGGCGTGTTGACAATTTTCAAACAAGCCCTAATTTCTATGCCAGCAGGGAGAGCATTTCACCCGCCACATTCAAGGCCGCCTCCAGAAAGCTCAGCCAAGCGCTAAAGTCCGACAACCCGCCTTCCATCAGCTTGCTTCCTTCGTTGGAAAAGGCGGTCACCAGAAACAGAACCACGATTGGGATGACAATAAAGGCAAGCAGCATAATAACCACATCCAGCGGATTCACGGAAGGGGTTCCCTGCCGCTGGCCGTTTGTCCCCGCCGCGCCCGTCCCCGGCTGGCTTTGGGCCGTCTGATTGCCTCCGCGCTTTGCCGCCGCTTTTATAACGGCATATATCACACACGCCAGGGCAGCCAAGCCTGTGAGAATGGCCCCCATCGCCCCAGCCAGGGCCGGCAGGACACAGGCCGACACGACCAGGGCGGCGAATGTTAAAACCACCAGCAGGACCTTTTTGCGGTTTGCATTGATAACCGCCGCCTTGGACTGCCGGCAAACCGAGGGGACGATATATAGCAGGCAGCCAATCGTAATGCAGGCAATCCACACAAAAAAGCTTCCCCGCAGGGTATTCGGATCGGAAAAAACCGCGTGGATTCCTTCAAAATAACTTCGAACCCCAAGGTAAACAACCCAGAGTGCGGTAGTAATCCCGATGATGGCGCCGATGCCCTTGTCCTGCTGCTTTATCAGTTCCACTACCTCGCCGGCGGCATGACCAATCCCAATGACCTTGGTTTTCCCCCAGCTCAGAAAGCCCCCTATTTGATCCAGCAGATTTTTGCCCAGGTTTGTCAGACACAGAATCTGGATAACGGCAATGGTGATCCAGCCCAGGTGCCAGCCATACAGGTCATCCCACAGGCTGCCACAATGGATAACATGGTCAAACACATTTATATTCATGAAAACCGCCGCCATCGAAACGCACAGGTTGCTGAGGACGCAGCCAAAATTGGACTGCCTCCTCTTGGACGGCAAGCCCAAGAGGAAAAAGCCGCAGACAGCAATAATCAGCATAACAATATTGCTAATCAGCTCATAATCCAATGATATGGGCCTCCACGTGTTGAATACCTCTGCCAGCAGAAATGCGATGACCGCCAGAAAGGCCGGAATCCCCTCCAAAAACACCGTCATAACTCCACTCCCCCATCCGTTTTTCTCTTGGGCTTTGACCGGGATAATCGCTTTTCAACCCGTCAAAAACAACCCACGCCCGTTTGGAATCAACCGGCAAAATGCCGTATCCATATAACGGGGCGTGGGTTGCGCTCAAGTATGATGCCGAAAAAATGACTACGCGATTGCCTTTACGGTGGTAGTGGTGTAATTTCTCGTGTCACCCATGCCGTCTTTTCCCGCGTAGACATAAACAGAGGCAAAATAGTAGTAGCCAACCTTGCCCTGGTACACAAACAGGTCTTCACAGAAAAACGCGCCGGAACCCATCATATTGGGGTATTGGGAACTCTCATAGGTCTTTACCTGCTGGAAGCTTTTCCCGTCCGCAGATTCATACAAGAAAATTGTCTTGACCCCCAGCTCCGTCATGGTACCCCGCCCGTTTACAGAAGCCGAAATGACCAACCTGCCGTCGGGATCAGGAAGCACCGATGCACTGTAACTGGCCAGATATTCACTGGAACGGGTGGATGCGGAGGCGGGCGCGCAAAGCAGGCCGATGCCCATGACAATCACTAATACGACACAAATAGTCCGTTTTCCTGAACGAGTCATCAATCATGCACCTCTCAATAAATAGAATCAATCATGCTTTTCAGCTCTTGCTCAGATATGGTTCCAAACATCTGGCATTCAAAATCGCCGTTCAGCCAGAGGGCCGCCCAATCGCCGTGATCCGAAGTCAGGTAATGCTTGATACGCTTTATGTAGTACGGAGCGGCCTCGCCATACTCTTTTTCCAATGTATAAAAGTTTTGAAGAGGAACCTCCCTATATCGTATGTGCAAATAACCATCCTCACTGGTGTATTCCGCAAAAATGGAAACCCCCGTCCTCTGGTTGACCGCAGTAACTGACGCCAATTCAAATCTTTCCGGAATTTCTTTGGGGATGATGGGCGCGTCAATTCCAAACGCTTCCACGGCGGCTTCCAGCGTGTCAAAGCATCCTGTTCCACCCTCCCCCAACGGGTTGTTTTGGACTGCCGCATAAGAAGCCGACTGGCCGTCCAGGCAAAAGGTCTCCGCGGTCCAGCGGGCAATTGCCGAGAACACGTCCAATCCCGCAGCCTGCGCCGTGGTACACAGCAGCAAAATCAGCACGGCGGCGGCCGCTGCGATTCTGGCAAACGAAAAACGGACGGCTCTCCGCCCGGCGGGCCGGGATGGCCCCTCCCCGCACTGTGCCGCGACGGCTTCCAATACCGGCGCGTTTTGCTTGTGGAAACGGGCCAGGCTCTTCTCTGCGTCCAAATCCAGCTCATCAGGCAGGGGGGCTTCCTTGTCCAGCCGGTCTAAAAGGGCCGCCAGCGCCTCGCTGTCAACCTCCTCATCCTCCGGCTGAAACAAAAAATCTGCCAGCTGGTCTAGAAGCTGTTCTTTCGTGCGTTCTTGCTCAGGCGGATACCCCTTCCTTCTCTCCGAACCCTTATCTGCGCGGTCAGAAACCAGCGCCTTTCGGATGGTGGGCATCGGTTCACCTCCTCATTAGGATAATTTGTCGAATGCTGTCGAATGTAACAGGCATTTCAGAAAAATTTAATTTTTCCCCAGCAGATCCCGGCAGCGCTTTTTGGCGCGGTGCAGCCGCATCCGGCAGGCTTCCGGCGTGCAGCCCAATCCGGCGGCAATCTCCTCATGGGTGAGCCCCACCTCAAAAAATAAATACAAGATCTGCCGTTCCCCTTCACTCAGCCCGTGCGGCAGGGCCGACAGGAAATCCGGCGGGGCGTCCCCAGCCGCAAGCTCGTCCTCCAAAACAAGCGGCACCTCCAGGCTGTAGCAAGACTTTTGCAGCTCATTCAAAATTTGATAGTGTGTTGTTTTCAGCAGCCATGCGTGAATGTTGGGGTGTTCCCGCAGCTGATCGTACTTTGTCAGCAGGGTAAGAAAAACGTTGTGGGCAATGTCCTGGGCCAGCTCGGCGTCATTCAGATGGCGGAAGGAATACTTCACAATCTCGCCATGATATTGCAGGTAAATCGGGTCAAACCACTTCTTTATCTGATTCACGCAATACTCTCTCCCCACGTCTGAAGAATCACGGTGCGTCCCATGGTATCTCTCCACAAACCTGGAGCAGCTTTGCCGCCCATGCGACGTACGAGGGAGGACGGCCTTCCAATAATGTACGAACCGCTTCGATATCGGTGCAAGCGCTGGGTTCCCGGAAGATTGTGTCATAGCTGACATGAAATGTATCCACCAGTGCGGAAAGGGTTTTGACGCTGATGAGCTTGTCCCCCCGCTCCACCCGGGAAATAAACGCTGTGCTGACATTGATTTTTTCCGCCAGCTGCGCTTGCGTCAACCCCCTGGCCTTTCGCAAATGCTGGATGTTCTGCCCCATTTGCACCGCTAATGTTTCTTTTACCATATGTCCGCCCCTCCGTTGTCCTCTTTCTGATAGAATTATATTGCGAGACATAGGAGATGGAAACGCCCCAACGGTTTAAAAAATTTTACTTTAAGTAAATATACCGGCGCGCTTTCCAGCGCGTCCACCAGCGATACGGCAAAGCCCGCCCAAGCCGCTCAGATTCATATGGATCTGCCTGCGCCGAAAACTTCGTCCTCACTGCCCATCAGCGCATTTCAAAAAGCTTCCCATCCATTCAAATGAAATTTTTTATGTCAAAATTGCGTTGAAACATTTCTTTTCTAGAAATAAAAGGCCGTTTTCGACAATATTCCTCGCTGTTATTCCAATGTGCCCACAGCCGGGCCCCAGAAAAGCATCCGGCCAGACGTCAATCCCAAAGGTCGCCGTCTTATCCTTGCGGCTGCCGACTTGGCTTGCAATAATATTTAATAACATTTTATCGTATAAAAAGCGCCGCAAGCCCCCCACCGGATGTCCGGTGGGGGGCTTGCGCTTTATTCCTGTGATGTGCATGGCATCCCCGCCCTCTATCCGTCGGTAGGCGGGACGGGAACTGTCTATGTATTCCCCAGCGCAGCCAGCTTTTTTTCATCTATAATTTCCACCGCGCCCCGGGAGAGCCTGACCATGCCCTCGCTCTGGAAGTACCGAAGCATCCTGGTCACCACCTCCCGGTGGGTGCCCAGGTGGTTGGCGATGGACTCGTGGGTAAGGCGCAGCAGCAGCGTCCCCTCAATGGCGGCCTCCGCCAGCAGAAAGGCGGCCACCCGCTTGTCCAGGCTCTTCCACATGACCTGTTCCATCAGCCACATGACCTCGGAAAACCGCGCCGCCATAACCTCGTTGGTGTAGTTTGCCGCGGGGGCGGACTGTTCCATCACCTGCCGGTAGACTTCCGCGGGGATGACCCAGAGCCGGGTGTCCTTCTCCGCCTCAATGGTGAGGTCGAACTGTACGCTGCGCATCATGCAGGAGGCGGAGAACAGGCACAAATCCCGGTCAAACAGCCGGTAGACCGTGATCTCCCGGCCCTCGTCCGAGAGGATATAGGCCCGGAGCTGGCCGGAGCGCACCAGCAGCAGCCCGGTACAGTCCACATCCCCATTGTGGATTACGGCGCCTTTTTTCACGTTCCGCTCTGTCAAGCTGTCCAGGAGCATCTCCTGGTGGCCGGGCGCCAGTTTGTCCCAGATGGGAAAATAGCTCTGAAACTCCATATAGCCGCCTCCTTGTCACAGGGCCAGTATAGGCTATCCTGTGCCATATGTCAAATGGCCCGAAGAGATTCCCACGGCCTTTCCCCTGCCTGGCCCGGCTGTCCCGGCCCCCGGGGCAGCCTGCCTTTTCCGGCCAATGGGGCGGTTATCCCATCAGGATAACCGCCCGTCCCGGTCCCGCCGCTCCTTTTCCTCCCGCATCCTTCGGTGCAGGCAGGCCAGCGCGTCGGACAGCCCCCCCAAGTGGTCGATGAGTCCCAGCTTCACCGCCTCCTTGCCGTAGATGACGCTGCCCACGTCGGCGGCCATCTCGCCGGTGTTGAGCATCAGGTGCTCAAAATCCTTCCGGCTGATTCCGCTGTTTCGGGTGACAAAATCACAGATACGGTCCTGGATGCGCTCAAAGTAGTGGAAGGTCTGGCTCACGCCGATGACCAACCCGTTGAGCCGCACCGGGTGGATGGTCATGGCCCCGGAGGGGACGATAAAGGACTCCTTGGCCGCCACCGCCAGGGGCACGCCGATGGAGTGCCCGCCCCCCAGCACCAGGGAGACGGTGGGCTTTGACATGCCGGCAATCATCTCCGCGATGGCCAGTCCCGCCTCAATGTCGCCCCCCATGGTGTTGAGCAGGATGAGCAGCCCGTCCGCCTCGTCGCTCTCCTCCAGGCTGGCCAGGAAGGGCAGGATGTGCTCGTACTTGGTGGTCTTGGCCCCGGAACGCTCCTCCTGGTGGCCCTCGATGGTGCCCACGATGGTGAGGGTGTGGATGGCGCCGTCCTCTGTTTTGACGGAGCTGGCCCCCAGGTCTACAATATCCTGGCGGAGCTGGTCCTGCTCCTCGTTTTCGCCGCTCTCCGCCGGTCTGGTCTCCTCAGTCATGGAAAAACCCCCTTTTGCGGTAGTTTTCCGCAAAAGGGGGTTTTTATCCGCTACAGCGGGTCCAGCACCATGAAGATCTCGTCGCTGTCCGCTTCCTCCACTTCGCCGGTGGGGCGGAAGCCCAGCTTTTCGTACAGCAGCCGGGCGGGCTCGTCGCCCTCCACATAGCACAGGCAGACCTGGGAATAGCGGCCGTCGGCGCGCATCTCATCCAGGGCCAGCCGGGCGGCGACCTCGCCGAACCCCCGGCGCTGGTATCGCCGGTCGATGAGCAGATGGCTGAACACATACTGCCTGTCCTCGGGCCAGTCGTAGTAGAGCAGAATACCCACGGGGATATCGCCGTCTGCAATCAGCTTTGCCTGGGCCCTGAGCTCCCGGTAGGCATAGGCCCGGGCCAAAATCCCCGCCGCGCTGCCCACAAACCGCTCCTGATCCTCCCGGACGGCCAGCTCCTCCCGCCAGTTGTCCGGGCCGATGGGCTCCAGGCGCACCATAATCAGCCCTGGTACACCGCCTTGCAGGCGGCGTAGGTCATGTAGCAGTCCAGCTTGGACACGGTTTCAAAGGGGGAGTGCATGCTCAATACGGGCACCCCCGCGTCCAGGGTGTCGATGTTGCGGTTGGCCATGTAGCAGGCCACGGTGCCGCCGCCGCCCTGGTCGGCCTTGCCCAGCTCGGCCATCTGCCACAGCACGCCCTTGTCGTCCAGCAGGCGGCGGACATAGGCCACCACCTCGGCCCCGGCGTCGGAGCAGCCCCCCTTGCCCCGGGAGCCGGTGTATTTGCACAGGCCCACGCCGTAGTTGACCTTGGCGGAGTTGTTTTTCTCGTATACCTCGGCAAAGTTGGGGTCGAAGGCCGCCGTCACGTCGGTGGACAGGCAGAAGGACTTCTCCAAACACACCCGCAGGGGCACCTTCTGGCTGGCGCACAAATCGCCCACAAATGTCTCGAAGAAGGCGGACTGCATCCCGCTCACGCCCTCGGAGCCGATCTCCTCCTTGTCCGCCAGCACGCACACCGCGGTGCGCACGGGCACCCCGTCCAGATCCAGCAGGGCCTTGAGCCCCGCGTAGCCGCACACCCGGTCGTCGTGGCCGTAGGCCCCGATGAGGGAACGGTCGAAGCCGATGTCCACCGCGTTGAAGGCGGGGACGGCCTCAATCTCGGCGGAGATGAAGTCCGCCTCCCGGATGCCGTAGTGGTCGTAGAGCATCTTCATCACCGCCAGCTTCACCCGGTCCTTGCCGTCGTCGTCCTTGAGGGGGCGGCTGCCCACCAGGATATTCAGGCTCTCGGCGGGGATGGCCTCGCCCAGAGGCTTCTTGGCCTGGTCGGAGCCCAGGTGGGGCAGCAGGTCGTCGATGGTGAACAGCGGGTCGCCGGGGTGGGAGCCCACCGCGACGCGGACAATGGAACCGTCCTTCATGCACACCACCCCCCGCAGCTCCAGGGGGATGGTCACCCACTGGTATTTGCGGATGCCGCCGTAGTAGTGGGTCTTGAAGAAGGCCAGCTCGCTGTCCTCATAGAGGGGGGCAGGCTTCAGATCCAGCCGGGGGCTGTCGATGTGGGAGGCGGTGATGGACACGCCCTGGTCCAGCGGCGCGGAGCCGACCACGGCCAGGTTGACGCCGCGGCCCCGGTTCACCCGGTACACCTTGGCGCCGGGCTGGAGCTCCATCCCCCGCTCGAAGGGGACGAAGCCGGCGGCCTGGGCCAGCTCCACCGTGTAGTCCACGCAGTCCCGCTCCGTCTTGCCCTTGTCCAGGAAGGCTTTGTAGCCCTCGCAGTAGTCCGAGATGGAGCGCTGGGTGGCCTCGTCCACCACGTCCCAGCCGTTTTTCCTCTCGTTCAGCAGCGCCTCCCGCAGCTGCCGGCCCGGCGTTTTCTCTTCCATGTCAGATGTCCTCCTTATAAATAATATGTCTCAGCAGGGCCCGGGCCCGGGCCTCGAACCCGGCCAGGTCCCCGCCGTTACGCAGGGTATAGGTGCAGCGCTCCTCAAACCAGGAGTCCGGCTTCTGGGCCCGCACCCGCGCGCGGGCGTACTCCTCCGAAATGCCCTCCCTGGCCATGATGCGCCCCACGCGGATGTCCTCGGGGGCGGTGACGGCTACGGTCACGCCGCACAGCGCCCCCGCGCCGCTCTCGAGGAGGGCGACGGCGTCCAGGGCGATGGCGGGGCGGCCCTGGGCCTCCGCCTGGACAATGAGCCTTTTCAGCTCGGCGATGATGTGCCGGTGGGTGATGGCGTTGAGGTCGCCCAGCGCCTGGGCGTCCCCAAATACCATAGCGCCAAGCTCCCTCCGGCGCAAGTCCCCATGCCCATCAAAAATCGACCCGCCGAAGCGGGCGCGCAGCTCATCCCGCATGGGGGCGCTGGCGCGCAGCAGCTCGTGGTACACCGCGTCGCAGTCCGCCACGGCGCCGCCCATGCTTTCCAGCACGTTCAAAACGGTGGTCTTGCCCGCTCCGGTGGGGCCGGTGATGCCGATAACGGTCATGAGAGCGCCCGCTCCAGCCACGACAGCGCCGACGCCTCGTCGGGCTGGAAGCAAATCTGGCGGCCCTCGTTGCTCTCCCGGATGAAGTCCTGGAGGGGCTTGCTGGTATAGCGGTCGAAGCCGCCCACAATGGCCAGCTTCATCTGGTAATTGACGAATTTTTGCAGAACCTCCCCCGCAAGCCCGGTGGACAGGCGGAAAAAGGACTCGTCCAGCTGCTCCTTGAACAGGACGATGGCGGCGCAGCCCGTCTCATACCGGGCCGTGGCCAGCAGCTCCATGGCGGAGGGGCCGTCGGTGATGAGCACCCCCGGCTCCCGCACGATGGCGGCGTTGTTTTTTACTTCTATGTTCATTTTGCTTCTTTTTATCCTTTCATTGGTTGTCAAGTTTTCCCGGCCCCAGGACGGCTTCGATGCGCTCCCGGCCCAGCCCGCCCCGGCGCAGGACGCGGTAGGGGGCTGCGGTCAAATCCAGAATCGTGGACTCCACCCCCACACAGCAGGGCCCGCCGTCCAGCACCGCGCCGATTTTCCCGGCCAGCTGGGCCAGCACCTCCCCGGCGGACTTGGGGCTGGACTGGCCCGACAGGTTGGCGGAGGGGCAGGCCAGCGGCCGCCCCAGCGCCCGGAGGACGGCCAGGGTGTCCGGGTGGTCGGGGCATCGCACCCCCTGGGTGGCCCCCCCGGCGGCGACGATGGGGGGCAGCGTCCCGTTCCCCCATAAAACCATGGTCAGCGGCCCCGGCCAGAAGGCGCGGGCCAGCTTGTACGCGTCCTCCGGGATATCCCGGCAGACGGCCTCCGCCATGTCCATCCCGTCCACCAGCACGTTCAGCGGCTTTTGCTCCGGGCGGCCCTTGGCCTCGTAGACGGCCTGGACGGCGGTTTCCTGGGTGGCGTCGGCGGCCAGGCCGTACACCGTCTCGGTGGGCAGGGCGGCCAGCCGGCCCTGGCGCAGCAGCTCCGCCGCCAGCGCCCCCTGTCCCCGGGGGATGAGGGCGGTGCCGGTGGCAATGGCGGCCAGCTGGTCCGGGCTGTGGATGATCCAGTCCGCCCCGGCGTCCTTCAGCTCCTCCCGCTCCCGGAAGCCCCACAGCACGCCAACCACCGTCAGAGCGCCGTTCTTCCCCGTGAGCACATCCACGCCGCTGTCCCCCACGAACAGGGTGGTGTCGGGCTTGGCCCCGATCTTCTCCATCAGGGCGCGCAGCAGGGTGGGGTCGGGCTTGAGGGGCGCGCCGGGCAGGGCCCCCTGGATGAATTCAAACACCCCGGGGAAATAGTGCTCCACCACCGGCCCGGCCAGGGCGTGGGCCTTGTTGGACAGCACCGCCAGCCGTACCCCCGCCCCCTTCAGCGCGTCCAGCAGCTGGGGCACGCCCCGGTAGGGGGCGGTCTTGTCCTCCTTGTGCGCGCCGTACCAGGCGGAGAACTCCGCCAGCGCCCCGGCCAGCTCGTCCTCCCCCAGCCCGTCCGGGGTGAAGCGGGACACCAGGTTGGGGATGCCGTTTCCCACCATCCGCTTGTAGTCGTCCACCGTGTGGACGGGCCAGCCGTGGGCGGCGCAGACGTGGTTGCCCGCGTCCGCCAGGTCGTCGATGGTGTTCAGGAGGGTGCCGTCCAAATCAAAAATCACATGAGTATACATGAATTCAGCTTCTTTCTGCCAGCTGCTCCGCCTGCCGGGCGGCGGCCAGCGCGTCGATGACCTCGTCCAGGTCGCCGTCCATCACCGCGTCCAGCTTGTACAGCGTCAGCCCCACCCGGTGGTCGGTAAGCCGCCCCTGGGGGAAGTTGTAGGTGCGGATGCGCTCGTTGCGCATCCCGCTGCCCACCT
>CATABD010000064.1 GCA_949494735.1 uncultured Oscillospiraceae bacterium
CGCCGCAATGCGGCGGGCCCTGCCTGTTTCAACGCTGCTTTTGGACAGCGCCTATTTCTTTTTGGGCAGCCTGTGCCTGGCGCCGTCCGGCTCCACAATATAGGTGTTCTCCAGGTGACCCACCAGGCTGGCCTTCACGCTGGCGATATACTCCCGCCGCAGCGCGTCCCGCTCGGCCAGCTCCGCCGGGGTCAGTGTTTCCCCCGCCTTCACCCGGCGGGCCAGCTCGTTGATGCGGTCGATTTTCCTCTGGTCCATTACAGATACCTCTCGATTTCAAGGATGATCCGGCCCTTCCGGGACTGCCCGCCCACGCTCTTTACCACGCACTTGCCCAGCCCCCGGCAGGTGATGATATCCCCCTGGGCCACCGCCCGGTCGGGCTTGAGGCATTCCCGGTGGTTCAGCGACACCCTTCCGGCGGCAATGGCGTCCGCCGCCTTTCCCCGAGCCAGGGAGAAGCCGGAGGCCGCCACCGCGTCCAGCCGCAGGGCGGCCACCGTGTCGTGGATGAGCTTCACTTCGGCAGGGGCGGGGGACAGGCCGGACAGGGGGATTTCCTTCAGCTTCAATCTGTACCGCCCCGCCTGGCTGAACTGGGACAGGATGATGGGGGCGGCGTCCCGCAGGCAGACGACCTGGGCCGATTTTTCCCCCGTCAGGATGTCCCCCACCTTCTCCCTGGTCAGGCCGATGCCCATCAGCCCGCCCAGCAGATCCCGGTGGGTGAGCTCCGCCCCCGTGGGCGGGTATGCGCACTCAATGGCGGCCAGCTCGTCCACCGCCTCCCAATCGTCCGGTTCCTGCCAGTCGGGGAGGAACACGCAGACGGTGCGCTCCGCCCCCTCATAGCCGCCGTGGAACAGGTGGCGGGGGTGGCCGGACGCAGCCAGCAGCGGTTCCAGCGCCGAGCGCTGGGCGGGGGAGAAAAACTGGGTGGCGCAGGGGATGGAGCGGTTCTGCGCCCGGTTCAGCTGGTCCAGGGCCCGGGCCAGGGCAATGCGCTCCTCCGGGTCTTTGGAGAATTTGTTTAAAAGCTCCGTTTTATTCATGTGCGGTCAGTCCCACTCAATCTCGTCCCCGTGTTCCTCCACGGCCCGCAGCAGCTCCTCCTCCCCCTCCACCAGGGAGCGGATGAGCCCCGCCAGCTTTTCCGCCTTGGCCTCGTTCTCCGGGGAGAGGGGATAGAGGGCCACGTAGGAGCCCGCCTCCGGGTCGCTCTCCAGTCCCTCCAGCAGCTCCGGGGCAGTCTGCCCCAGATACCAGTTCAGCAGGGCCTCCCAGTTGTAGCCGTTCATGTAGGCCATTTCACATACAGCGTTGAGCCGCTCCCCAAGGGCAAAGGGCTTCTCCGCCCCCACGTCGAAATACACGCTCACATTGTCCCCGTACTTTGCGGTGGATACATAGTCTTCCATTTACCGACACTCCTTATTTTATATTACACGCCTCTGCGCGTTATAGAGTTGGGCGTACTCCCCGCCGCGGGCCAGCAGCTCCTCGTGGGCGCCCTCCTCCAGGATGTGGTTGCCGTCCACCACGATGATCCGGTTGGCGCTGCGGATGGTGGACAGGCGGTGGGCGATAATCAAGGTGGTGCGCCCTTTCGCCAGCTCGTCAAAGGCGGACTGGATGCGGGCCTCGGTCACCGAGTCCAGGGCGGAGGTGGCCTCGTCCAGAATCAAAATAGGCGGGTTTTTCAGGAAGATCCGGGCGATGGACACCCGCTGCTTCTGCCCGCCGGACAGCATCACCCCCCGCTCCCCCACGTAGGTGTGGAAGCCGTCGGGCATGGCCATAACGTCGGCGTAGATCTCCGCCCGCTTGGCCGCGTCAATGACCTCCGCCTCGGTGGCGTCCGGCCTGCCGTAGCGGATATTGTCCAGAATCGTCCCGGCGAAGAGGAACACGTCCTGCTGGACGATGCCGATGTTCTGCCGCAGGGAGCGCTGGGTGACCTCCCGCACGTCCTGGCCGTCCACCAGGATGCGGCCTCCCGTCACGTCGTAGAACCGGGGGATGAGCTGGCACAGGGTGGACTTGCCGCCCCCGGAGGGGCCCACCACCGCCACCGTCTCCCCCTGGGGGATGTGGATGGACACGTGGTCCAGCACCGCCGGACCGCCGTCATAGTGGAAGGACACGTCGTCCACCAGGATGTCGCCCTTTGCCGCCTCCATCTCCCGGGCGTCCGGGGCGTCCTTCACGGCGGGCTCCACCCGCATCAGCTCCACAAAGCGCTTGAACCCCGCCATGCCGTTGAGGAACTGCTCCACAAAGGCGGCCAGCTTGCGCACAGGGGTGAGGAAGGTGGAGATATACAGGGTGAAGGCGACCAGATCCACAAAGTCCATCTCCCCCCGCATGATGAAAAAGCCCCCCGCCGCCACCGTGAGCACGTTCATGGCGGGCAGGGCGAATTCCAGCCCCGCGTGGTAGGTGGCCATAGCCTTGTAGTAGTCCCGCTTGGCCCCCTTGAACTGCTCGTTGGCCGCCCGGAACTTCTCCTCCTCCTGTCCCTCGCTGGCGAAGGCCTTGGCGGTGCGCATCCCGGAGATGGCCGACTCCAGCTGGCCGTTGATGCCCGCCATGGTCTGCTTCTGCCGCACGGAGGCCGCCATCATCCGCCGGCGCTGGACAATGGTGAAGGCCACGAATATGGGCACCACGGCAAACACGATGAGGGCCAGCTTCCACTGGATGGCCACCATCATGCACAGCGCCCCGATGAGGGTGATGGCGGAGATGAACAGGTCCTCCGGGCCGTGGTGGGCCAGCTCGGTGATTTCAAACAGGTCGTTGGTGGCCCGGCTCATGAGCTGCCCCGTGCGGTTTTTGTCGTAGAAGGAGAAGGACAGGTCCTGCATGTGTCCGAACAGGTCCCGGCGGATATCCGCCTCAATGCGCACCCCCATCATGTGGCCCCAGTAGGTGACGATGAAGTACATCACCGAGCGCAGGGCGTAGGCCGCCAGCAAAATGCCCATGACGGTGAAAAAGGCGGCGTACAGGCTTTGGGGCAGCAGCTCGTTGAGCGCCTGCCGGGAGGCCCAGGGAAAGGCCAGGTCCACCAGGGCGATGCCCAGGGCGCAGGCCATATCCAGAATAAACAGCTTCAGGTGGGGCTTATAATAGGACAGGAAGATGGGGACGTAGCCCCGCTGGAAGCGCTGGGAATGCATAGGCGTGATACTCCTTCGTCTCTTGTTTTGCTCTCGGCCATGGGGGCTGCGCCGTCAGCCGGTCAGCCGGGCGATGACGGCGGCGGGGTCGATTATTCTAAGGAACTCACCGGTGGACGCCCGGACAAGGTACGTCGTGCCCTTGGTCACCTTGATGAACTCGGAGGGGGTGATGTCCGGCTTGGCCTGGCAGCACAGGGCGTAAAAGCCCGCCATCCAGGGAACCGCCCAGCTCAGGCCGCCCTCGTAATCAATCTCATAGTCCTGCGGCCCGGTACGGGCGGCATAGGCCCTGGAGCCCATGGGGACGCAGATGATACCAGGCAGGGTATGGTCTGTGGTGGGGGCCCAAGGCATGGGCCCGTAGGAGGCCGGGTCGTCCGGGTCGTCGAAATAGCCTCGGCCCAGCCCAAACAGGGTAAACGGGTAAAAATCCTTGGTGCTGGTGGTCAGAACAAGGATGCCCTGCTCGTCCGCCTGCCGGATGGCGTCCCGTATTTCGTGATAGCCGGGACTGTCCGCTTCATAGCCCTTGGAGATGGAGATCACCCGGATCCTGTTCTCCTGGGGCAGATGCTTGTTCATCTCGCACACCCGGAGGATGCAGCCGGCCATAATAGACGCGTCGAACTGATATCCTTCATCGGAGTTATGGCCGAAGGTGGAGGCGATGTAGTACAGGTCGGCCTCGGGCGCCACCCCCACCGTCCTGCCCACCGCGATGCTGGCCACCGCGGGGCCGTGCATCTGGGCGCTTTGATTGATGCAATGGATCAATTCGTAGGACTTGAGGTTTTGGGCGTATTCCTCATGCCCGGTGTAAAGCCCCTGGTCGATGATGGCCAGACCTACCCCCTTGCCGGTGAAACCCTGCCGGTGCAGGTCCCGGACAGACAGGCCGGGGTTTTTGTTGAACTCCAGGATTTCCTCGGGGGAAAAGCCCTCCGGCAGGGGGTCGGGCCAGAGGGTGTCGGTGCTGAAGGACACCTCGTTCCAGTCCTCCACCACGCTGAGGTCCGCCTCCCGGGCGTCCATGGACCGCAGGTCATAACCCCAAATATCCCCCTTGACCATGCCGGTAAACTCCCGCTCCCATATGGCCGCGTCCATCTCCACGGCCAGGTGCGCTTCCCCGTCGCCCAGGGCGTCCAGGTCGATGAGCTTTGTCACATAGTCCGCCTCGTGGGGGTCGTCGTGATCGCTGTAGTCCCAGGGCTCCTTGGACGCGGGGGGTTCGCTTTCGGCGGGGGCGCTGGTTGTGACAACGGGCGGCTCCTCCCCCGCGGGGGCGCATCCGGGCAGCGCCGAAATCAGCAGGCTCGGGGCCAGCAATAAAGCGACGGCTTTTTTCTTCATGGCGTCTCGCTCCTTTCTATCGCGCGTCGGACGGCATCTTTTGACAGTTTGGGCAATAGTGCTTAAATAAATAGTATATCGGAAAGATTCGGCCTTGTCAATGCGGCCTAATGGGCTTATAATACGGTATTGCGCAGTTCAAAATGAATGGCAGGCCGCAGAGAGAGGAAGATATCCTATGCTTGACGCGTTTCTGGTGGTGGGGGGCAGCGTGCTCACCCTGTTTTTGCTCATGTCGGTGGGCTTCGGCTTTGGCCGGGCGGGCCTTTTGACCGGGACGGCTCTGTCCCAGCTGTCCCGCATCCTGATGTATGTGGTGACGCCGTGCATCATGCTCACCTCCTTCGAGGTGGAGCGCACCGCCGAAAGCCAAAGCCAGCTGCTCTCCTCGCTGGCGGTGATGGCGGGGGTGTACGCGCTGTATATGCTGCTCTCCCAGCTGCTCTTCCCCCGGGAGGGGGAGGAACACCGGGGCATCCTCCGCTTTGCCGCGGTATACGGCAACACCGGCTTCATGGGCCTGCCCCTGATCCAGTCCGCCCTGGGGGACGGGGCCATGATGGCCGCCGTGGTGGGGCTTGCCATTTTCAACACCGCCATCTGGACCCACGGGCAGGCGCTCATCGGCGGGCGGGCCCGGCTGTCCTGGAAGCGGGTGGCGCTCAACCCCGGGGTGCTGGGCCTTGTGGGGGGGATGGCGCTGTTTTTCACCGGCTGGCGGCTGCCCGGCCCGCTGGACGACGCGGTGGGGTATCTGGGCAGCCTGAACACCCCCCTGGCCATGGTGGTCATCGGCGGCCAGATGGCCCAGGCCGACCTGCCCGCCGTTTTTTCCACCAGAAAGCTCTACCTGGTGTCCGCAATCAAGCTGCTGGGCGTCCCGCTGCTGACGGGGCTGGTGCTGCTGCCCTTCCGCATCGATCCCATGATCTACGTGGCGGCGGTGATCCTGGCCGGCTGCCCCACCGCCGGGGCCACCAGCCTCTTTGCCCAGAGCATGGGCAAGGACGCCGGCCTGGCCGCCCGGCAGGTCACCCTGTCCACCCTGCTGTGCCTGGCCACCCTGCCCCTGGCGGCGGTGCTGGCCCAGATGTTCGCGGGGGGCTGAATACAAAAGGAGGAAACGGGTATGGAACATTCGCCGCTCACCTGGAGGGAACGGGCGCAGCTCTGGCTGCGGCTGGGCCTGCGGGGAGCGCTGGCCCTGGGCGGGGTGGCGCTGTTTGTCTATGTGGGGCTGCCCCTGGCCTCGCTGCTCAGCCCCTTTCTGTTTGCGCTGGTGCTGGCCTGGGTGCTCAACCCGGCGGTGCGCTGGCTCCAGCGCAGAACCCGGCTGTCCCGCAAGGCGGTGTCGCTGGTGCTGGTGGTGCTGGTGTTCGCCGTCATCGGCGGGGTGCTGTTCGGCCTGGGCTGGATGGCGGTGGACCAGGTGCGTATGCTCTTCGACAACCGCCAGTCCCTGCTGGACGAACTGCTGAACGGCCTGGTGGGGGCGGTCAACAGCGTGGGCGGCTGGCTGGAGGGCCTGGGGGATTTCCTCCCCCAGGGGGTGGTCACCACCAGCGAGGATTTGATGGACGCCCTCATCGGCTGGGCCCGGGGGCTGAATTATGACCGCTGGCTCACTGAGATGGCGGGGCAGGCCCCCTCCATGGCGGCCAATGTGTCCAATTTCGCCGTGGCCCTGGTGGTGTTCATGATGGCCAGCTATTTCATCACCGGGGACTATCCCCGGCTGCGCTTTGAGATCACCGACCGGGTGCCCGCCATGACCCGGGACTTCTGCCGCTCGGTGAAGGACATCTTTATGAGCGCCTTCGGCGGCTATGTGAAGAGCCAGCTCATCCTGTCCGCCGGGGTGTTTGCCATCCTGTCCGCCGGCTTCTTCCTCATGGGCCAGCCCTACGGACTGCTGCTGGCCTTTGGGCTGGCGGTGCTGGACTTCATCCCCATCATCGGCTCGGGCACGGTGATGGTGCCCTGGGCGGTGGTGGACATGATCCTGGGCCAGTACGGCGAGGCCGCCGCCCTCATGGCGGTGTGGGGGCTCATCGCCCTGTTCCGGCAGTTTGCCGAGCCCAAAATCCTGGGCGACCAGACCGGGCTGTCCCCCATTTTGTCCCTGGTGGGCATTTACGTGGGGATGCAGGCCGGCGGCGTGCTGGGCATGGTGGTGGGGCCGCTGCTGCTGCTGGTGTGCATCAACCTGGCCAAGCTGGGCATATTCCGTCCCGTGCTGGACGACCTGGCCCTGGCCGCCCGGGACATCGACGCCATTTTGCGCCCGGGGCGGAGGACGGAGGAAAAGGAGGGATAGCGTCCCCCTCTTTCAGCAAACTTTCAGCGTAAATTCAAAATCATTTCCCTGCTGCGACACACTTTTGACATAATTTTGGGCTATTGTATTCTCAACGGCACGGGAGAGCGGCCTTCGCCCGCCGCCCCGGCCACCCAATATAGAATAGAACCATGGCATTGGAAAGGAGAACGTTCCATGAACGACCAAAACGGATTTGACAACAACGGTGTGTACCATTTCAATTATTCCGCCCAGCCCTCCGACCCCTGGGAGCAGCCCCAGCAGTCCCCCGCCGCTCCCCCCCAGCCCCCCAGAAAGAAAAAGAGCGGCGCGGGCAAGGTGGTTGCCCTGGTGCTGTGCTGCGCCTTGGTGGGCGGCGGCGCGGGCGTGGGCGGCGCGGCGGCTTACAGCGCGCTGGCCGGCGAACCCAAGGGGGAGACCACCATCTACCGCAATGAGGTGGATCCCACGGCGGTGACCATAAAGCAGGCCGACGGCCTGACCCCCATGAGCCTGAGCGAAATCAGCGCCGCCTACACCGACTCCTGCGTGTGCATCTCGGTGACGGCGGTGACTCAGCAGGGCTGGTATCAATATGAGAGCGCCGGGGCGGGTTCCGGGTTCATCATCAGTGAGGACGGCTACATCGTCACCAATTACCATGTCATCGATGGGGCCACCTCCATCAAGGTGACCCTGAACAACGGCGACACCTACGATGCCAAGCTGGTGGGCGGCGAGGAGCTCAACGATGTGGCGGTGCTGAAGATCGACGGCGTATCCGGCCTGAAGCCGGTGGTGCTGGGCGATTCCGACGATCTGGTGGTGGGCGAGCAGGTGTGTACCATCGGCAACGCCCTGGGCACCCTGTCCTTCTCCCAGACCTCCGGCCACGTGTCCTCCACCGGGCGGTCCATCACCATGAGCGACGGCACCGTGATGACCAACATGATCCAGACCGACTGCACCATCAACTCCGGCAACTCCGGCGGCCCCCTCTTTGACAGCTATGGCCGGGTGGTGGGCATCACCTCCGCCAAGCTCAGCAACAACGGCCAGTCCTCCCAGGCGTCCATTGAGGGCATCGGCTTCGCCATCCCCATCAATGACGTGGTGGGGATCGTCACTGACTTCATGGAGTACGGTTATGTCACCGGGCGGCCCTACATGGGCATCACCGTCCAGGATGTCACGCAGAGCGACATGCAGCGCTTCGGCTGGCCCCAGGGGGCCGTGGTCACCAGCGTGGAGGAGGGCTCCTGCGCGCAGAAGGCAGGGCTGAAGCAGGGCGACGTCATCACCAAGATCGACGACACCGAAATCACCGGCATGAACCAGATGGTGTCGGTGAAGAACGGCTATAAGGCGGGCCAGACCGCCCGGATTACCGTGTACCGCATGGGGGAGGAAGCTGTGCTGACCCTGACCTTCGACGAGCAGGAGAACAGCACCCAGAATTCCGGCGGCCAGCCCCAAGAACCCGCCCCCCAGCCCACCTCCAGCGGCAATTACGGGGGCCAGTACCCCTACGGCGGGGACGGCGGCGACGAGGGCTTCAACAGCAACCCCTTCAACAGCTTCCCCTGGAGCTACTTCTTCGGGTGGTAAACCAAGAGGCACGAGGATAAAACCCAATTAAAAGGCCCGCGGATTGCTCCGCGGGCCTTTCTTTGTCATGCGCTCATTTCCGCAATCTCAGCCTCCGCCTCGCCCCGGGTATCGGCGGAAAAGCAGAACGCACCGTCCAGGTAGACCTCCACGTGACCACGCACAAATTCCATCTCGTACATATGGGACGCTCCTTTCAGCCAGGAGGATTTGCCCTCCCTGTTTTCTGAGACCAGTATACTGAAAGAAAAGTCCTATAAACCGGCATATTTAGGGCGTTTGCCAAACAGCGTCCGGCCGGCGCGGCGCTGGGCGTTCGTTCCGGGGACGCGTACCCCCGGCCCCGCTTCCGTCCGCCGTATTCCCGTTATGGGCCGGGGCTCGGGTCACCCCTCCGCGATTTTCCCGTCCTGGATGCGCACAATACGGTCGGTGCGCTGGGCCAGCTCCATGTCGTGGGTCACCACGATGATGCAGCGCTGGCGCTCGTGGGCCAGCTCCCGCAGGATGGCGAAGATGTTCCGGCTGTTTTCCCCGTCCAGGTTGCCCGTGGGCTCGTCCGCCAGAATCAGCCCGCTCCCTGCCGCCAGCGCCCGGGCAATGGCCACCCGCTGCTGCTCGCCTCCGGACAGCATCCGGGGGCAGCGCCCGTACTGGTCGGGCCGGATGCCCACCGCCGCCAGCTGGGCCGCGGCCTCCTCCTCCGCCTCTTTCCTTGGCCGCTTTCGCAGATAGAGCGGGTACGCCGCATTCTCCAGCGCCGTCAGGTGGGCGAACAGGTTGAAGTTCTGGTAGATCACCGACACGTTCTCCAGCCGCCACGCGTCCCGGTCCAGCTCCGCCGTGGACTGGCCCTTGAAGCGGATACTCCCCCTGGTGGGCACATCCAGCCCCGCCAGCAGCGACAGCAGCGTGGTCTTGCCGCTGCCCGAGCTGCCCACGATGGCGGTCATCTGACCCGGCTCGAAGGCGCAGTCCACCCCCCGCAGGGCGTATACAGTCTGGTACTTTGTCCGATAGGTGTATTCCACCTGCTCCGCTGTCAGTACCGCCATGGCGTTATTCCTCCGTTTTCATCAGTTTCATCACGCTGCCGCCGGCGGCCACCGCCGCGCACACCGCCGCGCCCAGCAAAAACATCCCGATCACCGCGCCTGAGAAGGCCAGCCCTCCCCGGCGGATATCCATCCCCGTAAGCAGCGCGGCCCCAAACCCGGCCAGGCCGCCCGCCAGCCCCAGCGCCAGCTGCTCCCCCAGCACCTGGGCGAAAATGGCCCCGCGCCGCAGCCCCAGGCACCGCATCACCGCAAATTCCCGCTTCCGGCGGCGGTTCACCAGGAACCCGGCGAAGAAGCTGATGCCGCCCATCAGCGCCAGCAGCATCGGCTGCAAAAGCCGCAGCGTGTCCAGGTTGGCGCGCAGCTCCTCCAGCGACTTCAAATACACCTCGTCGTGGACCAGCACCCCCACCGCGAAGCCGTCCGGCGTGGCGTTCACCGACGGCTGCGTGAAAAACGGCGTGGAGTACAGCTTTTCCTTGCACTCCTCCAGCCGGGCGGTGTCCCGGATGTCGAAGGTGCAGCTCTGGATGCTGTGGGCGTGGCTCTTCCCGTCCCCCCAGCCCATGAAGAAGGGGCTGTAGAGCACGTTATCCGGCCCGCCGGACACCCGGCCGATCACCTTCAGGCGGGGGCTGGCCTCGGGCTGGGATACTATGACCTCCACGTATTCCCCAACCTCCATGCCCTCGGGCGCCAGGCACACCAGTTCATCCCACAAAAAGTCCTCCTCGCTCCAGCCCGGTTCCAGATGGATTTCCGCGCCCGCCAGCCGTTCGTCGCTGTCAAAGCTCAGGATGCGGCACAGCGTCATTCCAAAGGGCCAGGCCAGCTCCCAGTCCACCTTGGCCTTGATGTTGGCCACCGCCCGGTCCATATCCGCCAGGCTGGGGTCCCGTGCGGCCTTGCGGCCCAGCAGCATCTCCACATAGGCGGTGCTGATGTTCAGGTTATCCGCGTTCATCCCCCGCACGTCGGTGACGGTGCAGTGGATTACCGTGTTCTGCATGGTCTCCGCAATGGCCCGCTGCTGCTGAACCACCAGGCTTTGCAGGGCGCAGCCCGCGTACACGCCCAGCGCCGCCACCGCCGCCAGCAGCAGGCTCGCCCCCGTCCGGCGCCCCAGCACCCGCAGGGCCAGCACCGGCAGATAGCCCGGCCCGCGCCTCTTTTCGCTCATACCGGTCCCCCCTCACTCCTGTTTGCGCCGCATGAGGCTCCGCCGGGCGGTAAGGGCCGCCCAGACCGCCGCCGCCCCGGCCAAAACCAGCAGCTCCAGCCCGGCGCACGCCGCCAGCCCCGGCCAATCCGGCGCCAGGGACTGGGACAGCACCATCTGGCACACTTTGCCGTACAGCAGACCGCCCAGCAGGGCCCCCGCCAGCACCCCCGCCGCCGTCAGCGGCAGCAGGGCGGCCAGCATCTCCCCCGCCACCCTGCGGGGGGACGCGCCCAGCAGCCGCAGGCCCCGGGCGGAAGGGGTCATGCGGGCAAAGCCGGCCAGCAGGAACACCGCCGCGCCAATCAAAAACGCCGCCCCGCCCAGCGCCGCCAGCCGCAGGGCGCTGGCCTCCATGGCCTCCACCGAGGACTTCATCTCGCTGTAGCCGTAGTCGTAGTAGCGGAAGCGGCCCGCCGCGCCGTTGTCCGCCATGTACGCCTCGAACTCGCCGATACTGCCGTTTTTCAGCACCAGGGTGTTCAAAAGGGGCGTCACCCTGTCCTCCTCCGCCGCGGCCAGCACCTCGGGGGCGGACGCCTTGGGGGCCAGCACCGTGTCCCCCCGGAAGCCGTGGCCGTCCGGGTCACAGGGGCGGGCAGGGGCGGAGTACAGCCCCACGATGGTGTAGTCCCGGGTCACGCCCAGGCGGTTTTCCTCCGCCAGCGGCATACAGCAGGTGTAGTAGAAGTTTGCGCCTTGAGCGCCTAACCCGATCCCTCCTCTTGAAGTAAAATAGGCAGGCTTATAGAGATCCAAGGTGATGGTGTCGCCTACGCTCAGGCCGTTAAACAGGGCGTAGTCCGCGCCCACCAGGCACACCGCGTCCCCCCGGTCGTACTCCTCCCGGGTGATGAACCGCCCCTCCAGCAGGGCGGACTCTTCTTGGCAGAACTGGGACAGGCCCTGGATGTTATCCGTGAGCAGCACGGCCACGGAATCGTGGCTGCGCTCACAGCAGGGGATGATCTCATCCCGCCACACCCGGCCCTCCTCGGTCTCCAGAAAGTCCCGCCAGTCCCCCTCGTACTCCGAGTACAGCGGCCAGCTGCCCTCGGGAACAGAGGCCGACCAGTGAAGGTTGAGGCTGTCGCTCCCTTTCGAAAGTTCCCTGGCATCCAAATAGAAATTGGGATTTAAAGGATAGGGGTGCCCAACCCCATCCACGCTCAGCGAAGCGCCGTTTTCGGTACATAGGGGCAGGGATGTGTCAAAGCGCTGCCAATAAGTCAAGTTGTTTGGATCGGTTACGGGGTCGCTCCCATGCCAGGTCTCCTGCGTTTGGCGGTACCAGCCATAATCCTGAAGTTCCGGTATCCACCAGTAATGGGTGCGGAAATCTTTGAACATTCCCCGAAAAAGGTAGGTTTTTCCCGTCTCAAACGGAGAACGGGGGTTCCCATCTTTATCAACGCACATATTTACGTTACATAAGAATTCAAGTACCTTGGAATGTTCCGGCAGGTCATAGGCGCTCATCCGGCACACGGGTTCCAGCCACTCAAATCGGAAAATATAGTAATCTGTCCAAATAGAGTTGCGATGTTTGTTTTCCTCTACGGACAAGCAGCGCATCGCCGCTACGGACATGGCATAGCGGCCTTCATCATAGACATCCACGTAGGCCGTGGGCTCCACTGCGCCGGAGCTTAGTCCCTTTTGATTGGGGGTGTAAGCGGCAGTTAGCACATTTGTGTTCCGCCCAAGCAGGCCCGGCGCTTGTTCCGCTAGGGCATTCACCCGGTTAGGACTGGCCCAGAATTCCCCATTTTCAAACAGGATGGAACCGTCGTCCAAATATTCTTTGGGCAGATGATTATAGGCAATGTCGGCATCATAATTCGCACCGTAGGCCACGGTGGTGTACTGCGCGTCCAGCGCCGCCAGCTGCCGCCGGAAGGAAGCCCAGCCGGACAGGCCGATGCAGGAGAAGGCGGAGGCCAGCGCCAGCAGCAAAGCCAGCAGGGCGGCGGCCCAGGGCTGGCGGACATTTTGCCTGTGGAACATGGGGGCACCTCCCGAAAAAGAAATCCGGCGGCGGGGCCCCGCCGCCGGACCTGTAAAATGAATGCAAAAATATTTTATCACGCTAAAGTGGTGCTGTCAACACCATACCATAGAATCTGCCATCTGTGTGTGCCGTTTCGTGAACGCACACAACAAAATTTTGCGCCCTGGTTTTTGTGTACTTTGCCCGCTTTTTGTCACTCCCCCAAGTCCACGCCGGTCAGCTCCTTGACCTGTTCCCTCAATATCTGGAGCCGCCTCATTTCCCTGGTGGACAGCAGCAGGGAATAGACCTGGCGATACAGCCTGACGCCCTCCTCCCGCCGGTCCAGGCGGTAACAGCAGTATGCTTTCACCCACAGGAGGGTGTCCAGCATGTGGTAACGCCTGTAATCCAGGCACTCCCCGACGCCCTCCTCCGCCAGCTCCAGGGCCTCCCGGTAGCGGCCCGCCCAGGCCAGGGCGCTGGCGCAGTTCGCGGTATACGAAGGCTTTAGGTGAGGGTACTGGGGCAGTCCTCCCGACCCTGCACCGCCCGCAGGGACAGGGCGCATTGGCGGACGAAGGGGTCGTTTGGGCCCAGCGCCTCCAGCCGCCCCAGCGCCGCCTGGAAGCGGGCCCAGGCGGCGGGGCGCCCCTCCGGCGGAGTCCGCTCCAGCGCCACGCTGGCGGTACGGGCCTCCCGCTCCGCCTCCTCCTGGGCCAGCTCGTCCCCGGACAGCAGGGCGAAGAGACGGCTGTCCGGCAGTCCCAGCCGCTGGAGCAGGGTGGACACCCGCTTTTACGACAGCGCTTGGCGTCCGTTCTCAAACCGGGACAGCGAGCCCCGGCTGCATATCCCCTTGCACAGCTTTTCCTGAATGATGTTCAGTTCCTTCCGCCTGCGGCGGATCGCCTGGCCCAATGTCAGTTCCGTCATGGGGGTTCCCTCCCGGCGTGCCCGGCGCGCTTAGCGCAGCAGCTGGCCCACGTCCTCCATCCCCCGCTGGCGCAGGAAAACGGCTTTTGGGGACTGGCGCAGCACCTCCCGGATGTCGCACGTCAGCGAGCTGGCCTCATTGGTGTCCCGCACCACGCTGATATACTCATGGACGCTGTACATACTGCCGAAGCTCTGCCCCAGCTGTCCGTACATGGCGCCGTAGACCCCCTGGAGCCGGGTGACCCAGCGGTGGTTGGAAACCAGGGCGGACAGGGCCTCCCTGGCTGCCTCCCGGGTGGCGAGGCTGAGTGCGTCCAGTCCCAGCGCCCGGGGGGAAACGCGGAACCGGGGCAGCGTCACGCTGCCCTCCCCCACCGGCAGGGACAGCCCCTGCCGGGTCCAGAGCCTGGCCCCGCCAATATCCGTAGCGGCGGATACCTGGACCCTTCCGCAGTTACCGAAGAGGCAGCCTCCGATATCCCCGTGCGGCCCGCCGCCCTGGGCCCTGACCACCCGGGCGGAGCCGGTGATGACGATATCGCCGCAGGGCCCCTGTATCCCCGCGCCGATGGCGGCGGCGCAGCAGGCGGCCTGAGCCGTCACCGCGCCGCCCTGGATGCGGATATCCCCCGCGGGCGAGCCCAGTGCCCCGCCGATGCCTGCGCCGCCCCCCGTCCCGGTGGCGGTGACCACGCCGCCCCGGATGTGGATGGGGCCGGTGGGCTCCCGTCCCAGGCCGCTGTCCCGGCCAATGCCCGCGCCCCCGGTGCCTCCGATGGCGGTGAGCGTGCCGTCCGGCGCCTCCTTGGGATCTTTCGTCTGGTCGATGCGCAGGCAGGTGCCGTCCCCCAGGGATATTCCCGCGAAGCCCGCGCCGCTTTTAAACACGTTGTCCGTCCCCCGCCGCAGGAGCAGGGTCACGTCGTTTCCCCGGCCCAGGCTGAACGCCCTGCCGGAGGGAACCCGGCACTCCACTCCGTCCAGGATCAGCTTGACCGGGCCGGTGCCGTCGGCCAGGATGATCCTGCCGCTGAAGGGGCGCCGGTCCGCGTCCGTCCCGGCCCCGCCGGCGATGGCGGTGACCTGCCCGGACAGGATATGGAGGGTGTGGCTCTCCTCGTCGTAGCGCCAGTCCGTCTCCGGCTCCCCGCCGGTGACGGTAAAGGGGTTGGGATATCTGGAGATCTCCCGGAAGGCCCCTGCCTTTTCGTCCCAGCGCACGTAGGTGTACCGGGTCTGGAGGCGGCCCGCCTTGTCCCTACCCCGCAGGATGATGGTATGGGCGGGATACCCCTTGGAACCGTCCCACTTCAGCAACCACAACCGAACCAGGTCAATCTGGCCGTCCCTTCTCAGGGTAAGCTGGCCCTGCCTGCCGTCCACCGCCAGGGAGGCGATGGAGTTCCATTCCGGGAGCAGGGTTTTCCACACGATGTCGAAAGGGGTGAGCGGCTCGCCCCGGGCGCTGCGCACGGCGGCATCCTGCGCCGCCAGCAGGGAGACGGGGCCGTCCACCACCACCTGGGCCGCTTGGGCACCGTCGGCCTCCCCGCCCAGCGCCACCGTGCCCCCGGCGAGCCGCAGGACGCTGCCCGCCTCACCCCGGAGCTGCCCGATGCGCACCAGCCCGCCGCCGTCAAGGGTAAGGACGGCGTCCTTCCCCAGCCGCAGCTGGGCCAGCGCGTTCTCCCCCGCAATTGTAACCCGCGCCTGGGCGGACTGGGCGCTGAGCAGGGGGGCGTTGACTTGCTGGAGCGCTACCCGCCCCGTGCCGGTGAGCCGGAGCGCCGGGGCCTCCTGCCCCAGCCCGCGAAGGGTTATATCCTGCCCCCCGCCCAGTATCAGCGTGCCGCTTTCCCGGTCAAAGGCCGCGCCGGACAAATCCCGGCCCGTCCCCTGTACCGGCCCCAGCTGCGCCGTCTCCAGGGGCGGAGCGGCGACCGCTTCCAGCCCCGGCGTCCCCTGGGGTGGGACGGCGCCCTTCTGCGCGCCCAAGCTGTCCAGCAGCGCCGCCAGCCCGTCCCCGGAGCCTGCCAGCAGGCCCATCAGCAGTTCCATATCCCCGCCGCCCCCCGTCAGCAGGGCAAGCAGGTCGGGCATGGACGCCGCGGCCTCCCCCACCAGCAGCAGGTTCATCAAAAAGGCCTCCAGCCCCGGGGCGGTGCCCCCGGCAAACTGGGCCTGGAACTGCTCCATGCTGGCAAAGACGCCGCCTGTCAGCTGTTCCAGCGCCTGATCCGGGGAGACGCCCTGGGCCACCAGGTCGAACAGCTGCCGCAGCCCCTCCGCCGCCCGCTCCGGATCCACCGCCCCCGAGGGCACGCCCCCGGAGATCACCGCCCCCAGGTAGAGCCCGGCCAGATAGCCCGCAACGGAGCTGCCGTCCAGCGGGAGCCGCCCCAGGGCCGCCAGCAGCTGCGCCCCGCTGGCGGTACGGTCCACCCCCAGGGCCGCCAGCAGACCGGCCCGGTCGGGCGCCCCCCCCGCCATCGCGCCCAGCAGCCAGGGCGGGAGGCTGTCCGCCCCCTCCTGCCGGGCGGACAGGCCCTCCATCACCGTGTCCACCAGCGCGTCCAGGCCGTCTGCGGCCTCACCGTCCTGAAACAGGCCCGCCTGGACGCCGTTTTGGGCGATCTGGCCGATCTTGTCCCGCAGCTGTTCCAGCTCCGCCTGGAGGGCGGCGCGGTCTGCCTTGCCGTCCACCGCGGCCTGACGGGCCAGCTCCTCCATGCGGCCCAGGCTGTCCCCTATCTCCGCCAGGGCCGCCTCCCCCGACTGGAGCGTCCGCCGGCCCTCCCGGGCCTGGCGCCCCGCCTGGGTCACCCGGCCCATCAGCCGCTCCAGCGTCTCGGAGACGGTGGCCGCCTTGCCGCCCACCGCCGCCGGCTTGGCCTGGCCTGCGGCGGCCTGTTTTTCGGTTTTGCTCGTCCCCTGGAAGCGGCGCACGGCCAGCTCCCTGTTTCTGCAAACACTCAGCTCCCCCATTTCGCGGGCCTCCTTCCTAAACGGCGGCCGGGCCGCCTGTGGGAACCTCCGATTCAATTCGTCTGGCCGCATTGTGGCATAAAATCCCACGCCGCCGGTTTTCAACCTGACCGAAGGTTCCGTTATAATTCTTATCGTCCTGCCGGAAGGAAAAAATAAGGAGCCGTACCAGCGGCCCGGGCGGGCAGATTTGCGGGTGGAAACAGCGGCAGGCAAGGCAATTAGAAGCGCCCGCCCACCGGGC
>CATABD010000065.1 GCA_949494735.1 uncultured Oscillospiraceae bacterium
AAACGGAGATAGCCCACCGCCACAGCCTGTTGCAAGGCGCTGTGGAGCACGGTATCTGGGCCTTGTCGGTCTTGGCGATGTACTGCTCGATGTCAGAACAGCCAGCCTCCCGGAACAGCTTTTTGCGCTCGTTCAGGGCCTCCATGAATGTGTCCAGCAGTTGTACCAGCCCGTCCAGGTCATAGACGAGGCGCACATTGTCCCGCCACCACGGGGCGCAGAAATCAACACCGCCCTTGAAGTCGGCAATGGTCACTTTCATGCCGTGCATTGCACACTGATGCAGAAGGAGCTTCAAGGTCACGGACTTGCCCGAGTTGGTGGCCCCGCCAATCATCAAGTGCGGGGTATACCGAAGGTCCAGCAGGACGGGTCCCATATGTAGGCGGCGAGGCTCACGCCCGGCGATTGTGCTTGCTTTCTGGGAGCTGCCTGTGCTATAATGACCACAGGCAGCTTGTCAAGGCTGCGGGGGCTTCTTGCATCTGGCTTTGGTCGGCGTTGATGCAAGGGGCCCTTCTCATGCTATGGTGAACCGGCGGCTGGCGCTGGCCTTGCAGAACTGGCCGTACACATCGGGGAGGGCCGCTTTCAGCGCCTTGCTGTCCAGGCGGTTGCTGATGATCTCTTTCCAGCGGAGGATGAAGTTCTTGGTCTTGAGCTCGTCCAGCCCCTTTTCCTCCATGTCGGCTTTCAGCTCGGCCCGGATGGCCTCGGCGGCGGTCTCCATCTCTTTCTGCTGGGCCTCGATCTCCTGGAGCCTCTTGAACCGGTTCTCAATCATACGCTCAGTCATGGTGTTGTCTCCTTTTCGTTTTGGTGTGGGGCCGGGGGAGTGAGTCCGTTTCGCGTCCTGCCTACTCGGGGAATGCGTTTCCCCGGCCCTCTGATGGAAGATTACCGGCGGCGGGTGGCTGCTTGTCACTTTTCGTGCGCCTCACAGGGCCGACTTACCGAATCCGTTCCCGCTCTTATGTGATGTTCTTGCTGTTACCCGTCCATCTTCGCCGGTGTTCTTGCCTCCTGGCATTAACCATTATAGCCTAAAGCAAGCCTATTGTCTACTGGCATAATAGCCAAACTTTTGCCTATAAAATTGTTTAATTTTAGGCTTGCTTTAGGCTATCTGTTGATGTATAATACATCCATACTGGGAGGATGGTCTGACAAGGCCGAGGTTCCCAGCAACAGCCGAAAGGAGGGGTTATATGCCCATTGATTACAGCCGGTTGCAGGATGTCCTCAAGGCGAATGGGACAACGCTGTATAAGCTGAACGCCGAAAAGGTTATTGGCAGCGCAACACGCCAAAAACTATTAGGGCAACTCCCAGGCGGGATTGATGCACGAACCATTGAGGCCCTGTGCAAACGGCTGAATTGCCAGCCGGGGGACTTCATGACCTATGTGCCGGAGGGAGGTGCTGAGGAATGAACTTTGACAGGCTGGATGAATTGGCTACCCAGCTCCGGGCGATGCGGCCCCTCAATGAAACGGAGCTGAAGCGGCTGCGGGATGAATTTGTCATTGAACACACTTACGATTCCAACGCCATCGAGGGCAATACCCTGACCTTGCGGGAAACTACCCTCATTCTCCAGGATGGGCTTACCATTGCGGAAAAGCCCATCAAAGACCACTTGGAGGCCATTGGGTACCGGGATGCCTTTGAGTATATCGTTTCTCTGGCCGATGCCGGTACGCCCCTCTCCGAGCGGGTCATCAAGGAGATCCACAGCCTTGTACTGATGAACGACCGGCAGAACCGGGGCGTGTACCGTAGTGTGCCGGTCACCATCCTGGGGGCGCTCCATACCCCGCCCCAGCCCTACCTTGTGCCAGTGCAGATGGAGCAGCTGCTGGCCGACTATGAGGGCATGAAAGACCGGCTCCACATCGTGGAGTCCGTGGCGGGGTTCCATCTACGGTTCGAGGGGGTACACCCATTCATCGACGGGAACGGGCGCACCGGCCGGTTGATCCTCAACATGGAGCTTATCAAGGCCGGGCTGCTGCCGGTGAACATCAAGTTTGCGGACCGGCGCAGATACTACGACGCCTTTGACGCCTACCACGGCGAGGAACACTCCGTTGGTGCGCTGGCGGAGCTGATTGCCGGGTATGAGGTCACAGAACTGGAGAAACGGATCAGCATCTTGCGGGGCGGCGAGTGACCGTCGACAGGCTGGGGGGTGATGACCTGTCCCGAGTATCTCCCGAATAAGCAGCAGAGAGGCCGGGGCGTGTGCCCTGGCCTCTCTTTGTGCCCGGCTCCATGTGGCCCGGGAAAAAGGTGCTTTGAACCTCACCCCCTCTGTGATGCGGGCTCTCTGACCCCAGCGCGGGCGCAATTCACCGAGGAAAAACAGGGCGTTTCCGTTCCGCCTACAAGGGCCGCAGGGCGGCGTTTGGTACGTCCCCAGGTGATTACCTATCCGGACGGCAACAGGCGGTTATAACCGCCGCTGGGGGCTGGCTGGGGGCATATACCTGGTATGCTCCGGGGGCGTGTGCGGCCTGTTTTGAAAATCAATACAAACGGCCATGGACGAGAGAGGGAACACCGGGACTTGGAGCGCCAGCCGTGGCAGAAGCGTTACCAAACCGGGAAGGTCACACGGGCAAAAGAAAGCGGCCCCGCTCCATCCAGGAGGGGCCGTAGCACACCAGCCCCGTGTCGTAGAAGTACAGCTTGGGGGTGGACACCGTCCGCTTCAGCACGTTGTTGGAGTAGGGGCGGAGCAGGAACACGATGCCCAGCGATTTCAGGATGTGGAGCCAGCTTTTTGCCGTGGCCTGGTCGATTTCGGCGTCGTCCGCAATGCCTTTGTAGTTGACCTGCTGGCCGGTTCGGGCGGCGGCGGCCCGCAGAAAGCCCAAAAACTTCAAATCGTCAATACCGGCGGAGAGCCGCCGAACGTCCCGGTCCAGGCAGGCGCTGATATAGCTGGAGTAGAAAATGTTTGGGTTGGCATACTGTCCGCTGGCCAAGGCGGGCATTCCGCCGTTGAAGATGCGCTGGAATACGGCGGGGGTGTCCAGAGCCGGGCGGGCGGCCTGCCGCTGGGTCAGGGCGGATAAATCCACCCGGAAGGGAGCTGCGCCGCCGTCCGCGATAAGCTCGCCGTAAGACAGCGGGGAGAGCTGCAACAGCGCCACCCGGCCCGCCAGCGATTCCTGGACGCCCTCCATCATGGAAAGAGCTGGGAGCCAGTCAGCCAGAAATCTCCGGGCCGGCGGCGCTCGTCCACCATCATTTTGATATAAGGGAACAACTCAGGGGCGTACTGCACCTCGTCGATGAGTAGGGGAGGGCGGTGGAGCTGGAAGAACATCTTTGGGTCGGTCTTCGCCAGCTCCCGCACGGTCAGATCGTCCAGCGTAATGGTCTCCCGGCCCCGGCCCTCCTTTTGGGCCAGGTGTTCCAGCATAGTGGTCTTGCCCACCTGCCGGGGGCCGGTCACCAGGAGGACGGGGTACTGCGCGTTGATTTGCTCCAATACGTGTTCCATGTGTCGGGCAATATACATTGACTATCACCTCGGCTATTATCTCATTATAGTCTGATTATAGCCGAATTATGGGAGGCTTGCAAAGGTGATCTGTAAAACCGTAGGGGCGAAAAGGGATGAAGCCGGTTTGTCTGCGATTTAAAAGAAACCGACACGGGCGTCAAAAGGCCGCTTTTCAACTGCGTCAACGGTAACGCCAGGGATGGCAGGAGAGGAATTCCTCAAAATAGGGAAGGAATATACGCAGGTTTTCATTCCGTTCGTTTTTCAGCGCCTTCCTCTGCAGCAGGTAGCTCACCCGTTCCGGAGGCGGGGAGTCAAAGAAGCGGAAATCGGCGGCCCGCACCTGCTTCAGGTGCTGCGCCATGGAAGCGGGGCACACCGACCAGTTGTCGGCAGCGGCGAGGAACATGGACATCAGGCTGGAGGTGGACAGGGTGACGACGGGGGCCTCGGAGCTGTCCCACCAGGAGTCGTGCCACTGCTGGTACGCATTCGTGGGCCAGGGGAAGAACACCTCGTTGCCGCGCTTGAGCGCGCTGGGGGATATATCTGTGTTGGGGTAGTCGTTCTGGTACGGAATCAAAAGGACCATGGGCTCGGAGAAAACAGGGGTGGCCTCCAAATTTTTGTAGTGCGGCGGGGAGAAGGCAAAGCCGATATCCAGCTCCCGGTGTTCCAGCCGCCGGTAAATCTGCTCGGACGAATGGTTGCTGACCTCCAGGCGCAGGCGCTTTTCCCTGCGGGCAAGGTCCGTCAGAAACGGGTTGATGAGATAGAGATTGATGCTGGATATGCTGCCGACGGACAGGGGGATGCGTTTTTTGCGGGTGTGGAGGGCGGCCATTTCGTCCAGCAGGTTGGACCAATTCTCGGCCATCTTCAAAAACAGCTCGCCCTCCTCTGTCAGGGACAGGGTGCGAAGCCCGCGGTTTCGGGAAAAGAGCGTGACGTTCAGCCCCTCCTCCATTGCCTTGAGCCGGTGGCTCACGGTGGACTGATCTACAAAGAGCTCCTGGGCCGCGGCGGATAGGGTATTGCAGCGCACAATGGCGAGGAAGGTGTTGATATGGTCGCGTGAAATGGAAAAATCGGCGGCGTGATTGTTCTCCGGCATGACGGCGCCCCCTTAATATGAAATTATTAAATAATATATATTTTATTTATGCAATTGTCAAATGTTTTGTTATCAGTTATTATAAAAATGGACACACAAATCCGCCATATATTTTCCTAAATCGGCAAAAGCGAGGAGAGCACAATATGTATGAGAAATTGTTGAAGGGTGCGATCGACCTGCACATGCACGTGGGTCCGTCTGTCGCCAAAAGGATTGAGGATGCGGTGGACGCCTACCGGGAGACACACGAGGCAGGGTACAGGGCTTACCTGGTGAAGGATCACTATATCCCCTCCGTCATGGGGGTAAAGATGATCAACGACCATCTGAGCGACGGAAAGACCACCGCGCTGGGCTGTATCTGCCTCAATAACAGCGTGGGGGGCATAAATCTCCACGCGGCGGACGTGGCGTGCCGCATGGGCGCGAGGATCGTGTATATGCCCACGGTATCCGCCGCGAACCACATTGAGCAGCACAAAAAGGTCGCCTTTGTGGGCGCGGGGAAAAGCTCGGTGGACGAGGCCCCGCTGTATTACCTCACGGACGGCGGCGAGCTCCGGCAGGAGGTCGTGGAGGTGCTGAACTATCTTGCCAATGAGCAGCCGCAGGTGGTGTTGGCCACCGGCCATGGCAGCGTGCGGGAGATCGACGCCCTTCTGAAGAAGGCGTTTGAGGTTGGCGTGAAAAGGGTCGTGGTCAACCATCCCCACTTCCACATCGGCGCCACCCTTGATGACATGGAGCGCTGGGCCGGGATGGGCGCGTATATCGAGCTGAACGCGGTGGTGTTCAACGAGATTTTCCCCGCGGATGGGCACCTCCCCATCGCGCTGGCCAAGCAGATGGTGGACCGGATCGGGGCGGAGCGCATGATCCTGGATTCTGATCTGGGACAGGCCAAATGGCCCTCCCCGGTGAAGGGGACGCTCCTGTTCCTGCGCGGCCTGATCGAGCTGTGCGGCATCACCGAGAAGCAGATCGTCACCATGTTCCACCGAAATCCGGCAAAACTCATGGATATGGAGGTCGTGTAAACGTGAAACGCAACACACTGTGGCTGGAGGTACACGGGTCTGAGATCTCCAGGCTGGAGGCGGGCTGCGCCCCGGAGGGATTCCAGGTGGTCCGCCCCGTTTCCCGCACGGACCGGGCGGAGCATTTGAAACTCCTCGCGGAGGCGGAGTACCTGATCGTGGGCGGGGTGCCCATCACCGGGGAATACCTTCGGGCCGCGAAGAAGCTGAAGTTCATCCAAAAATGGGGGGTGGGCTTTGACAACATCGACATCGAAACCGCCCGGGAGCTGAACATCCCCGTGGCCATTGCGGCGGGCGCCAACGCCGACGCCGTGGCCGAGCTGGCCGTCGGCCTGATGCTTGCCACCCTCCGCCGGATCTCTTTCGTGGACCGGGCCACCCGGCAGGGCGTCTGGTCCAAAGCCTCCATCCGGCCCACCGCTTTTATGATGAAGGGCAGGACCATCGGGCTGTACGGCATCGGCAATATCGCTTACGCGGTGGCTAAAAAGGTGCAGGGGTTTGAGCCGGCGGAGATTCTCTACTATGATCTCAGGCGCCTGCCGCCCGAGGAGGAGGAAGCGCTCCATGCCAGGTACGTTTCGCCGGAGGAGCTGTTTGCCGAAAGCGACGTGCTCTCCCTCCATGTGCCGCTGAACCGGCACACCGCCAAGGCCGTCAACGCCGGTACGCTGGGCAAAATGAAGCCAGGGGCAGTGCTGATCAACACCGCGCGGGGCGGCCTGGTGGACGAGGCGGCGCTGGTCAAGGCCCTGCGGGACGGCGTCATCGCCGGGGCCGGACTGGACGCCTTTGAACAGGAACCCATCAACAAGGACAACCCCCTGCTGGCCATGGATAACGTGGTGCTGTCCAATCACTGCGGGAACAGCACCATCGACAGTGTCCTGCCTATCACCCGCCATGTCTTTGACAACCTGCTGCGGTTTGAGCGGGGCGAGGCGCTCCCCCCGGCGGACGTGGTGGTCGCCGGGCGGTGATGGGGAAACCGGGCCCGGCCCAACTGTGCAGGACGGGATGAATGCGTCCCAGCAAATATTAAAAAAACAAAGGGAGACGATGAAAATGTCAATTGCAAAGGTTCTTGAGTGGGCAAAATGTGAGTGGTCCCAGCCCAAGCCCTCCGTGAGGCGCAAGTGCTTCCAGGGGAGCGACAATATGACCATCACCATGGGCGTGGTGGCCCCCGGCCACCCCGCCGGGCCGCACCGCCACTCCTATGAGCAGACGGTGGTGATTTTGAAGGGCAAGTGCGACTTTTTTGTGGAGGACGAGAAATACACCCTGAGCGGCCAGGTGGAGGACGGCGGGATCAGCTTTATGACCATCCCCCCCAACGCCCTGCACTGGATCGAGAACCCCTACGGCGAGCCCGTCTACAACATGGATATCTTCGCGCCCAAGCGCACCGAGGACCGGGAAGAGAGCGTCCCCGTGAAGTGAGGAGGCCAGCCTGATGAGCGAAAAAAAGCCATTGCGCCGGCGGATCCGCGACCGCGACCTGGTCCTGGGGACCTTCATCAAGACCGCCAATCCCGCCGTCCTTGAAATCTTGGGCTATGCGGGCTTCGACTTTGCCGTGCTGGACTGCGAGCACTCCAATATCAGTTACGGCCAAATTGAGGACAGCGTTCGGACCGGGGAAAACGTGGGCCTGCCCATCATCGTCCGGGTGGCGTCCGCCAACGACCAGAACATCTTCCACGCGCTGGACTCCGGCGCTGCGGGTGTGCAGCTGCCCAACCTCTCCACCCCGGAGCAGGTGGCCCAGAGCGTGCGCTACGCCAAGTACTATCCGCTCGGGGAGCGGGGACTGTCCCGGTCCCAGCGGGCGGCGAAATTCGGCTTCTGGGAGTCGGAACGCCCCTATGTGGACAGCGCCAACGAGGACACCGTGGTGAGCGTCCACATTGAGAACGAGGCCATGGCGCGGCGGGCGGAGGAGATCTGCCGGCAGGAGCAGGTGGATGTGCTCTTTGTGGGCCCGGCAGACCTGAGCCAGTCGCTGGGCATCCCCGGGAAGGCCTCCGACCCCAGGGTGGTGGAGCTGGCCGCCCACGTGCTGGAAACCGCGAAAAGGTACGGCAAGGCGGGCGGCGTCTTCGTGGGGAATATGGCCGCGGCCGAACGGTATATCAAGCTGGGGGCCACCTATATTCTGCTGGGCTCGGACACCAGCATGATCGCGAAGGCCGCCAAGGAGGCCGTCGCGGATTTCTCCGCCATGCGCTGAGCGCGCGTCCGGCCGTCATCCCACATCGCTGAAATGCCCCCGATCCATATTGCCGGTCCCGTGTCCCCCGCTTTTTATGGCGTCCATCTTTTGAAACCGTAAACCGGCAGTTCCCTCTACACAAGGAAGGAGAAAATAACATGAAAAAATGGGTAGCTTTGACCCTGGCGCTCCTTATGATGTTCACGGTGACCGGATGCGCACCCAAGGAGGAGGCCTATCCCAGCGGTACGATCAAAGTCATTGTCCCCTTCGGCGCCGGCGGCGATACCGATCTGGCCGCCCGGATCATTACCGACAAGCTGTCCAAGATCCTTAACTGCACCATCGTGGTGGAGAATGTCGGCGGCGGGTCGGGCGTCGTGGGCCATACGCAGATGCTCAATTCCGACCCTGACGGCTACACGCTGATGATCAATCAGCTGGGCTCCCACGTGACCCAGACCCAGCTCGGCAACACCACATATGAGTATGACGACAGCACCGTGATTTGCGGCATGGGCTCTTTCCCCCAGGCGTTCGTGGTCTCCGCGGATTCCGAGTGGGAGACCTTCCAGGACATGGCCGACTGGGCGAAGGAGCACCCAAATGAGCTGACCTACGGCACGCAGGGCGTCGGCGGCCTTGGGCACACCTGTGCGCTGGACGCGTTCACGCAGCTGGACATCACGGCCAAGGACGTGGCGTTTTCCAACACCGCCGAGTCTGTCACCGGCGTTTTGGGGGGCCATGTTATGATGACCTGCTGTCCCATTGCCGGCGCCGCCCCGTATATTGATTCCGGCGATTTGAAGCTGCTGGCCCTGTCCAACACGTTCTACCAGTACCCAGACGCGCCCACGGTGTCCGATTTCGGCTGTACCGAGGGTATGTACTCATGGATCGCCATGTTTGGCCCGGGCGGCGTGGATGCCGGGGTGGTGCAGACCCTGTCCGACGCCGTGAAGGAGACCTTGGAGGATGCGGACGTCCAGAAATCCCTGAAGGATTTCGGCATCGAGACGAACTTTGTCCCCGCGGACGAGTATAAAAAGGTCATGGACGTGGAGTGGCAGCGGAATCATGACGCCCTGCTGGCGGCCGGCCTGATCAGCGAGTAATTCGCCGTTTGGCGCGGCCCTCCCCGGTTTTCCCCTTGACCCGTTCCCCCTCGGCCCCGTCCCTGGCATTCCCTGCGCTGCAGCGCAGGGAATGCCAGGGGGCGGCGTATGCCCAAGGGCGGCCCGGACGGTTCCCGGCGTCCGTATGCCGCCGGCAGGCGCGGGGGATCGCTTACAGGCCGATAAGAAATGGAGTTGAAACATGAAAAACTCGAAAAAAAGCCTCAACATCAATCTGTTCGCGGGTATTTTTTGTTTGGCCATGTCCGCGCTGTTCCTGTATGCGTCCTGGACCTATCCCAAGCTGGACCGGGCCGATTTGATCGTCAGCGCAAGGATGTTCCCGAAGATCGTGTCGGTCGGGATGCTGGTCAGTTCCGTCGCCATCATCCTTCAGGCGCTGCTCAAGCCCCAGCCCAGGGGGGCTTATACCGGCGAGGAAAAGCGGGAGTACCTGCGGGTCCTGATCGTCATCGCGCTGTGCGTCGCCTATGTGCTGGTCATGCCGTTCCTGGGCTTTTTGATCGCCAGCGTCATCTTCACCGCGGCGGCCCAGATCATATTCGGGAACCGCAATATCCCGGTGCTGATTCTTGTGAGTATTTTGTTCCCTGCGGCGCTGTACGCCGCCTTCCGGTATGGGCTGAGCGTTTTGCTGCCCGCGGGCCTGTTCGGCTTTTGAATCGGCCGGCTGAAACTCATTGTACAAGAAGGTGTAGAAATGATATCGATCTCTGAGATCCTGAATTTTCAAACTATTTTGATATGTTTCCTGGGCACCTTTATCGGCATCGTGATCGGAGCGCTGCCCGGCCTTACCCCCACCATGGGCGTGGCGCTGTTTCTGCCCTTCACGTTTACGATGGAGACCATCCCCGCGTTTGCGCTGCTGCTGGGCATTTATGTGGGCGGCACCTACGGCGGTTCCATCTCGGCGATCCTGATCCGCACGCCGGGGACCCCCTCCTCCGCGGCCACGCTTCTGGACGGGAATCCGCTGGCGATGCAGGGCAGGGCCTCGGAGGCGCTGTCCATCGCGGCCATCGCCTCTTTTGCCGGCGGCATCATCTCCTGTGTGCTGCTCATGCTCCTGGCGGAGCGAATTGCCCGGGTGGCGCTCAGCTTCGGCCCCGCCGAATACTGCGCGGTCGGCTTGTTCGGGCTGAGCGTGGTGGCCAGCTTCTGCTCCAAAAACTTGGCCAAGGGGCTGTTTTCCGTGTGCTTCGGCCTGTTCCTCAGCTGTATCGGCATGGATAACCTCACCGGCTTTGACCGATTCTCCTACGGCTCCCCCAACGCGCTGGCCGGCGTTCAGACGGTGGCGGCGCTGATCGGACTGTTCGCGTTCGTGGAGGTCTTTTCCAAGGCGAAGACCATCATGCGCAAGCAAGAGCGGGAGATGATGAAAACCACCAACCAGATCGTTTCCATAAAGGTCGTATGGAAAAACGCGCTGAACATGCTCCGTTCCAGCCTGATCGGCACATTCATCGGCATCGTGCCCGCCACCGGCGGCGGCACGGCGTCCTGGCTGGCATACAGCGAGGCGCGCCGGGCGTCCAAGCGCCCGGAGGATTTTGGAAAGGGCGCGTATGAGGGCGTGTTCGCCGCCGAGGCTTCCAACAACGCGGTGACCGGCGGCGCGATGGTCCCCCTGCTGACGCTGGGCATTCCAGGTGACACCATCACCGCCGTCCTGCTGGGCGCGCTGATGGTCCAGGGGCTCGCCCCCGGGCCGCTCCTCTTTTCCGAGCACCCGGAGGTGATCCAGGGCATTTACGTGGCCCTCATCATCTGCAATATTTTTATGCTCATCATCGGCCTTTTGGGCACGCCCCTGTTTGCGCAGATCATCAAGATTCCCAACTCCATTTTGATGCCCTGCGTGCTGATGCTCTGCTTCGTGGGGACCTACGCCATCGGGAACAAGATCTTTGACGTGCGGGTCGCGCTGGCCCTGGGCGTGATCGGCTTCATTTTCGGCGAGTTTGAGATTCCCGTCCCGCCCGCCCTGCTGGGCCTCATCCTGGGGCAGACGGTGGAGAGCAATATGCGCCGCGCCCTGATGCTCTCCAACGGCGACTGGCTCTTCTTCCTGCAAAAGCCCATCTCGGCGGTGTTTATCGCGCTGTCCGTCCTGTCCATCGCGTTCACGCTGATCCGGGACATCCGCCAGGGCGGGAAGACCCCGGCGGCGGAATCGGAAAATCAAGAAAAGGAGTAGATCACCATGCCAAGGATCACAATCACAACGCTGGAGGCCAAAACGCTGGAGCAGAAGCGGGCGCTGGTGGATGGCTTCGCGCAGGTCTGTATGCAGGTGCTCAAGGTGCCCAAAGAACGGGTAAACGTGGCCATCATCGAATATCCCCCCGAAAACCTGGCCACGGGGGGCGTCCTGGTGTGCGACAAGCGCGCGCCGGAGGGGACCGCCCAGGAGGGGCATTGATATGACGGACCACAAAACCGACCATAAATATGATCCGCTGTTCGAGCCGCTGCGCATCGGCTCCCTGACCGTGCCGAACCGCATTGTCCTGTGCGCCATGGGCGGGACCGCGCCGGTGGAAAACGGGAGGTTTAATGAGACGCCCCGCCGTTTTTTCCTCAACTGCGCGAAAAACGGGGTGGGGCTCATCATCCCCGGCCTGTGCCTGCTCACCGACAAATGGGGCCGGCCCGGCTGGCTGGACGAGGCGGCGGACGTTTTCCGCGGCCCGCTGAGGGAGTTTATGCGGGAGCTCCATGAGACCACCGGGGCCAAGCTGGTTCTCCAGCTCAGCGCCGGCATGGGCCGGGGCCTCCGCGCCAGCTTTGGCGCCACCCTGCCCTACTTTGATTATCAGCGGGCCATGGTCTCGTCCTGCGAAATGCCCAATGTGTTCGCACCCGAGATGAAGCACCGCGCCCTTACCGTGCCGGAGATCCGAAAGCTGGTGGACGTCATGGTCAGCAGCGCGCAGCTGGCCCGGGAGGCCGGCTGCGACGGCGTGGAGCTGCACGCCGTCCACGAGGGCTATCTGCTGGACCAGTTCGCCATCGCCAATTATAACCACAGGGACGACGAGTACGGCGGCAGCCTGGAGAACAGGCTCCGAATCACCACCGAGATGATCGCGGGCGTCAAGCGGGCCTGTGGGCAGGATTTCCCCGTGCTGATGCGGTACAGCGCCGCCAGCAAAATGGCCGGGCTGAACCGAAGCGTCCTGCCGGGGCAGGACTATGTGGAGTGGGGCCGCGGCCTGGACGAGAGCGTCTCCGTGGTCCGGCTCATGGAGAACGCCGGGCTGGACTGCCTGGACACGGACAACGGCACCTTTGACTCGTGGCACTGGTGCCATCCGCCCACCTATATGCCGGAGGCCTGTAACCTGCCGGAGGCCGCGTACATCAAGTATTACGCCCGGGTCCCGGTGATCGCTTCCGGCAAAATGGGCAGTCCCGAGGTAGCCCTGAGGGCCGTAGCCGGCGGGGCGGTGGACGCGGTGGGTCTGGCGCGCCCGCTGCTGGCCGACGGCGAGTGGGCGAAAAAGGTCCGCCAGGGCCGCGTCGACGACATCCGGCCCTGTATCGGCTGGCACAACGGCTGCTTCGGCCGTCTGACCTCCGGCAAAAACGTGTCGTGCGCACTCAACCCCGTCAGCCTGCAAGAGGAAAAATATGAGCTGAAGGCGGGGGACGGCCGGAGGGTCCTGGTGGCGGGCGGCGGCATAGGCGGGATGGAGGCCGCCCGGCTGTGCGCCATGCGGGGGTTCCGGACCGAGCTCTATGAGAAAAGCGGCCGGCTGGGCGGGGCGTTTGTCGCCGCCGCGGCGCCGGATTTCAAGGGCGAGGATCGGAAACTGCTGAAGTGGTATGAAAAGCAGCTGAGAGATTTGAACGTCCCCGTCCACCTCAACACCGCCGTTGACAACGCGCTGATCCGTGCGGCGGCGCCGGACGAGGTGATTATCGCCACGGGGGCGGTGCGCAAAAGCCTGCCCATCAAGGGAATCGAAAGGGACAGCGTGTGCGATGCCAAAGATTACCTGCTGGGGAATCGCGCCGCCGGCCGGAACACCGTGGTGATCGGCGGCGGGCTGACCGGGTGCGAGGTGGCCTATTCCATTGCCAAAGAGGGCGGGCACGTCTGCGTGGTCGAGGTCCTGCCCGGTATTCTGAACATCCCCGGCCTGTGCGCGGCCAACGCGAATATGCTGCGGGACCTCCTGGCTTTCCACCATGTGGACGTCTATACGGGGGCCTCCGTTCTGGAGATCGGGGAGGACTGCGTGCGTATCTCCCACGGCGGGGTGGAAAAGGAACTGCCGGCGGACACGGTGGTCACGGCCGTCGGATACCGTCCGCTGCCCTTTGAGCCGGACCTCCCCCCGCAGCGCGTCCACCAGGTTGGCGACTGCGTCCGCGCGGGCAATCTGCTGGATGTGATCTGGGGCGTCTACGACCTGGTGACCAAACTCTAAACTCTTTTGCAGAAAGGAAACGATCCATGAAATTTTTGCTGTGTGAGCCCATCCATCCCGCCGGCATCGAATATCTGAGGCGGTACGGCGAGGTGACCGTCGCCCCCGATGTGAAAACGGAGACGCTGATTGATCTGGTGGGGGACAAGGACGCGATTTTTGTCCGGACCTGGAAGCTGCCCGAGGAGGTCATCGACGCGGGGAAAAACCTGAAGGTGATCGCCCGGCAGGGGAAGGAGATGACCAACATCCCGGTGGAATACGCCACGAAAAAGGGAATCGCGGTGGTCAACGCGCCCCACTCCAACGCGCTGTCCGTGGCGGAGCACAACATCGCGCTGATGATGGCGGTCAGCCGACATATCGTGGAGGGGGACAGGCGGATGCGGGCGGGCGACTGCTCCGACGCGTCCAAAAAGTCCCTGTCCAGCATTTGCAGCCAGCTGGGGCTGGGCGGCGTGGAGATGAGCCGGAAGGTGCACGGCGTCATCGGCTACGGCGATATCGGCCGGCACATCGTGGACATGAGCATCAACGGCTTCAAAATGGACGTGCTCATCCACTCCCGCACGCTGCGGGAGATCCCCGTGGGGGCGACTTGGGTGGACGATGTGGACGAGCTTTTCAAGCGCTCCGACTTTGTGTCGGTCTGCGTCCCCATCCTCCCCGCGACCCAGCAGATGATCGGGGAGCGGCACTTCCGCATGATGAAGCCCACCGCTTACTTTATCAATATCGCCCGGGGCAAAGTGGTGGACGAGGCGGCCCTGGTCCGCGCGCTGAAGGAGCGCTGGATCGCCGGCGCGGCGCTGGATGTGTTTGAGACGGAGCCGCCCCTGGCGGACAACCCCCTCTTCGGCCTGGATAACGTGGTGCTGACCCCCCACGCGGGCGCCATTACGGAGGAATCCACCTACCGCATGGCGATGGAGCAGGTCAAAAGCGTGATCGCGGTGCTGGAGGGGCGGCGCGCGCTGACGCTGTATAATCCCGGCTACGAGCAGTACGCGCGCTGAGAAAAGGGGTTTGGAACATGACACCTGAACAATTGCTGGCCGGGGCGTGTGACATGCACGTCCACAGCGGGCCCGCCCTCGTGCGGCGGGGGCTGGACCACGCCGAATTGGCCCGGGCCTGCGTCCGCGCCGGAATGCGGGCGGCGGTCGTCAAGGACCAGCACATGCCCACCGCCGGGGCCGCCCGGCTGGCGGAGACGTATTTTTCCGGCTCGGACGGGAAATTCAACCTGTTCGGCAGCGTGGTTTTGGGCAACGCCCAGGGCGGGTTGAGTCCGGCGGTCGTGGAGGCGTCCCTGATCTGCGGGGCGAAGGTGGTCTGGATGCCGGTCATGTCGGCGAAGTACCACAGGGAGCGCACCGCGCTCATGACCGCCGCGGCCAGCGCCACGCTGCCCAAGCCGCAGCACCCCCTGAAATACGACCCGCCGATCAGCATCGTGGATGAGGGCGGCAGGCTCCTCCCCCAGATCGGCGACATCTGCCGCCTGATCGGGGAGGCAGGGGCCGTGCTTGCCACCGGCCATATCGACCCCAGGCGGGAGATCCCGCCGCTGCTGGACGAAGCGGTCCGGCAGGGGGTGAAGAAAATCGTGATCACACACCCTGAGTTTTTCCGTGACCACACGCTGGACGAGATGCGCGCGTATACCGATGCGGGGTTTTATGTGGAACACATCCTGACCACGCTCTACTCCGGCAAGCAGACCTATGACGGGCTGTACGAGCTGGTGCGGAACAACGGGGAGCGCGTCATCATCTCCAGCGACATGGGACAGGTCGGCCGCCCCGGGCCGGTGGAGGCGCTGGCCGCCTTCCTGGCGGAGATGCAGAAGCGGGGCGTGCCGGACGGCCGCCTGCGCCAGATCACCAGCCGGAACCAGCGCTATCTGCTGGGGCTCGAGGCCCTGGAGGAGTGAGCCGGGCGCACAGGAATATGGGAAGGAGCATGGAATTGAACAAGGTAAAGGAAAGCTGGCGGCAGGCCCTGGAGCCGCTGAGGAGCGGGGACAGCGTTATGGTCGGCGGGTTTGGGCTGATCGGCGCGCCGCTGACCCTCATTGAGGGGCTGACGCAGACGGATGTGAAGGAGCTGACCGTAATCAGCAACAACGTGGGGGAAAAGGGCCGTGGACTGGGCAAGGTGCTGCTGCAGCGCAAAATCAAAAAGGCGGTCGGCTCCTATTTCACCAGCAACCGCGACGTGGGCGATATGTACGCCCGGGGGGAGATCGAGCTGGAGCTGGTGCCCCAGGGAACCCTTGCCGAGCGGATCCGGGCCGGCGGCGCGGGCATCTGTGCCTTTTTTACACCTACGGCGGCGGGGACAAAGCTGGCCGAGGGGAAGGACACCCGGGAATTCGACGGCCGCCTGTGCGTGATGGAGCTGGGACTGCGCGCCAATGTGGCCCTGATCCGGGCGCACAAGGCCGATACATACGGGAATTTGGTCTACGCCAAAACGGCGCGGAATTTCAATGCGGTGATGGCCACCGCCGCCGACTATGTGGTGGCGGAGGTGGACGAGATCGTAGAGCCGGGGCAGCTGGATCCGGATCTGGTCGTGACGCCGCACCTGTTCGTGGATGCGGTCATTCAGGCGACAAAGGTATATACTGCGGAAGGGGTGAAAGACAGGGATGAGCGTTAAGGAGATGATCGCCGCGCGCGCGGCCAGGGAGCTGAAGGGGCCTGTGGTCATCAATCTGGGCGTCGGTATCCCCACCCTGATCCCCAAGTACGTGGACGACCCCACCGTGTTCATCCAGACGGAAAACGGGATGCTGGGTGTGGGGCCCCGGGACGAGAGCCGGATCGACCCGAATCTGGTGGATTCCGGGAAGGAGTTCATCACGGAGCTGCCCGGAGCCTCCTCGTATAATAAGTTTCAGGTTAATAAATTCAGTATCAGCAGGTTTAGA
>CATABD010000066.1 GCA_949494735.1 uncultured Oscillospiraceae bacterium
CCAACACCCTCACCGCCACCGACGCGGAGACCGTGCAGCTCTTTGGCGACGGCGAGGCCGCCTTCCTCATCGACGGCTCCTGGAAGGTCACCCACTTTGTGGACAATTACCCCGAGCATCTGGAGGAGTTTGCCATCTCCTACGTCCCCGCCAAGGGCGAGCGCAAGGCCAGCGAGGCCATCGGCGGCATCTCCATGGGCTACTTCATCACCAAGAAGGCGTGGGACGACCCCGCCAAGCGTGAGGCCGCGGTGCAGTTTGTGGAGCACATGACCTCCGACGAGGTGATGTCCACCTTCGTCACCACCGAGGTTACCGCCCTGAAGAACGGCGCGTCCCCCTCCGGCCTGAATCCCCTCCAGCAGTCCGCCGCCGACGCCAACAGCGCCATCACCGGCGTGATCGGGGCCGTGCAGGACACCATCACCCCCGAGGCCAAGGCCGACCTGTTTGCCAACGTGCAGAACGTGGTCACCGGCGCCATGACCGCCGAGGATGCGGTGGCCTCCGCCATCGCTGTGAACTGACCAGGCTGTTACGGGAAAGGCCCCGCCCGGAGGGCGGGGCCTTTTCTCCAAATCTACGGCAAGGGAAGGTGACCGCAAATGAATTCAAGCTCCACCCTTTATAAAAAGAAGGGGCCGCTGGTGGTTTTCCTGGTCCCGGCGTTCCTGTTCCTCATCCTGTACCTGTACTACCCCTTTGTCCAGAATATCATCAACAGCTTTTCCGACATCACCGGCCTGGGCGCGCCCGCCCAGGGGCTGAACGACCCCTGGTGGGCCAACTACGCCACGCTGTTCACCGATCCCAAGCTGCGCACCGCCCTGGGCAACACCGTCATCCTCACCGTGTGCACCGTGGTGTTCCAGGTGGGCATCGCCCTCGTCCTGGCCCTGCTGGTGGACTCCATTCGGGTGGGGGCCCAGCTGTTCCGCACCCTGTACTTCTTCCCCATCGTCATATCCGCCACCGCCCTGGGCCTGATGTTCAACCTCATCTTCCTCTATAACGGCGGTATGCTCAACCAGCTGCTGGCCAACCTGGGGCTGATCGGGAAGAACATCGACTGGAAGGACACGGACCACTTCATGTTCACCATGCTTACCCCGGTGATGTGGCAGTATGTGGGCTTCTATTTCGTCATCCTGGTCACAGGGCTGAACAACATCCCCCAGGATCTCTACGAGGCCGCGGCCCTGGACGGCTGCGTGGGGCTGAATAAGGTGCGCTACGTCACCCTGCCCCTGCTGCGCAATGTGCTTTGCACCTGCCTGGTGCTGGCTGTCACCGGGGCGCTGAAGGTGTTTGACCTGCCCTGGGTGATGTTCGGGGCGGGGATGCCCCAGGACCGGGGCTGGCTCACCGGCACCTACATGTATGACCAGACCTTCAACCGCGGCAACGTGGACTACGGCTCGGCCATCGCCATGCTCATCGTGGTGCTGGGCGTGGTGCTGTCCAACGTGGCCAACCGGGTGTTCAAGCCCCGGAACGACCTGTAAGGGGGGAGCGGAATGGGCAGAAAAATGACGCCCGCCAAGGTGTGTACCTATGTGGTGCTGAGCGTATGGGCGCTGACCACCCTGTATCCCTTTGTGTGGGTCATCCTGAATTCCTTCCGGGAGAAGGGGCTCATCCGCAAGGACTCCTTTTCCATCCCCCTGCCGGGCGGCGGCTTCACCATGGACAACTACGCCAAGGCTATGGACCGCTTCGACTTTGCCAACGCCTACTTCAACAGCCTGATTGTGTCCGTCTCGGTGACGGTGGTGGTGGTGATCCTGGCGGGGCTGGCGGCCTATGGGCTGGTGCGCTACCGCTTCCGCCTGCGGGGCGTGTGCTACAGCCTCATCATGGCGGGGATGATGTTCCCGGTGTTCTCCACCATCATCCCGGTGTTCCGTATGGAGGCCGCCTGGGGCATCGCCAGCAGCGGCAACCGCTGGCTGTCCCTGCTGGCGGTCATCCTGCCCCAGATCGCCGGCAACCTGTGTTTCGCCACCATTGTGCTCATGGGCTTTATTGAGTCGGTGCCCATCGAGCTGGAGGAGAGCGCCTACGTGGACGGCTGCCACGTGTTCCAGGTGTACTTCCACATCATCATGCCCGCGGCCAAGTCCTCCTTTGCCACGGTGGCCATTTTCTCCTTCCTGTGGAGCTATAACGACCTGTTCACCCAGAATTTCTTCCTCCGGGTGCCCCGGGAAAAGACCATTACGCTGTTGCTCAACGAGATCAGCTCCCAGGCGGGGGTGGACTATGGGCTGATGGCGGCGTCGGTGGTGCTCATCGTCATCCCGGTGCTGGCGGTCTATGTGATGCTGCAAAAGCACATCATCAAGGGGCTCACCGCCGGGGCCATCAAGGGGTGATCTAGAACGGGCGTTTCACGTGAAACGCCGGACGGCTCCCGCTTGTGTTTTTCGGTTATTCCTGGTATGATGGTTCCGGGGGGGTGCGGACATGTATAAGGTTGTGCTGGTGGACGACGAGCCCATCATCACCGAGGGGCTGCGGCGGGTGGTGGACTGGGCCGCCCACGGCTGCCGGGTGGCGGCGGCCGCGGGCGACGCCGCCTCCGGCGGGGAGGCCATCCGGCAGCACCGGCCGGACATCCTGTTCACCGACATCAAAATGCCGGGGGAGGACGGCCTGGCCATGCTGGCGGGGCTGAAGGGGGAGTTTCCCCGGATGCAGATCGCCGTGCTCACCGGCTACCGGGACTTTGAGTACGCCCAGCGGGCCATCCGGCTGGGGGTGGCCCGGTTTCTGCTCAAGCCGTCCAAAATGGACGAGATCGAGGAGGCGCTCACCTTCATGACCGGCGTGCTGGACCGCATGCCGCGGGAGGAGGGGGCGGAACCGGAGCGGGAGGACGAGGCCAACAGCTTCATCGTCCGCCAGGCGCGCGCCTATATCGCCGGGCACTGCGGGTCAAAGCTGTCCCTCCAGGAGGTGGCCGACCACTGCTTTGTCAGCCAGTGGCACCTGAGCAAGCTGCTCAACAGGCACCAGGGGCAGACCTTTTACGACCTGCTCAACGCCGAGCGGGTCCGCCGGGCCAAGGAGCTGCTGGAGAACCCGGCCCTGCGCATCAGCGAGATCGCCGAGCAGGTGGGCTATGCCGACACCGCCCATTTTTCCCGGGTATTCAAGAAGCTGGAAGGGGTGTCCGCCGGGGAGTGGCGCAACGCCCACTGCGGGAGGCAGGGGTGACGGATTTCCCCGCGCACAAAGACAGGATGCGCCGCCGTGAGCGTGAAGCGCTCGCGGCGGCGTTTTTGCGCGGACAGGTTCTTCTCAGCCCAGCAGCAGGGCCCGGAAGGCGGCGGCGGTGGGCTCCAGCAGGGCGTCCGGGTACTGGTAGTCCTGGGTGTGGAGGGGCGGGCAGCCCTCTCCCGCGCCGATGCCGAAGAAGGCGCCGGGGCGGCGGCGCAGGTAGTGGCCGAAGTCCTCGCTCCAGCGCATGGGGGCGTCCAGTACCGAGCCACCGCACAGCTCCAGCACCCGTTGGGCGCAGGCGGGGTCGTTGACGGTGGCGGGGAACACGTCCTGCACCTGGTGGTCAAAGGCCAGCCCGTACTCGGCGGCCAGCGATTGGGCCAGCCGGAGCAGGCCGGCAAACAGCAGCTCCAGATCCTCGTCCCGTTCGGCCCGGAGGGTGAGCCACACCTCCGCCCGGGCGGCGGCGGTACCGAAGGCGCGCTCCCCCATCTGCGTGCCGATGACGGTGCACAGCGTCATGCCGCCGAACCGGGCGGGGTCGGACAGCCCGGGCAGGGCGCACAGCAGCCGCCCCACCGCCGGGGCGGGGGAGAGGCCGTGCTCGGGGTAGGCGGCGTGGGTGGGCCGCCCCAGAAAGGACAGCGTGACCCCCCGGGAGGCGCAGGCGAAGGTCCCGGGCCGGGTGACCACCCGCCCCAGGGGGAGGCCGGGCAGGTTGTGGGCCCCGTAGATCTGGGCCACCTGTTCCCGCTCGAACAGCTCCAGGCAGCCCGGCGCGCCTGTCCCGGTTTCCTCGGCGGGCTGGAAGAGGAAGAATACGTCCCGGCCCAGCCGCTCCCCCTGGACGGACAGGGCGGCGGCGCACAGGGCGGCGGCGTGCCCGTCGTGGCCGCACAGGTGGGCCGCCCCGCCGCCGGGCAGCGCCAGCGCGTCGTAGTCCGCCCGGAGGGCCAGCGGGGGCTTCTCCGCCTCCGGCTCCCGGTGGGCGGCGTAAAAGCCCGCCCCGCAGGGACGCAGCTCCAGGGTGGTGCGCCGGGCCAAAAAGTCCGTCAAAACCGCCCGTGTGCGCGCCTCCTGCCCCGAGCGCTCCGGGCAGCCGTGCAGGGTGTGCCGCAGGGCGCGTATCTCTTCCATGTCCATCTGCCTGTCCCCCTTCCGCCCCGGCGCCGGGGCGTCATCCAGAATTACGGCCCTATTATAATACGTGGGAGGAAAAAGGGCAATACGCAGACGGGAAGGGGAGGGCGGTTTTGAAGCGGGAGCCGGTGGGACGGGGATGCCGGGGCTGCGCTTCTATGAAAGGCGGAAAGGGCGGGCCGCGAAAATCACGGGGAGGATTTTCGCGGCCCGCTCTCTTTGGCCAGGGTGAGCAGCAGGGAAAGTTCGGGAAGCCGGTCCCAGCCCACGATTTCCGGGGTGAGGCGGCCACGGATGGGGGTGCGGAAGGTGAGGCTGCGGCCGGAGAGAAAGACGTGGACGGCATCCCCGTGCAGGGAGAGTACCAGCTTATGGCCCGCCCTGCCGGCCTGCTGGGCCAGCGGTACGCACCGGCGGGCAAACCGCGCCGCCGCCTTCACGCCCGCCTCGTCCCCATAGAGGGTAAAGCCGTCCCGCAGGGCGCCCTCCCCAAGGGGAAGGCGCGTCAGGCCCTGGCCCGCGTAAAAGGCGGCGGCGGTGTCCGGGTCCAGCGCGCCGTGCTGAACCAAGGTCAGGTGCAGCCCGGTACTGCCGGGAAGGCGCGCCTCCATCCACAGGCCGTTGAGCAGGGCCAGCTTTTTCTTTTCGCCGGATATCTCGCAGTAGGCGGTGAGCTCGCATATCCGCACCCGGACATCTCCCGCCCGGCCCTGGACGTCCATGCCGCACACCAGCTCCTTTCCCTCCCGGCGGAGGGGGAAGAGCCCCCCGGCCCGGACATCCTCCCGGGTCAGGCCGCCTTTGTCCGCTATCTGGAGCTGGTTGAGCCGCTGTCCGCAGCTCATGGTCAGATTGGCCCGGGCAAAAGCCCGGTCATACCCCTTGTCCAGCGCCCGCACCACCAGGATATAAAAGACTGTGGTGAGGTTCACAATCCAAACGGCAATGCCAAGCTCCACCAGGATCATGGCCACAGCCGCCGCATAGGCGGCCACGGTGACGGCGTATGCGCCCAAAACCACCCGGCGGCGGACAGCCAGCCTGTTCAGCATGGTCTGCTCCATCTTAAAACGCTTCCTTCAAAAAAGCGAGGGTGCGGGGGGCCTGCACCTCAAAGTTCCCGACGGGGGCCTCAATGCTGACCCGCCCGTCATAGCCGCACCCCTTCAATGCCTGGATGAACGGGGCGTAGCCCCACTCCTCCCGGCTGGAGGGCCAGGTTCGCCACCAGCCCCGCCGGTCCAGCTCGCCCTCGAACATGCCGCGCAGCTGTTCCGGGCCGGATACGCCGTCGATTTCGGGGAAATTGGGGTAGGAAAAGTGGACATGGCGCAGGTATTCCGCCCCGTATTGCCGCAGGATATCGGGGTTCTCCCCCTCGCATGCCAGATGGTAAAGATCCACCAGCACCTTTACGCTGTCCAGGCCGGTCTCCCTGGCCATGGATACGCCCTCGGCGAAGGTGTTGATGATGTTGCAGTCCGGGTGGCGCACCGGCTCAATGGCGATGGTGATGCCCCGCTTTGCGGCCTCTTCACCCGCGTACCGGGTGATGTCCGCCACCTGCTCCCAGGCCCGCTCCATGGAAAAGCCGACGGGCACCCGCTTGGCCCCGGCGCTGCCAAAGACCACCACTGCCGCGCCCAGCTCCGCCGCCCGGTCCAGCGCCCGGACGCAATAGTCCCGGGCGGCCCCCGGATCCGCCTCCGGCCCGGTGAGCCGCACCCGGGCGGGGAAGAAGTTGTTGCAGGCCTCGCAGCGCAGGGAGCTGCGCTCCACCCGGCTTCGCAGCGCGCCAAACGCGCCGCCGTCCAGCTCCATTATTTCCGCCAGGGGCAGCTCGATATAGTCATAGCCGTATTCCGCCAGCCGTTCCACGATCTCCACCCCCGTGCGGTCGGGGGCGGAGGCCACAAGGCTTCCGCAGCAGCCAAAACGCATATTGGTTCTCCTTTCTATGGCGCGGGAGCCCGGAGCGTTCCTCCGGGCCCCCGCCAGTTTGGTATTAGAAAATCAGGTTGACAATGCTGAGAATGCCGAAGCCGACCCAGGACCAGACGAACTGCATGGCCTCGTAGCCGAAAATCTGCACGTCCAGCTTGTCCAGCTTGAAGGTGCGGGTGAGCACCCAGAAGAAGCTGTCGTTGTGCAGGGAGAACACCTGCGCGCCGATACAGGCGGCGTAGGCGCAGAACATCATATTGGCGCCGGGAATCTGCATCAGAATGGGGGCGCAGATGGTGGCGGTGGTGGTCATGGCCACGGTGCCGCTGCCCAGCACCAGCTTCAGGATGGCGGCCACCAGGAAGGGGAGGAGCAGCACGGGGAGGTTGCTGTTTGCCAGCCCCTGGGCGATGACGTCGCCGATGCCGCTGGACTTGATGATGTTGCCGAAGGCGCCGCCCGCGCCGGTGATGAGGATGATGGTGCCGCAGCTCTTGACGCCCCGCTCCAGGCAGTCCAGCACCTCCTGGCGGGACTTATTGCCCGCAAGGCCGTAGATGGACACCAGCAGCGCGATGGCAATGGCGATGACCGGGCTGCCGAAGAAGGCGATGAGCTGGGTGACGATATTGTCCTCTCCCTTGTAGACCATGCTGGTGACGGTGCTGAGCAGAATGAGCACCACGGGGATCAGGATGGGGGCGAAGGCCATAAAGGCGGAGGGATAGGTCTCGTTGGGGTCCAGCTCGGGGACGGTGGGCTGGGAGGACAGGACGGCGTACTCCTTGGCCTGCTCGGGGGAGACGTCGATGATCTCACCGTTTTCGTCCACGATTTTATACCACTTGCGGCCCACGATGCGGCCCATGATGATGATGACGATCATCAGGGGGATGCCCATGGCGATGCCGAACAGGATGTAGGCGCCCAGGTCGATGGTGTCGCCAAACTGGGCCACTACCGCCAGGGGGCCGGGTGTGGGAGGCACGGAGGTGTGGGTGATGTTCAGGCAGCAGGCCATAATCAGCGCCAGGCCGGTGAGGGACTTCTTCTTGGCCTGGGAGATGGACTTGACCAGCGGGGCCAGAACGATCAGAGCGGAATCGCAGAAGATGGGGATGGACACCAGAAAGCCGGTGATGCCCATGGCCACTTCCTCATTTTTGCCCCGCAGGGCCTTGATGAAGGTGTGGGCCATGACCTTTGCGGCGTTGGTCTCCTCCATGACCTGGCCCATCATGCAGCCGAAAGCGATGACCAGGCCGATGCCCGCCAGCGTGTTCCCGAAGCCGGAGGTGATGAGGCCCGGGATGGCCGTCAGCCCCACGCCGCCCACGATGCCCACCACGACGGCGGAGATCACCAGCGACAGCGCCGGGTGCAGCTTGGTCTTCATAATCAGCACGATGAGTACGGCCATGCCGACGACCAGGGCGATGAGTAAGCGCGTTACGTCCATAATGTTTCCTCCTCTTTCTTGATTTTTCCCGTGCCGCGCAGACCGCGCGGCGCTTTTTCTATTTTAAGCGGACGAAGCCGCTTAAAATCCTATGAGAGGCAGCCGGTGCGCTCCAGCTCCGCCCGGGTGGTCCGGTAGGCCTCGGCGATGACCCATTCGGGCGGCCTGTCCCAGTACTCGGGGCGGAAGGTCTCCACCGAGGCGATACCCCGGTAGCCCGCCCGCTTCAGCTCCCGGAGGAATGCGCCGGTGTCCACCGCGCCCCCGCCGCAGAACCGGCGCTTGTCCTGGCCCCGGAGCTCCGGGGGGACATCGTCGGCGCTCATCAGGTGGGCGGCGAAGATTTTTTCCGGCTGGACGGAGCCGATGGCGGTAAAGTCGTTGCTGCCGCCGTTGAGGTACATGTTATAAGAGTCGAACACAAAGCCCACGTTGGGCCGGTCTACCGCCCGGACGATGGCGTCCGCCTGGGCCACGCTGCGCACGCTGGAGCGCTCAAAGCCCACCAGCTCGAAGCACAGCTTCATGCCATAGGGCCGGGCCAGGTCGGACAGGCGGGAGAGTATGCGCACACAGGCGGCAAAGGTGTCCTCCCAGCTGCCCGTGTAGGGCCCGCCCGCCGGGTCCCGCTGGAGGGGCGGGACGACGATGAGGTATTCGCTCCCGATGGCCCGGCCCACCCGGCAGCTCAGGTTGAACTCTTCCAGCAGGGCCGCCTGCCGCTCCGGGGCGTCCTCCGGGCCGAGAAATTCCGGGTAGAGGTAAAGGGCGTTGAAGGCGTGGGGACGCAGGCGGCTGGTTTGGAAAAAGGCGGCCAGCTCGTCCACGGAGCGGCGGGTGAGATAGTCCCGCAGCATGTCCAGCCGCAGCTCGATGCAGTCAAAGCCCGCCCGCTCGCACAGCTCCAGATCCTGCTCCAGGGTGGAGCAGTCCTTGGCGCAGGCCTCGTTATAGGAAATCAGCATGGGAACCCCTCCTCACTTCAGCGGGAATTTGATGACGGCGTTGTCCCTTGTACTGCGGTAGATGGCGGTGAACAGCTCCACCGTCCGGCGTCCCTCCGCCGCGTCCACCAGGGGCTTGCGGCCTTGGGCCACCGCATCCAGGAAGTCCTGGATCTGCCGGGCGTGGTAGTGGTGCATGGAGTCCACGCTGTTGAAAAACGCCCGGTCCTCCTCCTGCCGGCGGGGGAGAAGCTCCTCCTCGCCGGGCACCGTCCACAGGTCGTTCACCGGGGGCTCGGTGATGGAGGACATGCCCGCGATGAACATGGCGCCCCCGTCCGTCTGCACCCCGGCGGCAGCGCCGTTGTCCCCGAATATGTGAACCTTGCCGTACAGCGCGGGGTTCTGGCTGTTGCTGACCACGATGCTGCCCACGCCGCCGCTTTTGAACTTGACCACCGCCACTGCGGTGTCCTCCACCTCGATGTAGGGGTGGTTCAGGTTTTTCCACACGCCGTAGACCTCGTCAACCTCCCCCATGTACCACAGCAGCAGATCCAGCTGGTGGGGCGCCTGGTTGACCAGCACACCGCCGCCCTCGCCCTCCCAGCTGCCCCGCCAGGGGTCGCTGCGGTAGTAATCCTCATCCCGCCAGCCCAGCATGGTCACCATGCCCAGCACGGGTTTGCCCAGCTTTCCGTCCTCAATGGCCTGGTGGATGCGCATACAAGGACGGTAGAACCGGCGCTGCACCATGGTGCCGATGGTGACGCAGTTACGCTCACCCGCCTTAATGATGGCATCGCAGTCGGCCAGGGTGGAGGCCAGAGGCTTTTCCACCAGCACGTGGCAGCCGCAGTTGGCGGCGGCCACCGCGGGGTTGGCGTGGAGGGGGTGGGGAGTGCACACGCTCACAATGTCCAGCTGTGCCTCCCGGCACATCTGTTCCACATCGGTGTAGGCCCGCACCCCCCACTGGGAGGCAAAGGCCTCCGCCCGGCCCCGGTCCGCGTCGCACACGGCGGCAAATTCGCTGCCGGGCAGCCGGGCGTACGCCTGGGCGTGGAAGCTGCCCACCTTGCCGCAGCCGATGATACCTGTCCTCAGTTTTTTCATGGTTCAGCCCTCCTTATTCCATGTAGCCGCCCTTCATGGGCCCCACGGCGTGCTGGGCGTAAATCTTCAGCACGCCAGAGGGATACCGCCGGGGCTTGGGAATCCAGGACGTCCGCCGCTGGAGCAGGATGGATTCAATTTCCTCCGGCGTGCGGCGCACGCCCTGGGTGCCCACAATGGCCAGCACCCGGGCGGGTATGTCGATTTCAATGAGGTCGTCCTCCTCTACCAGGGCGATGGGGCCGCCCTCCGCCGCCTCGGGGGAGACATGGCCGATGACGGGGCCCTTGGAAGCACCGGAGAACCGCCCGTCGGTGATCAGCGCGATGCTCCGGCCCAACTCCCCGTCGGAGGAGATGGCTTCGGTGGTGTAGAACATTTCGGGCATTCCGCTGCCCTTGGGACCCTCATAGCGGATGAACACCGCGTCGCCGGGCTGGATGTTCCGGGCCAGCACCGCCGCGATGGCGTCCTCCTCGCAGTCAAAGGGCCTGGCCCGCAAAACCGCCCGGTGCATCTCCTCCGGCACGGCGGAGTGTTTGACCACCGCCCCCTCCGGGGCCAGGTTGCCCCGCAGAATGGCGATGGTGCCCTGGCTGCCGATGGGGTCATCGTAGGGACGGATGATATCCCGCTTGGACAGCCCGGTCTTTTCCAGCAGGGCCCCGCACTTGTCATAATACCCACTTACGCGCAGTTCATTAAGGTTTTCGCCCACGGTTTTGCCTGTGACGGTCATGGCGTCCAGGTGGAGGATATTCCGCAGCTCGTCCATAATGGCGGGCACGCCTCCCGCGTAGTATACGTATTCCGATGGCCACCGGCCCGCCGGGCGTACGTCCAAGATATAGCGGGCGTCTTTGTGGATGCGTTCGAAGTCGTCCGCGTCCAGTCTTACGCCAAATTCGTGGGCAATGGCGGGCAGGTGCAGAATGGCGTTGGTGGAGCCGGAGATGGCGGCGTGGACCATGATGGCGTTTTCAAAGCTCTGCTTGGTGACGATATCACGGGCGGTGACTCCGGCACGGGCCAGCTCCACCGCCTGGCGCCCGGCTCGGTAGGCCATGTCCCTCAGTTCCCGGCAGGTGGCGGGCAGCAGGGCGCTGCCCGGAAGGGCCAGCCCCAGCGCTTCGCTCATCACCTGCATGGTGCCCGCCGTGCCCATAAAGCTGCACGCTCCGCAGGAGGGACAGGCGTTGTGCTTATAATAGGTGAACTGCTCCCGGCTGATCTCCCCCCGCTGGCATTGGGCGCTGTAGGCTCCGATCTGCTCCAGGGTGAGCAGGCCGGGCCCCGCCTCCATCACGCCCCCGGTGACCACCACCGCGCCCAGGTTGGTGCGGCCGATCCCCATAAGCATCCCGGGCAAGCCCTTGTCGCAGCTGGCGATGAACACGCCCGCGTCAAAGGGGGTGGCGTTGTTGTGCAGCTCCACCATGCCGGCGATCATGTCCCGGCTGGCCAGGGAGTAGTTGATGCCGTCGTGTCCCTGGGCCTGGCCGTCGCAGATGTCGGTGACGAAATACCGGGCGGCCTTGGCCCCGGCCTCGTCCGCGCCCCGGCGGGCCAGCTCCACCAGCTCCAGCAGGTGGGCGCTGCCGGGGTGGCTGTCTCCAAAGGTGCTCTCCACCAGAATCTGGGGCTTTTCCAGATCCTCCAGCCGCCAGCCCATGCCCAGGCGCAGCGGATCCATCTCCGGCGCCTGCGCCCGCACGGCTTCACTTCGATACATATGCAATCTCCTCCATATTATCCGACGTGTAACGTCAGACGTCTTATGTCTGAGGAGAGTATAGCAACACAACCAATAAAAGTCAAGTCTCACAAATTTTTTTGTGTATGTCCACAAAATAGCTGGCGCGTTTTTGTGGATACTGTGAACAAGCCCGGGACAAAAAGAGGCCATCCCGTGCCCTAGGGCTGGTCCGGGATGGCTTCGATGCTTCGCTTATTGTCCTCCAGGTGCTGCCACATGGCGTCGTAGGCGGCCTGGCCGTCCCGGGCGCGGATGGCGTCCACCACCGCCTGGTGGGTCTGGATGGTCTCCATTTTCACCGACTGGCGGGTGATGTCAATGAACAGCGGGATGGCTTCGTTTAAAATGGGGATCAGGTTGGGGATCACGCTGTTGCGGGTGCATGAGGCGATCAAGGTGTGCAGTTCCCTGTCCTTTTCGCCATAATTTTCACCGGCATAGATCAGATCCCGTACCTGGTCGCACAGGGACTGGATACGGTCAATCTCCTCCTGGGTGGCGTTGCGCGCGGCCAGCATGGCGATTTGGGGCTCAATCATGAAGCGGATCTCGCACAAGTCCAGGCCCAGCTTTTTCTTATCCTGGATGAACTTCAGCCCCAGGGGGTCCTCGGCCACGCCGGTCTGCTGGCAGACGAAGGTGCCGTTGCCCCGATGGATCTCCAAGATGTTTTGGCTCACCAGCAGCTTGGTGGCCTCCCGCACCGTGCTGCGCCCAACGCCCAGCCGCTGGGCCAGCTCATACTCGCTGGGCAGCCGGTCACCCGGCTTGAATACCCCGTCCACCACCAGTTTGGTGATCTCATCCGCCACCAGCACCGGCAGCGGCTTATTGGTCTGCCTCACCTCAGTAAACAAACGGACAACTCCTTTCCAGTATGGCCAACAGGCAGTCCCGCACTCTGCCACTCAATCTCTTCGTTCTTATTATAATGCCTTTTATCTAAAATTACAATCAAATTTCCTTTTTCGGCGGGAACAGGAAGAAAAATTCCGGCCGGATAAAAAATCAGTGCGCATTGCCTGGATTTTCAGCTGCCGCAATGGTATAATTGTTTCAAATCGGGCCTGGCGGCGGACCGGGCTGAAACGGGGGAGAGCGCATGGAGGAACTGTTGGAGCGGCTGCTGGAGGAATGCCGCCCCTTTACCGGCAAGGGGCGGGTGGCGGACTATATTCCGGAGCTGGCGAAGGGAGACCCGGATGCCCTGGGGATTTACGTCATCGGTAGCGAGGGGAAGCACGCCTGGGCGGGGGACTGCCGCAGGCCGTTTACCATCCAGAGCGTGGTCAAGCCCATTTTGCTGCTCCAGGCGCTGTTGGACAACGGAGCGGAGTTCGTCACCCGCCGGGTGGGGGTGGAGGCCACCGGCAAGCCCTTCGACGCTATTAACGCCGGGGACCAGGCGCTGGACAGCGGGAATATTAACCCCATGGTCAACATGGGGGCTATTGTCATGTGCAGCCTGATCTATGGGCGCAGCTACGATGAGCGGTTCCAGCGGCTGCTGGAGCTGACCCGGCGGCTGGCGGGAGACGGGGAGATCGGCGTGGACGAGGCGGTATACCGCTCGGAAAAGAGCCATGGCAGTAAAAACCGGGCGCTGGCCTACCTGCTCAAATTCCACGGGCTGCTGGAGGACGACGTGGAGGAGGTGCTGGACTGTTATTTCCGGGCCTGCTCCATCCAGGCGGACTGCCGGGCGCTGGCCCACATCGGGGCGGTGCTGTCCAACCGTGGGCGGCTGCCCGCCTCCAATGAGCGGGTATTCCCCGCGGCCATGTCCCGATACGTCAACGCGGTGCTGATGACCTGCGGGATGTACGATGGGTCGGGGGAGTTCGCCCTGCGGGTGGGCGTCCCGGCCAAGAGCGGCGTGGGGGGCGGCATCATGGCGGTAGTGCCCACCCGGATGGGCATCGGCATATTCGGTCCGGCGCTGGACCGCAAGGGGAACAGCGTGGCAGGCATCCGGCTGTTGGAGCGGCTGAGCCAGGAGCTCTACCTGAGCATCTTTTGAGACTGGACAGGACATATGACTGGAGAGGGAGGCCGCGCCCGGCATCGGGGCGGTCTCCCACTTCCCTCAGCAAAAATGTAATATATACTTGACAAAAATTAAAATATATTGTAATCTGGTAATGGAGGTGATTCCTATGGCCCGAAATGTCAAGATCAAAACCGCGAGAGCGGAGCTTGACATGACGCAAAAAGCGCTGGCAGATGCCGTAGGCGTGTCGCGCCAGACCATGAACGCCATAGAACAGGGAAATTATAACCCTACAATCAGGCTTTGCCGCGCAATCTGTAAGGTGTTGGGGAAAACATTGGACGAGCTGTTTGGAGAGGAGAATGACGATGAAAGGTAAAAAAGAACCCGGCGGGATGGATGAAATGCAGAACCTTCAGCTGATGAAGCTGGAGGAGCACGGCTTTTGGATTGCGTTTTGGGCACTGTGCGCCGCAGTGGTGGGGCAGGCGCTGATGGGCGCCGGCCTCCGGGCGATTGCCGGGGAGCTGGCCGTGCTGTTCATCGCTGGCGGTTACATTACGGTTTTATGTCTGAAAAACGGACTGTGGTCGGTGAGCCGTCAGCCTTCGAGGAAAACAAACGCGGTGTTTAGCGCAGGGGCGGCATTGGCGCTGGGAGCCATTTATGCGGTCAGGTCGCTTTTGGTGCTGCGCAAGCCTGCCGGCCTGGAATTGTTGTGGAGGATCGTACTACCCATGGCCGCCGTGTTTGCCGTGTGTTTCGGGCTGTTGGAGGTGCTGCGCGGGGTCTATAAGCGCAGGCGGGCACGGCTGGACGATGTGGAGGAGTACAAAAAATAAAGTAAAAAGGTGTTGGACATACCGTCCGTCATCGGGGCTGCGCAAGCCTAAACTTACCAGCGCGGATTTCGCATATAAAAATCGGGATGGCTCAAACTATGCTCGGATTCCCGATCCGACAAACAAAGATTCAAAAAAGGAGAATACGGATATGTCTAACACCAATAATTCCAACCGTCTGGTGGTGCCCGGCGCCCGTGAGGCTATGGACAAGTTCAAGATGGAGGCGGCCAATGAGGTCGGCGTCAACCTGAAGCAGGGCTACAACGGCGACCTGACCAGCAAGCAGGCCGGCTCCGTGGGCGGCCAGATGGTCAAGAAAATGATCGAGGCCTACGAGAACGGCCTGAAGTAATTGTTCCCCGGCTTGACCGGGAGCATTCGGAAAAGGGGGAGGACCACCCAACCGGGCGGCCCTCCCCCTTTTTTTGCGCTCAGCGCTGGCCGCCCGAGGGCTCCAGCATGATGTCGATGATCTTTTTGTCGGTCTGGGCCATGCCCTCCCGGGCCAGCCGCCCCACGTTGCGGATGGTGTTCTCCACGCCCTTGATGACGATGCCGTCGCCGCCCACGAATTCGCTGCCGTGCTGGGCCATCTGCATCCCCAGCAGCCCCGCCTCGACAGCCGAGGCGATCTTGGCCGCGCAGCTGGACTTTGCGCCGTCGCAGATCACGCCGGAGTTGATGGCCAGGGCGTTGACGATGGTGTGGGCGATGCGGTCCTGTCTGCCGCCGTAGAGGTAGGCCACGCCGCTGCCCGCGCCGCACCCGGCGGAGATGGCCCCGCAGTAGGCGGACAGCCGCCCCACGCCGGTTTTCAGGTGGATGGTGATGAGGTTGGACACAATCAGCGCCCGGTACAGGGTGGTCTGGGACACGCCCAGCTCCCGGGCGTACACCACCACCGGCACCGAGGCGGTGATGCCCTGGTTCCCGCTGCCGGAGTTGATGACCACGGGCAGGCCGCAGCCGTTCATGCGGGCGTCGGAGGCGGCGGCAGCCAGGGCTTTGGCCCGGTTGGACACGGTGTCGCCGTAGGCGTCCAGCAGGATCTGGCCGATGCGCGCGCCGAAGGACTGGTCCAGCCCGGCCTGGGCGATGGCCATGTTATAGCTGACCTGCCGGTCCAGCAGCTCCCGCAGGCCGTCCAGCGGCGTTTCATCGGCGAAGGTGACGATATCCGCCACGTTGAGCAGGGACCGGTCCGTGGCATAGGCCTCGGGTTGTTCCTCCGCCGGGGGCTGGTTAATGAGGGGATGGCCGTCCCGCTCCAGCAGGACCACATGGGTGTGGTGCCCGGCAATGCGGCAGCGGGCGGAATGCCCGGCCCCCTTGAGGGTGATGTCGATGTCGAAAATGAGGCCGGAACCGGAGCGGCTGACGGCAAAGCGGGCCTGCTTCAGGTAGGCGGCGATCCGCCGGCGCTGTTCCGGGGTGACGTTGGAGATGACCTCCAGCTCCCGGTCCGCCTCCCCGGCGACGATGCCCGCCGCCGCCGCGGCCTCCAGTCCCCGCAGTCCGCCGGTGTTGGGGACCACCACGCTCTTCACGTTTTTGATGATGTTCCCGCTGACGCAGATGGACACCTCCTGGGCGGGGCCGCCCAGTTCCCGGGCGGCCCGGGCGGCGGCGTAGGCCACGGCGATAGGCTCGGTGCAGCCCAGGGCGGGGACCAGCTCCTCGTGGAGGATGGCGGTATACTGCCGGCAGGTTTCGTTTGACAGCGCCATATTGTGTCACCCCAAAATGTTGTTATAAAAATATATCATACCGAAAAGCGGCGGAAGATACAAGATGGGAAGAGAAAATTTTTTGCCTGCCGGCAAAGGGAAACCGGCCCCGC
>CATABD010000067.1 GCA_949494735.1 uncultured Oscillospiraceae bacterium
CGCCCAAGTGGGCGGGGCGCTTTTTTGTCACTGTCCGGGGTTTCGGGCCACATCCAGGATGAGCTGGGCGCAGCGCTCCACCCCCACCAGGCTGGAATCCAGGGACAGGTGGTAATTCTGGCTCATCCCCCAGTCCCGGTTGGCGTAGTGCTTGTAATAGGCCCGGCGGCGCTTGTCCTTCTCCTCCAGGCGCTTCTCGGGGGACAGGTCGGACTCGCCGTACAGCCGCACCACCCGGTCCGCCCGATAGGGGATGGGGGCGTGGATGAACACGTTAAGCACGTCCTCCCGGTCCCGCAGGATGTAGTCGGCGCAGCGGCCCACGATGACGCACGGCCCCTTCTCCGCCAGGTCCAGGATCACCCGGCACTGGATGACCCACAGGAAGTCGGCGGTGGACAGCCCGCTGTTCACCGGGTGGCGCAGCCGCGCGCCGCCGGGGAACGCATAGGACATCAGGGACTGCCAGGGGGAGGCGTACTCCCCCTCCTGCTCAATGAATTTCTCGTCAAAGCCGGTCTCCACCGCCACCTGCTCCACCAGCTTTTTATCATAATAAGGCACGTCCAGCAGCTCGGCCACCCGCTTGCCCACGGACCTGCCGCCGGAGCCGAACTCCCGGCTGATGGTGATGATCTGCTTGCTCATATACAGCCCTCCTTTTCCACTGGGCGGCCCCGCCGCCGCGTATGGTCCGGTACACCCATATTATAACAGGACGGCGGGAAAAATGCAAGGCGGGCACGTCCCTCAGTGGTGCGTATGCCCGAAGATAAGCAGCACCCCCAGGGCAAAGCCCACTACCGTGGCCAGGATGGACCACCGGGACTTCCACTGGAGGGACGCCTCGGGCAGCAGCTCAAAAAACACCACGTACAGCATGGCGCCCCCCGCGAGGCTGAGGGCGGCGGCCAGGGCGGCGGGGGCCTGGTTGCCCACCAGGTATCCCGCCAGCGCCCCCGCCACCGTGGGCAGGCCGGACAGCGCCGCCACGCCGATGGCACCCAGGGTTTTGGACCCGTCGTGGAGCAGGGGGATGGCGATGCTCATCCCCTCGGGCAGGTTGTGCAGGCCGATGGTCACCGCCGCCAGCACGCTGGCCAGGCAGATGCCCTCCACCGCCACCGACGCCCCCACCGCCATGCCCACCGGCACGTTGTGCAGGGCCACCGCCGCCGCCAGCACCAGCCCCGCCGTGTGCAGGTCGTGGTGGCCGCAGGCACAGTGATGGGGATTGTTCTCGTCCTCATGGTGGGCGCTCTTGTCGATCCAGCAGTTGAGCAGGTAGGTCACCACAAAGCCCGCCACCAGCACCAGCGGCGTCATGGGCGGCCAGGGGGCGGCTTCCATGGCCTCGGGCACCATGTCCAGGGCCACGATGGACAGCATAAGCCCCGCGGTGAAGCTGAGCAGCAGGCTGGTCCCCCGGGGGGACTCCCGCCTGACGAGGGCGGCCAGCGCGCCCCCCAGGGCCAGGCCGCCCACGCCGGTGGCGGCGGTTAACAGTATGACAAACAAGATGGGATTCATGTGCAGGCGCTCCTAAAACATAGTTGCCGGGCCGGCCAAGAAGGCCAGTCCGGCAAACAGCATATTACCACAGCCCGCCTGGAAAGGCAAGCAAAATTATCCTTTGCGGAACAGTTCCCGCAGACCGATGAGGATGAGGAAGCCTCCAAAGCACTTGCGCAGCACCTCCACATCCAGCGCGGTGGCCGCCCAGGCGGTGAGGGCGGAACACACAAGCCCGGCGGCGATGGCGGGCAGCAACGCCCCCTTCTCCACATAGCCGTTTTTCAGGTGGGCAGGGAGGGCGGTGGCGGCGGTGGGCAGAAAGTAGAGCAGGTTGACCCCCTGGGCCAGGGTCTGGGGCACCCCGGCAAAGGTGGTCATGTAGATCAGCAGCAGCGAGCCGCCCCCCACCCCGAAGCCGGACAGCACCCCGGTGGCCGCCCCGGCCAGGGCGGCGATGATCCAGTCCTTCATAAAAACGCCCTCACCCCGCCGTACAGGATCAGCAGGGCGAAGATCCGGCGCAGCCAGGTCATAGACAGGTTTTTGAACACCTTTCCGCCCACAAAGCCGCCAATGAGCCCGCCTGCCAGGTAGGGCAGGGCCAGCAGGAGGTCCAGCTGCCCCCGGAACCAGTAGATGGCGGCGGACAGGGCGCACAGCGGCGCAATCACCGCCACCGAGGTGGCAAACGCCTTCCTCTGCTCCAGAGCGCACTTCCCCGCCAGCATGGGCACCAGCACCTGCCCGCCGCCCCCGCCGAAAAAGCCGTTGACCACCCCGGCGGCTCCCCCCGCCAGGGCATACCACAGCATCTTGCCCTTTTTCTTGTTCATTGCATTCACCCCGGTTCAGTTTGCCGCCGGATCAAAAAAATATTCCTTGACAAAATTTCCCGAGTGTCAAGTCCCATTTCTTGCGCCGCCCGCCAAAACCCGGTATAATGTTTCAAAATTCCAGAAATGAGGGACCGATGTGCCAAAGTCTACGAAGGATCAAATCATGGCCGCCCTGGCGGAGCTGCTCCAGGCAAAGCGGCTGGATGACATCACCGTCACCCAGCTGGTGGAAAAGTGCGGCATTTCCCGGCAGGCCTTTTACTACCACTTCTCCGACCTGTACGGGGTGGTGGACTACGGCATCCAGATACTGCTGGATGAGCTGGGGGCCGCCCGGCCCGAGGAATGGCACGTAGCTTTGGAGCGGACGCTGTCCCTGCTGCGGGAGCACCGTACCCTGGTTCTCAACGTGTACCGGGCCTATGAGCGCAGCTATGTGGAAAGCCATGTGCGCCGCTGGGCCGCCCCCCTGGTGGAGGCCCGCACCCGGCTGGCCGCCCGCAGCTACGCCGTGACGGAGGACCAGATCGGCTTTATGACCGAGCTGCTCACCCAGGGGCTGGCCAGCATCGTACTCAGCTGGGTGGAACAGGGGATGCCCTCCAATATCATTGAGCGGATGGATGATTTCGACATACTGGTGGGCGGCTGTCTGGACTACACCCTGGAACGGCTGGCCCAGAAAAACGAGCGCTAGGCGCCAAAGCCCCATTATTCGACAAAATTTTACATCCCCGAGGCCCCTGTCAGAGTTTTGACAGGGGCCTCTTTCCTGTCTATGGAAACTACCCGCCTCGAGGGGTATTATGTCGCTGAACACGACAAGGGATAAGCGGAGGCTCCAACCCGCCGCTTATCTGCCGGGACAACGCGAAGAGAAAGGAATGTGTAAGCATGACCATGATGAACAGTGTGAAACGGGCGGGCTTCCGCGCCCTGTACGGCTATCTGGACAAGGACCCGGACGCCAACATCCCCCGCCTGATGGACTGGGTGGACCGCTTCGCCGGGGACGGCCCCAACAGCTTCCCCACTCAGCGCGCCGCCTTCCGCAAGATAATCGAAAACCCGGACAACAATTGGTACCGGCTCATCCGGTCCATGTGGACGGACATCGACGGCGAGGTGCGCAAGACCTTCTTCGAAAACTTTATGCTTAACGGTAACCTCATCGGCTGGACCATCCAGGAGGAGGCGCGGACACGGTATGGCTGCAATATCCCCTGGGCCATCCTGCTGGATCCCACCTCCGCCTGCAACCTCCACTGCACCGGCTGCTGGGCGGCGGAATACGGCAACAAGCTCAACCTCTCCTTCGACGAGATCGACAGTATTATCACCCAAGGCAAAAAGCTAGGGGTATATATTTACATCTATACCGGCGGCGAACCCATGGTGCGCAAAGACGACCTCATCGCCCTTTGCAATAAGCACAGCGACTGCGAATTCCTCTGCTTTACCAACGCTACCCTCATTGACGAGGAATTTGCCGACCAGATGCTGCGGGTGAAGAACTTTGTTCCCGCCATCAGCGTAGAGGGCTTTGAGGAGGCTACCGACAGCCGCCGGGGAAGCGGCGTGTTCCAAAAGGTCCGCCGGGCCATGGAAATTCTCAAGGCACGCAAGCTGCCCTTCGGCACCTCCTGCTGCTATACCAGCGCCAACCTGGACTCCATCAGTTCGGAGGCGTTCGTGGATGAACTGGTGGAGTGGGGGGCCAAATTCGCCTGGTACTTCCACTATATGCCGGTGGGCAATGACGCCGCGCCCCAGCTGATGCCTACCCCGGAACAGCGGGAAACCATGTATGAGCGCATCCGGGCCTACCGCAAGACCAAGCCGCTGTTTGTCATCGACTTCCAAAACGACGGGGAGTACGTGGGCGGCTGCATCGCCGGGGGGCGGCGGTATCTCCACATCAACGCCAACGGGGACGTGGACCCCTGCGTGTTTGTCCACTACTCCGACTCCAACATCCGGGAAAAGTCCCTGTTGGACTGCCTGCGTTCCCCCATGTTCATGGCCTACCACGACGGACAGCCCTTCAACGAAAACCACCTGAAGCCCTGCCCCATGCTTGAGAACCCGGCGAGGCTGCGGGAGATGGTGGCACATACCGGGGCAAAATCCACCGACCTCCAGTCCCCGGAGACGGCGGAACACCTGTGCGCCAAGTGCGACGGCTACGCCGCCGCCTGGGATTCTACCGCCCAACGTCTCTGGGCGTGCGGGCACAGCTGTGAAGGCTGTACCCAGTCCTGCGCACAGCACAGGGCTGCCGGCTGAGACTGATGCTTGTTTAGAGCCAATATGCCCAAGCGGCGGGGCTTTCCCGCCATACGGCGTGTATTTGACTTGAAATACACAAGGTATTTTCGTGCCAAACCGGCTGACTGGCAAAAAAATCCCCGCCCAAGATGGGCGGGGATTTTGCCTATGCCGGGATTAATTACTCGTTCACATCGATGACAACGCCGGAACCCACGGTACGGCCACCCTCACGGATAGCGAAACGCAGGCCCTTCTCAATGGCGATGGGGGTAATCAGCTCCACATTCATGTCCACGTTATCGCCGGGCATGCACATCTCAGTGCCCTCGGGCAGGGTAATGACGCCGGTCACGTCGGTGGTACGGAAGTAGAACTGGGGACGGTAGTTGTTGAAGAAGGGGGTGTGACGGCCGCCCTCGTCCTTGGACAGGACGTACACCTGGCCCACAAACTTGGTGTGGGGGTGGATGGAGTTGGGCTTGCACAGCACCTGGCCGCGCTCGATCTCGTCCTTGTTGACGCCGCGGAGCAGGCAGCCCACGTTGTCGCCGGCCTCAACATAGTCCAGCGTCTTGCGGAACATCTCCATGGAGGTGACGACGGTGCTCTTCTTCTCCTCGGTCAGGCCGACGATCTCAACGGTCTCGCCCGCCTTCAGCTGGCCGCGCTCCACACGGCCGGTGGCCACGGTGCCGCGGCCGGTGATGGTGAACACGTCCTCGACGGGCATCAGGAAGGGCAGGTCGGCCTTGCGGTCGGGAGTGGGGATGTAGCTGTCAACAGCGTCCATCAGCTCCTTGATGCAGGCAAAGTCGGGGTCGTTCACATCGCCGGACTCGCAGGTCAGGGCGTTCAGGGCGGAACCCTTGATGATGGGGATGTCGTCGCCGGGGAACTCGTAGCCGGACAGGGTCTCGCGGACCTCCATCTCCACCAGCTCCAGCAGCTCCTCATCGTCCACCTGGTCGCACTTGTTCAGGAACACCACGATAGCGGGCACGCCCACCTGACGGGCCAGCAGGATGTGCTCCTTGGTCTGGGCCATGGGGCCGTCGGTGGCGGCGATGACCAGGATGGCGCCGTCCATCTGCGCCGCGCCGGTGATCATGTTCTTGATATAGTCGGCGTGGCCCGGGCAGTCCACGTGGGCATAGTGCCGGGCGTCGGTCTCATACTCCACGTGGGCGGTGTTGATGGTGATGCCGCGCTCGCGCTCCTCGGGAGCCTTGTCGATGCTGGAGTAGTCCTCGTACTGGGCCTGGCCCTTCAGGGCCAGATACTTGGTGATGGCGGCGGTCAGGGTGGTCTTGCCGTGGTCAACGTGGCCGATGGTGCCGATGTTGACGTGGGGCTTGGTACGCTCAAACTTTTGCTTGGCCATTTTGGGTTTTCCTCCTTGTACTTGTTAAATAAATAGGTTGAGGTGAACAGGTTTATGGGCCTATTCTATCCTATAGCGGCAGAAATTGCAACCACTAATTTACGCAATGCGCGCGGCCGCCAGCGGCGGGCGCACACAACGATCAGTCCTCTTTCCGGCCGCGCTGGGCGATGATCTTCTCGGCGATGTTCTTGGGGATCTCCACATAGCTGTGGGGCTCCATGGTGTACTGGCCGCGGCCCTGGGTGCGGGAACGCAGGTCGGTGGCATAGCCGAACATCTCGGACAGGGGGACCAGGGCGTCGATCTGCTGGGCGCCGGGCCGGGCCTCCTGGCCCAGGATCTGGCCGCGGCGGGAGGTCAAATCGCCGATGACGTTGCCCAGATACTCCTCGGGGGCGATGACGGACACCTTCATGATGGGCTCCAGCAGGCAGGCCCCGGCCTTGCGGCAGGCCTCCTTGAAGGCCATGGAGCCGGCGATCTTAAACGCCATCTCGGAGGAGTCCACCTCGTGGTAGGAGCCGAAGGTCAGGTGGACCTTTACGTCCACCACGGGGTAGCCGGCCATGACGCCGGCCTGCATGGCCCCCTGGATGCCCGCGTCAACCGCCGGGATGAACTCCTTGGGGATGACGCCGCCGGTGATCTCGTTGAGGAACTCATAGCCCTTGCCGGGCTCGTTGGGCTCCACGGTGATGACCACGTGGCCGTACTGGCCCTTGCCGCCGGACTGGCGGGCGTACTTGGTGTCCTGCTTGACGGACTGCTTGATGGTCTCCTTGTAGGCCACCTGGGGCGCGCCCACGTTGGCCTCCACCTTGTACTCCCGGAGCAGGCGGTCCACGATGATCTCCAGGTGGAGCTCGCCCATGCCGGCGATGATGGTCTGGCCGGTCTCCTCGTCGGTGTAGGTCTTGAAGGTGGGGTCCTCCTCGGCCAGCTTCATCAGGGCGATGCCCATCTTCTCCTGGCCTGCCTTGGTCTTGGGCTCGATGGCCACCCGGATGACGGGCTCGGGAAATTCCATGGATTCCAGGATGATGGGGTGCTTCTCCTCACACAGGGTGTCGCCAGTGGTGGAATTTTTGAGGCCGATGACGGCGGCGATGTCGCCGGAGTAGACGGTCTCGATGTCCTCCCGGTGGTTGGCGTGCATCTGGAGGATGCGGCCGATGCGCTCCTTCTGCTTCTTGGTGGAGTTGAGCACCTGGGTGCCGGTGTTCAGCGTGCCGGAATAGACGCGGATGAAGGACAGCCTTCCCACAAAGGGATCCGTGGCGATTTTGAACGCCAGGGCGGAGAAGGGCTCGTCGTCGGAGGACGGGCGCTCCTCTTCCTCCTCGGTGTCGGGGTTGATACCCTTGATGGGGGGGATGTCGGTGGGGGCGGGCATATAGTCCACAATGGCGTCCAGCAGCTTCTGCACGCCCTTGTTCTTGTAGGACGTGCCGCACACCACGGGAACCATCAGGTTGTCGATGGTGCCCTTGCGGATGGCCCGGCGCAGCAGCTCCTGGGGGATGGGCTGCTCCTCCAGGGCCAGCTCCATGACCTCCTCGTCGATGTCGGCGCAGGCGTCCACCAGCTTGGTGCGGTACTCCTGGGCCAGCTCCAGCATATCGGCGGGGATCTCCTCCACCCGCATGTCCTTGCCCAGGTCGTCGTAATAGATGTCGGCGTTCATCTCCACCAGGTCGATGATCCCCTTGAAGGTCTCCTCTTTCCCGATGGGGAGCTGGATGGGCACGGCGTTGGCCTTGAGCCGGTCGTGGATCATATTGAGCACGTTGTAGAAGTCGGCGCCCATGATATCCATCTTATTGACGTAGATCATGCGGGGGACCTTGTAGTGGTCCGCCTGGCGCCACACGGTCTCGGACTGGGGCTCCACGCCGCCCTTGGCGCACATGACGGTAACGGAGCCGTCCAGCACGCGCAGGGAGCGCTCCACCTCTACGGTGAAGTCCACGTGGCCCGGGGTGTCGATGATGTTGATCCGGGTCTGGGGGAACTGGTCCTTGGTGCCCTTCCAGTAGCAGGTGGTGGCGGCGGAGGTAATGGTGATGCCGCGCTCCTGCTCCTGGGCCATCCAGTCCATGGTGGCGGTGCCGTCATGGGTTTCGCCGATCTTGTAGTTCACGCCGGTGTAGTACAAAATACGCTCCGTCGTGGTGGTCTTACCGGCGTCGATGTGGGCCATGATGCCGATGTTCCGGGTATTCTCCAGTGTAACTTTTCTTGCCATATTGGTTCTGCTTGCCTCCGTCCTTACCAGCGGTAGTGGGCGAACGCCTTGTTGGCCTCGGCCATCTTGTGGGTGTCCTCGCGCTTCTTCACCGCGGAGCCGGTGTTGTTGGCCGCGTCCATGATCTCGCCGGCCAGCCGCTCCTTCATGGTCTTTTCGCCCCGGTTGCGGGAGTAGCTGGTCAGCCAGCGCAGGCCAAGGGTCTGGCGCCGCTCGGGACGGACCTCCATGGGCACCTGGTAGGTGGAGCCGCCCACACGGCGGGACTTGGTCTCCAGGGAAGGCATGATGTTCTCAATGGCAGTGGTAAAGACCTCAAGGGGCTCCTTGCCGGTCTTGTCCTTGATGATGTCAAAGGCACCGTAGACGACCTTCTGGGCTACGCCCTTCTTGCCGTCCAGCATGATGCTGTTGACGAGCTTAGTGACTAGGACGGAATTATACAGCGGGTCGGGCAAAATTTCCCGCTTGGGTACGTTTCCTCTTCTGGGCACTTCGCTTCCCTCCTTCTATATAGAATTAGAATTCACAGGTACTCGAAGCCTTGAGCGGCGTCCCGCCGGGCCATGCTTCGTTGCGGGAACCCTCGCGGCGGGTCACATACGGCAAGTATGCTCCCCTCGCTCGGAACCCCGCGCCCCGTCTGGCGCGGCGATACTTGCTCAAGCAATACCTCGTGCAATGCCTGTCCGAGGTTTCCCCATTCGTCGAAGGAAACCCGCTCCATTTCGCTTCCGGCAAAAGAACGCCGAAAGCTCCATATCCGCAAGTTCCCTTCTCCTCTCCCCGCAAAAGCTGGGGCCCGCTTTTGCGGAGGCCCCTTGTGGGATATATGGAATAAACGCTCGGCAAGGCGGTTCGCCTTGCGCGTGTGCGCAAAACTCGTTGTGGGTGAAGAAATTACTTCTTCTTGGCCGCCTTGGGCCGCTTGGCGCCATACTTGGAGCGGGCCTGCATACGGCCGTTGACGCCCTGGGTGTCCAGTGTGCCGCGGATGATGTGGTAACGAACGCCGGGCAGGTCCTTGACACGGCCGCCGCGGATCATGACCACGGAGTGCTCCTGCAGGTTGTGGCCCACGCCGGGGATATAGGCGGTGACCTCGTAGCCGTTGGTCAGGCGCACACGGGCGATCTTACGCAGAGCGGAGTTCGGCTTCTTCGGGGTGGAAGTACGAACGGCGGTGCACACGCCCCGCTTCTGGGGAGAGGGCAGGTCGGTCTCCTTGTTCTTCAGGGTGTTCAGACCGTGCTGCATGGCGGGAGAGTTGGACTTGTAGGTGCTCTTCTCGCGGCCCTTACGGACCAGTTGGTTAAAAGTAGGCATGATTTTCCTCCTTTCAATAAATATATATTTTAACGGATAATCCGGGGATTATTCGCTAAAACCGGAAAAAGTTGGGGCGGGGCTCACGACGGCTGCGCACGCAGCCCCCACCGCGATGCCGCAGGCGCGGCCCAAAGCCTTCATGGACTCGGCCTGAACCACCTCCACGCCCCGCTCCTGGGCCAGGAGCTTTATGGGACGGATGAGCTGGGGATCGGCGTCCTTGGCCAGGTAAACACATTTGGCCCGGCCGTTTGCCAGCGCCCGCCGGACCTGCTTGACGCCCACCACCTTGGCCGCGTGTTCCAGTTCGTTCAGCATCGGTCAAGGCTCCTTTCCGCGCACCAGCGCAATTTGAAATTATAGCATATCATTTTGTCCCCGTCAAGCGGATTTTATCCTTTTTCTTCCCCATTTGGGGCTTCCGGGGCGGTTTTTCTCCCCGGCCGTCCTCCCAGGCCAGCAGGCGCCCCCGCCGGGCGCGGTAATAGCCCAGCCCCGCGGCGTCCGCCAGCGCCCAGCCAATGGGCACCGACCACCAGATGCCCACAACCCCTATGGCCGGGACAGCGCAGAGCAGATAGGCCAGCGCCACCCGGGTGCCCAGGGAGATCACCGTCAGCACCACCGACATCCCCGGCCTGCCCAGCGCCCGGTAAAGGCCGTAGAGCAGGAACAGGCAGCCGATGCCGCAGTAGAACGCCCCCTCAATGCGCAGGTAGCGCACCCCCTCCAGGATGGTGGCCGTCTCCCCCGCCTCCACAAACAGCCCCATGAGGGGGGCGGCAAAGACCCACACCAGGGCGGATACCGCCAGGCAGAAGGCCATACACGCCGCCACGGCCCCCTTCAGCCCCGCCTGAATGCGGCCCTCCTCCCCGGCCCCGTAGTTCTGGGCGATGAAGGTGGAAAAAGCGTTTCCGAAGTCCTGGACGGGCATGTAGGCAAAGGCGTCGATTTTCACCGCGGCGGCAAAGGCGGCCATCACCGTGGGGCCGAAGCTGTTCACCAGCCCCTGCACCATAAGGATGCCCAGGTTCATCACCGACTGCTGCACGCAGGTGAGGATGGAAAAGCCGGCGATCTCCCGCATCCGCCCCCAGCGCAGCCGGAACCGGCCCCCGCCGGGGCGCAGCCCGGGATGCTTTACCAAGGTATAGGCGGCGATGCCCGCCCCCGACAGGTACTGGGCAATGACGGTGGCCTCGGCGGCCCCCGCTACCCCCCGCCTGAGCCCCAGCACAAACCACAGGTCCAGGCCGATGTTCACCAGCGCCGACGCCGCCAGAAAAACCAGCGGCGCCACCGAATTGCCCACCGCCCGGAGGAAGGAGGCAAAATAATTATAAAGGAAGGTGGCGGCGATGCCGCAGAAGATGACGGCCAGGTACTCCCGCATCATGGGCCACACCTCACCGGGCACCCGGAGGAACACCCGGACGCCGTCCAGGCAGAGGAACGCGGCCGCATTCAGCGCCAGGGTGATAGCGGCGATGAGGGCGAAGGCGGCATGGGCCCCCTCCCGCAGGCCGTCCCGGTCCCGCTGGCCGAAGCGGATGGAAAACACCGCCCCGCTGCCCATGCACAACCCCAGGAGGATGGAGGTGAGGAAGGTCATCAGTGTGAAGGACGAGCCCACCGCCGCCAGGGCGTTTTTACCCAGATAGCGTCCCACGATCAGGGTGTCGGCCACGTTGTAGCACTGCTGGAGCAGGTCGCCCAGGATCATGGGCACGGCGAAAGCCAGCATGGAGCCCATCACCGGCCCCTTTGTCAGATCCCTGTTCACCCCCGCTCCCCCCTCACTGCCGGAGCGGCGGGTTTTTTCTCACATTCATCCGGAACAGGTTCTGCCCCGCCACCAGGTTGTCGATCTCAATGGCGTAGTCGATCTCCAGCTCGCCCCCCGCCTCGCCCACCGTGGAGCGCATGCGCCGGGTATTCACCCCGATGGACAGCGCGCCGTAGGGCGTCTCATACATGGACAGGTGCCGCCTGCCCTCCTCAAAAACCATCTGGGAGTTGGTGTTCCCTTCCCGCAGCAGGGTGACGCGGCCCCCGTCGATGTGCACCCGCGTGGTGGTGCCCTCCAGGCCGGTGAGCTCGCTCTCCTGGTAGGAGATGGTGCACCCGCCCTGCCCGTCCCGCTCCATGGTGCCCGCGGTGACCAGCTCAATCTCCTCCGGCGCGCACTCCGCATAGAGCTGCTTTCCCTTTATGGATATGATTACGTTGTCTGTTGTCATGGGTTCCCCTCGCTATGATATTCAGGATGCCGTACTCAGTACGCTGTGATGTCGATCTGCTCCACCCCGCCGCGGACGTCCTCCCCCAAAAACGCGGTGGCCAGCTCGGAGAAGTCCCCGGCGCTGTCGCTGACAAAAAAGCGGTGCCGCCCCGCGCCGGGCCGCTGGTTGCGCAGCCCGTCCCATTCCAGCTGCTTTTTCACCCACCGGGCGCACTGTTCCCCCGCGTCCACCAGGGTCACCCCCGGCCCCATAAACGCGCCGATGATATCCCGCATCAGCGGATAGTGGGTGCAGCCCAGGATGAGCGCGTCCACCCCCGCCGCCTTTATGGGGGTTAAGTACTCAGCCACCACCGTCTCCGCCACAATGTCGCCCGGGCGGAAGCGTCCGTTTTCCACCAGGGAGACCAGCAGGGGGCAGGCCCGGGCCGTGACCTCCACACCGGGCTTCAGGCGGCCCAGCTCCCGCCCGTAAGCCCCCGAGCGGATGGAGGCCCGCGTGCCGATGAGGCCCACCCTCCCGTTCCGGGTCACATGGGCGGCGGCGCGGGCGGTGGGCTCCACCACACCGAATATGGGGATGGGATTCTCCTCCCGGAGCGCATCCAGGGCGGTGGCGGACACGGTGCCGCAGGCGATGACGATTGCCTTTGGGTCAAAGGTGCGCAGGAAAGCCACGTCCTGCCGGGCATACCTGGTGATGACCTGCGGGGAGCGGCCGCCGTAGGGCACCCGGCCCGTGTCGCCGAAGTAGACCAGATCCTCCTCCGGCATCAGCCGGGCCAGCTCCCGCAGGGCGGTGAGCCCCCCCAGTCCGGAGTCAAATACGCCGATAGGCCGCGTGTCCATAAAATGCGCCCTCCCTCTCAAGCTAGAAACCATGATATTATATGCTAATCTTATCGTAAAAACAAGAGCGGATTTTTTGAATTTACCGTAATATAATTGTAACATTGGGCGGACGATTTCCCCTTGCATTCCCGCAAACGGTGTGGTATGCTATCATACTACAATGAGGAAAGGGGGACGCCCGATGGCGAAGCAGTCCACCAAGCAGATCGCCTCCAACCGGAAGGCGTTCCACGACTATTTCATTGAGGACAAGTACGAGGCGGGCATCGAGCTGGCGGGTACGGAGGTCAAATCCATCCGGCTGGGCGCGGTAAACCTGCGGGATTCCTTCTGCTCGGTGAAGGACGGGGAGATGTTTTTATATGGGATGCATATCTCCCCCTATGAAAAGGGCAATATTTTCAACAAGGACCCCAGGCGCACCCGGAAGCTGCTGCTCCACCGCCGGGAGATCCGCAAGCTCCAGGCCAGGGTGCAGCAGGACGGCTATTCGCTGGTCCCCCTCTCGCTGTACTTCTCCGGCCCCCGGGTAAAGGTGGAGCTGGCGCTGGCCCGCGGCAAAAAGCTCTATGACAAGCGGGAGGCCGCCGCCCGGCGGGACGCCAAACGGGAGATGGACCGGGCCTCCCGGGGCCGTTATTGAATAGAGAAAGGGATGGTAACCATGAGCAATCCCATCGTCACCATTGAGATGGAAGACGGCGGCGTGATGAAAGCCGAGCTGTACCCCGAAACCGCGCCCAACACGGTGAACAATTTCATTTCCCTGGTGCGGGCCGGGTTTTTCGACGGATTGATCTTCCACCGTGTGATCCCCGGCTTCATGATCCAGGGGGGCGACCCGGACGGCGCGGGCACCGGCGGCCCGGGCTACTCCATCAAGGGCGAATTCTCCCAGAATGGATTTCGGAATGACCTGCTCCACACCCGCGGCGTGTTGTCCATGGCCCGGGCTATGGACCCGGATTCGGCGGGCAGCCAGTTCTTTGTGATGGTGGATGACGCGCCCCACCTGGACGGCGGGTACGCCGCCTTTGGCAAGGTGTTTGAGGGGATGGAGACGGCGGACACCATCGCAGGCGCCAAGCGGGACTGGAACGACCGGCCCAAGAAGGATCAGGTGATGAAGCATGTCACCGTGGACACCCAGGGCGTGGACTACCCCGCGCCGGAGAAGGTCTAAAGCGGTTTTTCACTTCGGCGGCAATGCCGCCGGATGAAAATAAATCAAAACGCGGCAGCGCCGCCACCAAGTTCTCCCGCAACGCCGCCCGCAGGGCGGCCCCAAATCGCAGCCCAGCGAAGCGGCTGCGATTTGGAGGGGAAGCGCAAGGGAATGCAGTGAGGGATGCCCGTAAGGGCGTCCCAAACGGAATGGACTTTGCGCCGACGGGGGGGCGTACTGGTTTCGACGGGGGCGCCGAAGCAGGAATAGCGAGCGGATGCGCCTGTCATCCTAAAAACGGGCAGCTTATAAATTAAAGAACAACGATAACGTAGTTCTCGCCGCGGCTTAACGCGGCCGTCCCGTCCGGAAGGACCACGAGCCGGGCCGGGGCGTCATCTCAGTGGTGAACATGAGTACGGAAAGAGTTGACCGTGCCATGGATCATGACTCTACCAAGTTCAGCAGTTTGACGGCCTGCGGCTGAGCGAGGGAATGTAACCGGCCGTCTGCGCTCGGAGAGGTTCCTGTGGACGCGCTTTCGGACAGGGGTTCGACTCCCCTCGCCTCCACCAACCGGACATTGGACGAACACCTATTATTTCAAAGGCGGCTTCGCTGTGATGGTGTGGCTCTGATGTCGAAACGAACAGCGGAGGTCAAGGTGTAAAAGCCTTGGCCTCCGCTGTTTTATGCTTATTCGGTTGTGTCCGATGCTTCCTGCCATTCCGCAAACTCTCGCTGGCCCTGTTCGCTGTCATAGTATTTCCGTATTTCCGGGACGAGGAACCGGGCAAAGATTTCTATGATAGCCTGCGGCAATTCGATTTGACAGGTTTCAGTTCTGATTTCAGGTTGTTCTTTCGTCAAAGGCATTTCCCCTTTCCAAGACGCAGGACAAGACCCGCAGGCGGGAGGAACAGGGAAAGGGTAAGCTGTTCCTCCCAGCCGGGGCTGGTTGTCAGTTCACACCTAGAATGGCTCGGATGAGCTTGTTTTCAAGACGGCTTTTCATGTACTCGTCCAGGCAAGCGTGGGGACAGCCGCTTTCGTCGTAGACTGTCCGGGTACACAGCTTGTTTATGTAGCCCTCATAGTAGCGTAAGACCTGTTCCACAGCGTCAGCATCCCCGGTCTGGGCCGCATCGCTCACCGCCAGCGGCAGCAGCTCACGGCCCTTGTAGTTCCGGCGCTTCATTGTGCTAACCTCCTTTCCTCGCTGTCAATTTCGTCCGCAGGGCATTCAGCGATTTTGTTCTGCGCCGCTGGACGGCACTCCGGGACAGACCAAGAGCCTCGCCAATCTCGGTGTCTGTCAAATCCAGCACCAGGCGCAAAATCAAGATGCTTTGCTCCTGCTCCGGCAGACTGGCAAAGGCGTCGGCCACCTGTTGGCTCCTGATCGGCAGGTCACAGCCGCAGTACGAAAACACATAGCTATCGCTGGGATAGTCGTCCTCCGAACACAGCTTGTCCATCGCCGTTTGAGGCAGCCGCTCCAAGGACGTTTCCCGGCTGGCCCGCCGCTTCATTTCCCGGATGTAGTCGATAGCCTCATGCTTCAATACGGTCTTGCAAAAGGCGTCAAACCTGCACCGTTCGCCATAGTCGCGGGGGTTGGTTTCCATCTTCTCACCCCCTTTCGTCGGGGGATGGTGGTGGTACTTTCCCTTTCCGCTAACAGAGCGTTCAGCGGCACAGGTTTTGCGCGCAAAACCGCTTTCCGCAGAGAAAAAAGTGAAGAAAATTTTTCGGGCCGCAGGAAACGACAAAAATTGCCCGGCAGGTTACAGACCCGCCGGGCAAAAGATGAACAATAATGTATAGAACCTACACTGTATAGTACATACTCGTGGTCGCAATAGTCCCCGGTGGAGGCCGGGCTTTTTTTGACAACTGCTTTCCTAGTTGTCTACAGTGTAATACCCACATAGCGGCTACCTCCCAAAGCCGCCAAAATCACAGCGGCGGCACTTTTTACCAAAGTACCGCCGCCATGTGGAACCTATATAAAGCCAAT
>CATABD010000068.1 GCA_949494735.1 uncultured Oscillospiraceae bacterium
GGAGCCTTCCCCCAGGCCGCGGCTTTTCAGCGGCCAAGACTGCGGAAAAGCCGCAGCCCAGAGTGTTCTCATGTTATGAAGTTATGCTATCTAACCTCAGCTTTATCAGTACCCACCTTTAGCAGCGGAACCCGTTTCCTTTTAATAGGGACACGCCGCCCTCGCATACAGTCTGGGTGGAGGTGGTACCCATGTGGACGGCATGGCTGTTATTGACACTTAACGGACTGTTCTTCACCCTGCGGCTGGCGGGAAATACTGGTTCCTTTCCCCGGGCCCTCACACGGGAGGAGGAACAGAACTGTCTGGAACGGATGGCCCAGGGGGATGACGACGCCAGGAATATGCTCATTGAGCACAACCTGCGGCTGGTGGCCCATATCGTAAAAAAATATTACACCCCCAACGGCGACCAGGACGACCTGATCTCCATCGGAACCATCGGACTTATAAAGGGGGTATCCACATTTAAATCAGACAAAAAGGTCAGGCTCGCTACCTATGCCAGCCGATGCATTGAAAACGAGATACTGATGTATTTTCGATCCCAGCGCAAGCTCCAGGGCGAGCTGTCCCTCTCCGACTCCTTGGATAGTGATGGAGAAAACGGTTCCCTTTCCCTCATTGATGTGGTTCGGGTTGATGACAACATGCTGGAGGAGCTGAATCTGAGGGACGCCTGTGCTAAGGTTCGCCGGTGCGTAAACGCCTGCCTAACCGGGCGGGAGGCCCACATCATCCGTTTGCGCTATGGCCTGGGCGGCCAGGCTCCCCTCACCCAACGGGAGATCGCGTCGCTGTGCGGAATTTCCCGGAGCTATGTATCCCGCCGCGCTTAATGTAAACGATGCCCGGAAAGCCTTGCCGTGCAAAGGCTTGTCCGGGCATCAGGTGTTTGGAGTAGCGCTGCGGTTATTGTAAGTGGTAGGGATTTTTAGGGAAAACCGGCGGCCATTTATCATCTAAACTATCGAAACCAACCACTCAAATATTTTTCCCAAGCTGCATTCTCTTTTTCCAGTTTTTTTGCTAACACGAATGCTTTACGAAGTGCCTCCAAAAGCGTACCGAACTTTTTACGTCATTTTTTCACCAGCTTCTCCCGGACAACCCCCTTCGGATCCCGGATGAGCAGCGCCGCAACCCAGATGACCAGAGCCAGGGCAATGACAGACAGTCCCAGGAACAGGTCGCTCAGCAGCGCCCCCGGCTCCGGGGTAAAGCAGGCCGCGCCCAGCTCAATGTACTCAAAAACCGCGTCTGCCAGCCACATGCACGACGCACCCCAGAACATCCAGCACAGCAGCCCCACCCCCAGTTCGCGGGCGGACGGGCTGGTATACCACACCGCCGTGGAAACCACGGCGGCAAGCACCGCGCACAGCAGGGTCATCGGCCAGCCCTCACTGCGCTTCTTCGACGGGCTCATTGGACTGTGCCCGCTTTTCCAGGACGGCGGACACCGTCACCATACCCACCCACACCAGGGTGACGCCGGCGGCCATGGCCACTCCTACGCTTCCCATCTCGGCCAGCATTTCCGCTGTGTCCGCGGGGTTGTTCATCGCGCTCAGGAAGGGGAACCAAAGGGTGAGTTCCCCGTGCCAAACGTGCTCGAAGGCCAGCAGCGCGCTGCCGCCCCAGAGCATATTGCTCAGCCACTTCAGCTTTCGTCCAAACCCGGTGCCCGCCTGCTCATGGGCAGCGCCCCGGGATTTCTTGCCCCCCAGTTTGCCTACTACGGTGGTCACAGCCGCCTCTCCGGCGGGAACCAAAAAACACGCCATACTCATTTCCTCCTAAACATAAAAATCCCTCTGAAAACGCGAAAAGACGCGCCGCTCCCCTTCAGGGGCGCTGCGTGCCTTCGGACACACGTTATCAGAGGCAAAGGTCTGCGTGGGCCGCTTCGGCGGCCCTTTGACGGCTTCGATCCGTCATTTCCCGTTTATTATACAGCCTCGGGCTGAGTTTTGTCAACCCCTGCAAAAAAGACTTGCCAACCGTCCATTTTCGTTTATAATGTCTTTTGGAGGCCCGGCCAAAATCCCCGTCTCCGCCCTGCCGGCTGTCCGGCAGTTCCACAAAGAACAACCTTATCAGGAGGCGTTTGCCATGTTTAATTTTGAATATTACGCTCCCTCCCGGGTCATTTTCGGCCGGGGCGTGGAGGAGCGCACCGGCGCACTGCTGCGCGAGCTGGGCATCAGCCGGGTGCTCATCCACTACGGCGGGGGCAGCGCAGTGAAATCCGGCCTGCTGGGCCGGGTAGCCGCTTCCCTGGACGGAGTAGGCATTGCCCACGCCTCTCTGGGCGGCGTGGTGCCCAATCCCCGGGTATCCAAGGTGCGGGAGGGGGCGCAGCTGGCCCGCGAGTTTGGCGCGCAGCTCATTCTTGCGGTGGGCGGCGGCTCGGTGATCGACTCGTCCAAGGCCATCGGCTACGCCGTGGCGGAGCCGGAGCACGACGTTTGGGAGATCTATGACCGGCAGCGCACCCCCAAGGCCTGCCTGCCGGTGGCCTGCGTGCTCACCATCGCCGCCGCGGGCAGCGAGATGAGCAACAGCAGCGTCATCACCAACGAGAATACCGGCGAGAAGCGGGGCTACCGCAACAACCTTTGCCGCCCCAGGCTGGCCATTATGAATCCCGAGCTCACCGCCGCCCTGCCCCCTTACCAGACGGCTGCAGGGTGCACCGACATCCTCATGCACACCCTGGAGCGCTACTTCACCCAGGGGGGCAATATGGAGCTCACCGACCAGATCGCCGAAGGCCTCCTGCGTACAGTGATGAAAAACGCCATCATCCTCCGGGACGACCCCGCCAATTACAACGCCCGGGCGGAGGTGATGTGGGCCAGTTCCCTGTCCCACAACGACCTTACAGGCCTGGGGGCAGACGGGATGGATTTCGTGTCCCACGGCCTGGAGCACGAGCTGGGCGGCATGTTCGACGTGACCCACGGCGCGGGGCTGTCCGCCGTCTGGCCCAGCTGGGCGCGGTACGTATACAAGGACTGTCTGCCCCGGTTTGTCAAGTTTGCCCGCGATGTGATGGAGGTGGAGCCGGGGGCGTCCGATGAGGAGACCGCCCTCAAGGGCATTGCCGCCTTAGAGGACTTCTTCTGCTCCATCCATATGCCCGTCACCCTGAAGGAGCTGGGGGTGGAACCCACCGAGGATCAGATCCTGACCATGGCCGCCTCCTTTGCCAAGAGCTCCGGCGGCAAAAAGGGCTCCGCTAAGGTGCTGTATGAGGCGGACATGGCGGCCATCTACCGCATGGCACTATGATATCCGCCGTCCGCGCCTTGCTGCAAAAGCACCGGGAGATCGTCAGCTATGTATTCTGGGGCGTGATGACCACCCTGGTCAACTATGCGGCCTACCTGCTGCTCACCGGAGGGCTCCACATCCACTACCTCGCCGGCAACGCCGCCGCCTGGGCGGTGAGCGTACTGTTCGCTTACTTTGTCAACAAGCTGTTCGTGTTTGAATCCAAAAGCTGGGCCTGGCGGGTAGCCCTGCGGGAGCTGTGGCAGATGGCCGTCTCCAGGCTGTTCACCCTAGGGCTGGAGCTGGGCATTTTGTGGTTTTTCGTGGATCTGCTTCACTTCGGCTCCGCCGCCGTCCGGCTCCCCGCCGGCGTTGTCCTCCACGGCGACGCCATTGTCAAGCTCGCCGCCAACGTGGTGGTCGTCGTCGTCAACTACGTGCTGAGTAAATTCATTATTTTTAAAAGGAAGCCAATTTGACACAAGGAGGGCCGCAAAAGCGGCCCTCCTTGTCATATTTTTCGCCAAACCAGGCATACTACCTCCCAAGAGGTGATGCGCTGTGCAGTCCATTTGGGAAAAAAACGCTCAGCTTCCAACATTCGAACCCCTGCGCCGGGAGATCCGCGCCGATGCGCTGGTGATCGGCGGCGGGCTGACGGGGTTGCTGTGCGCCCACGAACTCACCCAGGCCGGGCTGCGGTGCGTGGTGGCGGAAGCCGGGCATATCTGCGGCGGCGTTACCAAAAACACCACCGCCAAGCTCACCGTACAGCACGGGTTGGTGTTCCATAAGCTGCTCAGGCGGTTTGGCACAGAGCGGGCTCGGGCTTATCTGGATGCCAATTGGGCAGCGCTGAACCGCATCCGGGCCCTTTGCCAGGACATACCATGCGATTTTGAGGAAAAACCCAACTACGTCTACTCCCTGGACGACCCCAGGGAGCTGGAGCGGGAACTGGCTGCCCTGGACAAGCTGGGCCGGCCCGCCGCCCTGGCAAAAGACCTCCCACTCCCCTTCCCTGTGGCGGGAGCGGTGCGCTTTGACCGCCAGGCCCAGTTCCACCCCTTGAAATTTGCCGCCACCATCGCGGAAAAACTGCCCATATTCGAGCATACCAGGGTGCTGGAGGTGGAGCCCGGCCGGGCCGTCACGGAACATGGAACCATTAAGGCGGAGCACATCGTCGTGGCCACCCACTTCCCGTTTCTGAACAAGTTCGGCGCCTATTGGCTCAAGCTGTACCAGAGCCGTTCCTATGTACTGGCGCTGGAGGGCGCTCCGAAGCTGGGCGGGATGTATGTGGATGCCAGCGGCAAGGGCCTGTCCTTCCGCAATTATGACAACATGCTCCTGCTGGGGGGCGGCGGGCACCGCACCGGCAAGCCGGGGAGCGGGTGGGCCGGGCTGGAGGACTTCGCCCGCCGCCACTACCCGGACGCCCGCCCTACAGCCCGCTGGGCCGCCCAGGACTGCATGTCCCTGGACGGCGCGCCCTATATCGGCCTGTATTCCCCCCGTCTGCCCGGGCTGTACGCCGTCACCGGCTTCAACAAGTGGGGGATGACCTCCTCCATGGCCGCAGCCACCCTGACCGCCGATCTCGTGCTGGGCCGGGACAACCCCTCTCAGGCCATATTCTCCCCCTCCCGTTCCATCCTCCACCCCCAGCTGGCCGCCAATGCCGGGGAAAGCATGCTCAACCTGCTCACCCCCACCCGGCCCCGGTGCCCCCATATGGGCTGCGCCTTGAAATACAACCCCCGGGAGCACAGCTGGGACTGCCCCTGCCACGGCTCCCGGTTTGCCGCCGACGGGCGGCTGCTGGACGGCCCCGCCACAGGCGGCCTGGTCCATGACCGGGCAAAGCGCCAAAAATAGCAAAAACGCCTCCCCGGAGCTCCCAGGGAGGCGTTTTTCTCACCAGCCGATCTCATCCAGAATCCCCATGTTGGGGTAGCGTTCCTTTAAAAAGCTGTCGGGGTATGTCTCGTCCAAAAACTGCGCCACCGCGCCGGAGGCGGGCACATCCCGCCTGCGCTGGTCCATCCGGCACAGGGCGGCGGCGGATAGCGCCGTGCTGCATGCCAGGAACAGCGCCGCCGCCCGGACCATCCGCTTCCCCCGGGGAAGGGGCACCCGGTCGATCAGCAGGCACAGGGCCGGGTACGCCGCCCGCACCCACGCCAGGGCGGCCAGCCCCCAGAACAGGCAGAACACCAGGTTCACCCGCCCATTCAGGTTGAAGGGCAGGTGGCGGTAGTCCCAGAAGCACGCCCCGAACAGCACCTCCTGAATCCAGGAGCATATGTACTCGTACGCGCCGCCCAACACTGTCCCCGCCAGGATAATCCGGGCCGGGCTCTGGTCGTCCATGCGGTGGAACGCCAGGGTGAGCAGCACCGCCCCCATCGCCCAGACCAGGCTGAACGGCCCATACAACAGGCTGCTGCGGCTGATGAGCTCCCCCCGGGTGAGCAGCCAGAACGCCACCTCAATCAAGTCCCCCGCCACACCAGCGATGAGGAACAGCCAAAGCATCCGGTAGGGGGTGAGGGGCCGGGCGGCGGATGCGCGGGCCTCTTCCCTGATCCTGTCTCTGGGCGCCTCGATTGCGGCTTCTCTCGTCATCACTGCCGCCTCCTTTCGTGGAGTACAGCATACCACCCCCAACCGGCAAAAACACGAAAGGAATTCTAAAATTTTCATGAAGAAAGGCCGCCCCCGTGCGCAGGGGCGGCCTTTCTCCGAACAGGGCTCCCGCGCACCCATCCCCCGTCCTAATGGGGCCCCTCAAAGCCGAAGGACGGCTTTGAGGGGAGAGGCGGAGCGAGGGATATGGAGCTTGCCCCGACGCTTCAGCCCGGGGGCCAGGTCATATCCCGGCCCGCCAGCACATGGAAGTGGAGGTGGGGCACCGACTGCCCCGCCTGCTCCCCGCAGTTGGACACCACCCGGAAGTCGGTGGCGCCCAACTCCTTCGTCACCTTGGAGATGACCTCAAAGCAGCGGCTTACCACCAGGGAATTGGCCTCGGTGATCTCCCCGCAGGAGCCGATGTGGGCCTTGGGGATAACCAGAAAGTGGACGGGGGCCTGGGGGTCGATGTCGTGGAACGCCACGCATTTCTCATCCTTGTAGATCACCTTGGCGGGGATCTCCCCCTTCACAATTTTGCAGAACAGGCAGTCTGGGTTTTGGGTCTGGAACATGGGGACAGCCTCCTTTCAAACGGGCTTGAACTGGTTGGTTGACCGGTCGTAGGCGTACCCCGCCCCGGCCAGCTTTGCAGTCAGCTCCGCTTCGCTCTCGTCCAGCCCGCCGCACAGGGCGGACAGGCTTCCATACTCGTCCCGGAGCTTGGTATTGATAAAACTCAGCAGAATATAGGGGTCCTGGGGAAGCATGGCATATCCTCCTTACAGTCCCAGCTTCATGGCCACCACGTTATCCACCATGGCCAGGGCGTTGTCCAGCATGAGCACGTCTTTCCCGCCGCCCATGGCGGAGTCCGGCTTGCCGCCGCCGGAGCCGCCCGCGATGGCGCATACCTGCTTGATAATGTCCCCGGCCCTGATCCCCTTCTTCACCGCCTGCTTGCCGCAGGCGCACAGGAAGGTGATTTTGCCGTCGTTGACGCTGGCCAGCACCGCCACCACGTTGTCGTCCTTCTCTCGGAGCAGGTCGCCCATCTGGCGCAGCCGCCCGCCGTCCGCCTCGGGCACCGTGGCGGTGAGCACCTTCAGCTCGCCCACCTCGTGGGCGCCGAACAGGATGCGGTCAGTCTCCCCCGCCGCCTCCTTGGCCTTGAACTTCTCCACCATCTGGTGCAGGCTCTTGATCTCGCCCATGACGGCCTCGGCCTTCTCCCGCAGCTCGCCGGGCTTGGCCTTCAACACCGCCGCCGCCTGGTTGATGCGCTCCTGCACCTCGCCGTAGAAGGCCAGGGTCTCCCTGCCGGTGGTGGCCTCAATGCGGCGCACGCCGGAGGCCACGGAGAACTCGCTCTTGATGCGGAAGGCCCCCGCCATGGCGGTGTTGGGCAGGTGGGTGCCGCCGCAGAACTCCACGGAGAAGCCCCCGCCCATATCCACCACCCGCACGGTGTCGCCGTACTTCTCGCCGAACAGGGCGATGGCCCCGCGCTGCTTGGCCTCCTCGATGGGCAGCACCTCGGTGTTGACGGCATAGCCCGCCAGGATGGCCTCGTTGACCACGCGGCCCACCTCGGCCACCTGCTCCGGGGTCATGGCCTCGAAGTGGGTGAAGTCGAAGCGCAGCCGGTCGGGCTCCACCAGGGAGCCGGCCTGGTGGACGTGGTCCCCCAGCACCTCCCGTAATGCCTTGTCCAGCAGGTGGGTGGCGGTGTGGGCCCGGGCCACGGCCTTGCGGCGCTCCCCGTCGATCTGGGCGCACACGGTATCCCCCACCTTGAGCACGCCCTCGGTGACCTTGCCGTAGTGCATATATTTGCCGCCCTTGTTCTTCTGTACGTCGGTGACCTCGAAGCCAACCTTATCGGCGAAGATCACGCCGTGGTCGGCCACCTGGCCGCCCATCTCGGCGTAGAAGGGGGTCTTGTCCAGTACCACAATGCCCTCCACGCCGGGCATCAGTTCCTCGGCCAGCTCGTTTTCCACCACCAGGGCCACTACTTTCACGCCGGCGACCGCCTTGACCGTGTTGGCGCTGTCATAGCCGACGAACTCCGTCTCGGGCACGTCCTTGCCAAACTCCACCCCGGCCCATCCCAGGTCGCCCAGGGCCTCCCGGGCCTTGCGGGCCCGCCGGCGCTGCTCCTCCATGAGCTGCTTGAACTCCGCCTCGTCCAGATCCATCCCCTGCTCCTGCACCATCTCCAGGGTCAGGTCAATGGGGAAGCCGTAGGTGTCGTACAGCTTAAAGGCGTCCGCGCCGGAGAAGGTCTTGTCCCCCTTCTCCTTGTGGCCCGAGAGCATCTCGTTGAAAATTTTGATGCCGCCGTCGATGGTCTTGGCGAAGTTCTCCTCCTCCACCCGGATCACCTTAGTGATATAGTCCTGCCGCTCCCGCAGCTCGGGGTAGTGGCCCTCGTTCTCGTGGATGACGGTGCCGCACACCAGGTAGAGGAAGGGCTCGTTGACCCCCAGCAGCTTGCCGTGGCGGGCGGCCCGGCGCAGCAGGCGGCGCAGCACGTAGCCCCGGCCCTCGTTGGAGGGCAGCACCCCGTCGCAGATCATAAACACAGCGGATCGGATGTGGTCGGTAATCACCCGGAGGGACACGTCCTTCTCCCGGCTCTCGCCGTAGTGGGCGTGGGTGATCTCGGACACCTTGTTGGTGATGTTCATCACCGTGTCCACGTCGAACAGGGAGCCCACTCCCTGGCACACGCAGGCCAGACGCTCCAGCCCCATGCCGGTGTCGATGTTCTTCTGCGAAAGCTCCGTGTAGTGGTTCTGCCCGTCGTTGTCGAACTGGGAGAACACCACGTTCCACACCTCGATATAGCGGTCGCAGTCGCAGCCCACGGTGCAGCCCGGCTTGCCGCAGCCGTACTTCTCCCCCCGGTCATAGTAGATCTCGGAGCAGGGGCCGCAGGGGCCGGAGCCGTGCTCCCAGAAGTTATCCTCCTTGCCGAACTTGAAGATGCGGTCGGCGGGTATGCCGATCTCCTCGTGCCAGATGCGGAACGCCTCGTCGTCGGCGGGGGTGGTCTCGTTGCCGGCGAACACGGAGGGGTACAGGCGGCTAGGGTCCAGCCCCACCCACTCGGGGGAGGTCAAAAACTCCCAGGCCCAGTGGATGGCGTCCTTTTTGAAGTAGTCGCCGAAGGAGAAATTGCCCAGCATCTCAAAATAGGTGCCGTGGCGGTCGGTGTGGCCGATATTCTCGATGTCCCCGGTGCGGATGCACTTCTGGCAGGTGGTCACCCGGTGGCGGGGGGGCTCCTGCTCCCCGGTGAAGTAGGGCTTCATAGGGGCCATGCCCGAGTTGATGAGCAGCAGCGACGCGTCGTTCTGGGGGATGAGGGAAAAGCTGGGCAGGCGCAGGTGGCCTTTGGTCTCGAAGAACTTCAGGAACATCTCCCGCAGCTCATTCAGGCCGTAGGGCTTGGGATCGTACATGGGAATTACCTCCGTTTATGATTTAGTTTCTTCTTTTGCGTTTGCATCCGGGTCCGGCAGGGGGTCCATAACCTGCGCCACCCGGAAAATCTGCCCCACCGCGCTGCCGATGCGGCGGGCCGTCTGGCTTGGGCGGGTCCAGCCACCTGTCCGCCATGTCCAGCACCAGCTTCCCTACCGTCTCGTGGAGGTAGGGCGGGGAGAGCAGCTCCGGCTGGGGCAGGACGTAGATCCACGCCGTGGGGAAGAGCAGCAGCGTCCCATCGGCAGCGCGGCAGAGCTGGAGCCCGGCCTCCTGGGGCCGCTTTTTCCCCGCAGCCCGGCGGACGGCGTTCCAAAGGCTTCCCATGAGGCACCTCCCATAAAAAGAAAACGCCCCCGCCAAGCCCAGGGGTGGGCTCACGCCCACGGTACCACCCTGGTTTCCTCATGGCAAGGACACTCATCGCGCCCTTAACGCGGGCAAACGTCCCGGTCATCCCGGGAGCGCTTGGGAGCGGCCCGCCCATCCGCTTTGCGTGAGGGCTTCCACTCCCCCCCTCTCTCTGGTACGCGCGGTTTTAGGCTTGACTCCGTCATTGCCAGCATATTTTATCATATTTTAGCCGTTTGTCAAGGGGAAGGTGCGCGCGGGGGCCTCTGCCGCAGGGAAAATTGAATTTTCATAATGGGAAGAAATCCGCCGCCGGATGTGGTATAATCCGTATGATTAGGCACCGTTTGAAAATTGGCAATATGCCCAGCGGCGAGGAATTTTTTCGCCGGGCAAGGCGATTTGGCGCAGAAATACTTTGTGTATTTCAAGGCAAATCAACGCGGCGCGGCGGAAAAAGGCCCGCCGATTGGGCGTGTTGACAATTTTCAAACAAGCCCTAGGTACGGCGCCCTTGCGCGGCCCAAAGGGGAACGCGCTGCGTCCACCAAACGGAACCGGGGAGATGCCCGGAATATACAGGGGGTATGAACCTTGAACAGCTATGCGGTTTATCCATTTCCCTTTGGCCAACTTAAAATCGGATACCGGGACGGCGCCGTCACACTTCTTACGCGGACAAGTGAACCTGCCCGCGGCGAGGGGAGGACCGCTTTGACCGGCATGGTGTTCCATCAGGTCGAGGAGTATTTAAAGGGCCGGCGCCGGGCCTTCGATTTTCCTTATATCCTGCCGGGCACCGAATTCCAGCGAAAGGTGTGGCGGGCGCTGTGCGCCATCCCTTACGGGGAGACGCGCACCTATGGCCAGATCGCCGCCGCCGTTGGGAACCCCAGGGCCTGCCGGGCGGTGGGCATGGCAAACCACCAGAATCCCATCCTCATCGCCGTCCCCTGCCACCGGGTTATCGGCGCGAACGGCAAGCTGGTGGGCTACGGCAGCGGCCTGGACATGAAGGAGGCCCTGCTCCAGCTGGAAAAAAGGGTGGTTCAAGGGGACGCCATGTCTTAAAGGAACCCCGTTTAGGCGCCGTTTGAAAATTGGCAATATGCCCAGCGGCAAGGAATTTTTTCGCCGGGCAAGGCGATTTGGCGCAGAAATACTTTGTGTATTTCAAGGCAAAGCAACGCAGCTCGGCGGAAAAAGGCCCGCCGATTGGGCGTGTTGACAATTTTCAAACAAGCCCTAGATGCGACTGCCGCAGCTTGGGGATTTAACCAGCTCTTCCTTAAAGAAATCTTTCAAATTTTCCCGCTTGCTTCTTAACCCTTTTCCTGTATACTGTCCGTACCAACACAGATAGTACAGTTTGGGAGTACGGAGGTATCATTATGGCAATCCTGGAAGTCAGTCATGTGAAGAAAATCTACTCCACCCGCTTCGGAGGGCAGAAGGTGACCGCCCTGGCCGACGTGTCCTTTACGGTGGATACAGGCGAATACGTGGCCATCATGGGCGAATCAGGCTCAGGCAAAACCACCCTGCTAAATATCCTGGCCGCGCTGGATAAGCCCACCGCCGGGACGGTTCTGCTGGCGGGAAGGGAGCTCACCGCGGTGAAGGAAAAGGAGCTGTCCTCCTTCCGCCGGGACAACCTGGGCTTCGTGTTCCAGGATTTCAACCTGCTGGACACCTTTTCCCTCCGGGACAACATCCTTCTCCCCCTGGTGCTGGCGGGGAAAAAATACCCGGAGATGAAGCGCCGCCTCACCCCCCTGGCCCAGACCCTGGGTATCGGGGAACTGCTGGACAAATACCCCTACGAGGTGTCCGGCGGGCAGAAGCAGCGGTGCGCCGTGGCCCGGGCCCTCATCACCCAACCCCGGCTCGTGCTGGCCGACGAGCCCACCGGAGCGCTGGACTCCCGGGCGGCGGACAGCCTCATGGACCTGTTCACCAAGATTAACGCCGCCGGGCAGACGGTGCTGATGGTCACCCACTCCACCGCCGCCGCCAGCCGGGCGGGCCGGGTGCTGTTCATCCGGGACGGCCGGGTATACCATCAGCTCTACCGGGAGAACCGCACCGACGGACAGATGTACCGCCTCATCACCGAAACCCTCACCCGGCTGGCCGACGGAGGTGAGCGCCTTGCGTAACGGGCTTTACCCCAAGCTGGCCGCCCAGGGGATACGGCAGAACCGCCGGTTCTTCGTCCCCTACCTGCTGGCCCTGGCGGGGCTCACCGCCGCCTTTTACGTCATGTCCGCCCTGTGCTCCGACCCCGGCGTGCGGGAGATGCGGGGCTTCGACTACGTGATGGTGATGATGCAGATCGGCATGTTTGTGGCGGGGGTGCTGTCCGCCGTCCTTCTGCTTTACATCAACAGCTTTTTGATGAAGCAGCGGAAGAAGGAGCTGGGCCTCTATAACATCCTGGGCATGGGCAAGGGGAACATCGCCCTGATCCAGTGCTGGGAGAGTCTGTACACCGCCATTCTTGGCATCGGGGGCGGGCTGGTGCTGGGCGTGGCGTTCCACAAGCTGGCCGCCGTCGCCCTTGTCCGGCTGCTGCAATTCCCCATCCCCTTCCACTCCTCCCTCTCCCCGGCCGCCATGGCGCGGACGGCGGCGTTTTTCGGCCTGCTGCTCCTGCTGGCCCTGGTATTGAATCTGTTCCGGGTGCGGCTCAGCAATCCCATTGAGCTGCTCCACGGCGGCAGCGTGGGCGAAAAGGAGCCCCGAACCCGCTGGCTGCTGGCGGTGATCGGGGCCGTCTGCCTGGGGGCGGGGTACTTCATCGCCGTCACCACCAAGGACCCCGCCCTGGCCATGGCCTTCTATTTCCTGGCGGTCATCCTGGTCATCATCGGCACCTACTGCCTGTTCACCGCCGGGAGCATCGCCCTGCTGAAGCTGCTGCGGAAAAACAAGGGCTATTACTACCAGACCGGCCATTTCATCGGCGTGTCCGGGATGCTCTACCGCATGAAGCGCAACGCGGTGGGCCTCGCCAACATCTGCATTCTGTCCACCATGGTGATGGTGATGATCTCCGGCACCCTGGCCCTCTACCTGGGGCAGGGGGAGATCATCGCCGCCCAGTACCCCGCCAGCTTCAACATAACCATCGGCTTCGATCCCTCCCAGGGACAGCAGCCCAACCTGGATGGGGCGGAACGGCTGGTGCGGAGTTTCGCGGCGGATCACAGCGTCCCTGTGTCCAGCCTGCGCTCCGGGCGGTATCTGCAATTCGGCGGCAGCGAGACCAGGGAAGGTTATCCCTTCCCGGACTCCGTCCCCGGCTTCCTCACCGCCGCCAGCAGCGACAACACCCTCAACCGCACCTTTTTTGTCCTCACCGCCGCTGACTACGCGGGGCTGTCCGGCCAGCCTGCCCCCGCCCTGGCTTCCAGAGAGCTGGCGGTGTGCGGCACAGGCCCCGCCCCCGGCCCGCTGACCTTCACCAGCGTGGGGGGCGGCTCCCTCCCCTTCGCCGTCACCCAGACCCTGCCGTCCCTTCCCACGTTTTCCGTCACCACCAGCATGAGCGAGCCGGTTTGCCTGGTGACGGCGGATGAGACGGACCGCGCCGCCCTCCGAACCCTTGTGGGGCAGGGATTCACCCGGTACTCCGCCTTGGTGCTGGCGGAGCTGGACTGCTCCGGCGAGGAGGAGCTGGCCCTGATGGACGCCTGGTCGGACAGGACAATCAACGACGCGGCCTTCTTTGACGGCACCGGGGACTGGGAATACTGGCGGACGGACAGCCGGGCGGAGATGTCGGTGGACGGCTACGCCATGGCCGGGGGCTTCCTGTTCCTGGGGGTAATCCTGGGCATCCTCTTCCTCATGGCCACGGTGCTCATCATCTATTACAAGCAGGTGTCCGAGGGCTACGAGGACCAGGGCCGCTTTGAGATCATGCGCAAGGTGGGCCTGAGCCAGCGGGAGGTGCGCGCCTCCATCCGCAGCCAAGTGCTGCTGGTCTTCTGCCTGCCCATCGCGGTGGCGGCGGTGCACATCCTGTTTGACTTCAACCTGGTGGCCCGGATGCTCACCATGTTCGGAGTGCGAAGCGTGATGACGGTGGCGGTTTGTACCGCCGGGACGCTGCTGGCTTTCCTGGCCGTGTATGCCGCGGTGTACTCCCTCACCGCCCGGACCTATTACAAGATCGTCCGCTAATCCCCCGCCCGTCCCCGGCTCTGCCGGGGACGGGCATTTTTCCGCTTTTTTTGCCATTCCCTCTTGACGCGCCCCCTATCCCTGGTGTTATACTAGGATTTGCGCGACAACACGTCTTGAAGTGAGGAATGAAAATCATGGCATTGTTCAAGGGCCGGCTGGGGGCCCAAACCCCGTCTCTGACCGAGGGTTCCATCGTCCGGGGCATCCTCTCCTTTGCCCTCCCCCTGTTTCTGGGTCAGCTGCTCCAGCAGCTCTACAACCTGGCCGACGCCTGGGTACTGGGAAATTTCGCCGACAACGGGGCCTTTGCCGCCGTCAGCTCCGGGGGCAGCCTCACCTTCCTGGTCATCGGCTTTTTCAACGGCATCGCCATCGGCGGCGGCGTCATCATCTCCCGGTACTACGGAGCCAAAGATGAGGAAAACGTCGTCCGGGCCATCCACACCAACTTCCTGTTCGGCGTCATCGCCTCGGTGCTGTCCACCGTGGTGGGGCTTCTGCTGGTGCCCCGGCTGCTGCTCATCATGAACACGCCGGAGTCGGTGCTTCCCTATTCTCTGACCTATTTCCGCATCTATTTTGGCGGGGTGTTCACCGTCATCCTCTACAATATCTGCATGGCCATCATGCGCTCGCTGGGGGACAGCCTCCACCCGCTGTACTACCTCATCCTCTCCTCCGCGCTGAACATGGCGCTGGACCTGCTGTTCGTGGCGGTGTTCCACTGGGGGGTGGCGGGGGCCGCCATCGCCACCGTCCTCACCCAGGGGATCAGCTTCCTTTTGTGCCTGTGGCGGATGTGCCGCCTGAAGGACTACACCCGGCTGGATTTCCGCAAGCTGCGCGTCTACCCGGACATCCTCTCCCAGGTGGTGCGGCAGGGCCTGCCCACCGGCGTGCAGAACGCCGTCATCAGCATCGGCAACCTGGTGGTGCAGAGCAATATCAACGCCTTCGGCGAGTTCGCCATGTCCGGCCACGGGGCCTACGCCAAAATCGAGGGTCTGGTGTTCCTGCCCATCACGGCCATGTCCATGTCCCTGCCCACCTTTGTCAGCCAAAACCTGGGGGCGCGGCAGTATGACCGGGCCAAAAAAGGCGCCATATTCGGCATCCTCTCCGGGATGGTGCTGGCGGAGCTGGTCGGGATGGTATTGCTCCTCACCGCCCCGCCCGCCCTGCGCTTCTTTGTGGACGAGCCGGAGGCCATCCAGTTCGGCGCCATCCAGGCCCGGGTGGTGGCGCCCTTCTTCTTCCTGCTGGCTTTCTCCCACTGCGCCGCCGGGGTGCTGCGGGGGTGCGGCAAGTCCTTTGTCCCCATGGTCACCATGCTGGCCTTCTGGTGCTGCGTCCGGGTGGTCTATGTCACCCTGGCTACCCGGGTTTTCCCCGTGTTTTCCACCATCTCCTGGGCCTATCCGCTTACCTGGTGCCTGAGCTCGGTGGTGTTTTTGCTGTTCCTGCTGAAATCGGACTGGCTCCACGCCTTTGATATTGGATAAGGCGCAAAACCGCATCCAGGCGGCGGCCCACCG
>CATABD010000069.1 GCA_949494735.1 uncultured Oscillospiraceae bacterium
TGGAGTTCTGCGAGGAGGTCGTGGGCGGCGCGGTGCCCAAGAACTTCTTCCCCGCCGTGGAAAAGGGCCTGCGGGAAGCCTGCGTCCACGGCGTGCTGGCGGGCTACCCCATGGTCAACCTGAAGGCCACCCTGTACGACGGATCCTACCACCCGGTGGACTCCTCCGAAATCGCCTTCAAGACCGCCGCCCAGCTGGCCTATAAGGCCGCCCTGCCCGAGGCCTCCCCCGTGCTGCTGGAGCCGGTGGTGGAGCTGAAGGTCACCGTGCCCGACAACTACATGGGCGACGTGCTGGGCGATTTGAACAAGCGCCGGGGCCGCGTCATGGACATGCAGCCCATCGGCGGCGGCCAGCAGACCATCACCGCCGAGGCCCCCATGGCCGAGATGATGACCTACGCCATCGACCTGCGGGCCATGACCCAGTCCCGCGGCTCCTATGTGCAGCGCTTCGTGCGCTACGAGGAGTGCCCCGGTCCCGCCCAGGAGAAGGCCATCGCCGCGGCCAAGGCCATGGCGGAGGAATAACCCGGATACTGATAAAAAGGGGGACGCTTCCCGGGAAGCGTCCCCCTTGCGCAAAGGATGATGGATTGTGGAAGACTGCAAACGCTGGCTGGACTGGGCCGTGGAGCTGCAAAGCCTGGCCCAGGCCGGGCTGGCCTACGGCAAAGACCCGTTCGACTTGGAGCGGTACGCCCGCATCCGGGAGATTGCGGCGGAAATGCTCGCCCACATGGCAGACATCCCCCTGGAAAAAGTCAAAGACCTGTTTTGCTGTGAGACTGGCTACCAGACCCCCAAGCTGGACACCCGGGCGGCCATTTTTCAGGACGGCAAAATCCTCCTGGTCCAGGAAAACGACGGCCGGTGGTCCCTCCCCGGCGGCTGGTGCGACGTGAATGTGTCCGTGGCGGAAAACACCGTCAAGGAGGTTCGGGAGGAGGCCGGGCTGGAGGTGTCCGCCGACCGGATCATCGCCGTCCAGGACTGGGCCAAGCACAACCCCCACAACAGCCCCTTCGGCATTTGTAAGATTTTTGTGCAGTGCACCGTCCTCGGCGGGCAGTTCACACCCAATATTGAGACCACCCAGTCCCGCTGCTTCGCCCCGGACGGGCTGCCCCCGCTGGCCCTGGAAAAGAATACCGAGGAACAAGTCCAAATGTGCTTTGCAGCCCACGGCGCGGAGCATTGGGTCACGCAGTTTGATTGAAAAAGCCGGCCAAAAGGCCGGCTTTTTCAATGTCTATTATTTTTCCAGTCCGCTGCCGATAAAACATGCAGGGATGCAACGGACTGCACCCAATCAAGTGCTGCAAACTGCAAGGGATTGCGCCAGTCCACCGCAAGCGCCTAGGTCTGGGCTGAATACAATCCATGGCGGCAGCCGGGGGAATCATCCCCGGCTGCTTTTTGCGTCAAAACAGCAGCCGCACCGCCCAAGACGCAGCCAAGAACCCCGCGATATCCGCGCACAGCGCCGCCGGGACGGCGTAGCGGGTCCTGCCCACCTTGGCCGCGCCGAAATACACCGCCACCGTATAGAAGGTGGTCTCGGTGGAGCCCAGCATCACCGCCGCCGTCCGGCCCACCAGGGAGTCGGGGCCGTAGGTATTGATGAGCTCCGCCCCCACCCCCAGGGCGGCGGAGCCGCTCACCGGGCGCACCAGCAGCAGGCCGATGGTCTCCGCCGGGATACCCACCGTACACAGCAGCGGCCCCACCGCCTCCCCCAGCAGCTCCAGCGCCCCGGAGGCGCGCAGCATATACACCGCCGTCAGCAGCCCGATGAGGGGGGGCATGATCCGCAGGGAGACCTTGAGGCCCTTTTCCGCCCCGTCGGTGAGCGCCCCCCATAAGTCCACGCGCTTGACCAGCCCCCACAGGGCCACCGCCAGCATCAGGAAGGGCACCAGCATGGTGAACAGCAGCTCCATGGCCCTACCTCCACACCCTTGCGAACAGCTTGGCCGCCGTGATCCCCACCGCGACGGAGATCACCGACGCCAGCCACACCGCGGGCAGGATGTCAAAGGGGTTGGCGCTCCCCGCCGCCGCCCGCAGGCTGGCCACCGTGGTGGGTATGAGCTGGAGGGAGGCGGTGTTGGTGACCACCAGCATGCAAAGGCCGTCCGACGCCACCCCCGGGGTGCGCTGGGCCATGAGCCGGGCGGCCTCCAGCCCCAGGGGGGTGGCCGCGTTGCCCAGCCCCAGCAGGTTGGCGGACAGGTTGGCGCTCACCGCGTCCATCACCCCTTTGTCCCCGGCAAAGTCCGGGTACAGCCGGCATATGGCGGGCCGGAGCAGCCGGGACAGCCCCCGGGCGATGCCGGAGCGCTCCATCACCTCCATCACCCCCATCCACAGACACAGCACCCCCATCATGGAGAGGGACAGCTCCACCCCGGCGGCGGCCCCGTCCAGCGCCCCTTTCGCCACCGCCGGGCCGTTCCCCGTGGCCAGGCCGCACAAAATGGCCGCCCCCACCATCACCGTCCAGATCAGCGACATCGCCATATCTCGGTCCCCCCTTTGCCTGTCCCCCTATATATACGGCGGCGCGCACAAATTCATGTCCCAGGAAAAGGCCGCTATGGCACAATCCGACAGAGTTCCCAATAATTACGGATTTTCCCCAATTTTTTGATTGACAAAGTTATACGTTGTGTTATAATAAAGGCGTAGTATGAGTTGTAAAAAAATTCATGCCATGGCGCAAGGAGGACACAGCAAATGAAAGCAACCGGAATCGTTCGAAAAGTCGATGAGCTGGGGCGCATCGTATTGCCGATCGAGCTGCGCCGCACCCTGGACATCGCAGAGCGCGACCCCCTGGAAATCTACGTGGACGGGCCTTCCATCATTCTGAACAAGTATCAGCCCGCCTGCATTTTCTGTGGGGATTCCCGCGAGATCACTTCCTTCAAGGGGAAAAATGTTTGCGTAAGCTGTCTGAAAGATCTGGGCAGCAAATAATTCCCCACCGCCCTGCCGCTGTACGAAAAGCCGCCAATGAGGCGGCTTTTTTTATTGAAACGCTTTCGACGCCCTCCCACTTTTTCGACAAATTCCGCGCTCAATTTGAACGCCAAAATTTTCCAGAAACATTATACCATATGTTATCATTTCCAGCCGTTGGCGACACAGGTAAGGATTACCAGCATTTTTCCAAAAATGGGAATGGAAAAGCGGCGGGTTCCCTGCCGCTTCCCCCCCTTCCGAGACTGTCAAAAAAGCCTCGCAGAGTTTGCGCCCGCAGGCGCAAACAAAATGAAATCCGTTTTTCCCGGCGACATGCGCGTCGGGAAAAACACTTCTCGGCCGAACAGTGTACGAACTGGCCGCCGCAGACGGACAGTGAGTGCGCGCATGAGGCCGCAGCTTATTCCGTCGGAAAAGGTTTTGCTTTTCCGACGGGCTGAGAAGCGGCGGGTTCCCCGCCGCTTCCGCTATCCTTCCTCCCGCCTGAGCAGCTCATTGTAAAGCGCGCGTTTCTTCACCCCAAACTCCTCCGCCGCCTGGGCCGCCGCCGCCTTGAGAGGCAGCCCATCCCGGCGCAGCTGCTCCGCCCGGGCCAGAGCCCCGTCCCCGTCCGGCGCCGCCGCCTGGGCGGGGCGTCCCCCCGCCACCAGTACAAACTCCCCCCGGGGCTCCTGGGCGGCGTAGTGCTCCACCGCCTCCCCGATGGTGAGGCGCAGCACCTCCTCGTGGAGCTTGGTCAGCTCCCGGCACACCGCCAGGGGGCGCTCCGGGCCGAACACCGCCGCCAGGTCGTCCAGGGTGGCCCGCAGCTTATGAGGGGCCTCGTAAAAGACCATGGTGCGCTCCTCCTCCGCCAGCTCCTCCAGCCGGGCCCGTCGGTTTTTCTTGTTCAGGGGCAGAAAGCCCTCGAAGGTGAACCGCCCTGTGGGCAGGCCGGACACCGACAGCGCCACCGTCAGCGCGCAGGGGCCGGGAATGGCCTCCACCGCCACCCGGTTGGCGGCGCACAGGGCCACCAGGTCCTCGCCGGGGTCGGAGATGGCCGGGGTGCCCGCGTCGGTGACCAGGGCGCAGCTCTCCCCCGCCTCCAGCCGCCGGAGGATGGCGGGGCCGGCAGTTTCGCAGTTGTGGCGGTGGTAGGCCGCCATGGGCTTTTTCAGCCCCAGGTGGTTGAGCAGCTTCACCGTCACCCGGGTATCCTCGGCGGCGAGGAAGTCCGCCGCCGCCAGTACCTCCGCCGCCCGGCGGCTGATATCCCCCAGGTTGCCGATGGGGGTGGGCACCAGATAGAGCTTTCCGGCCATGCGCTACAACTCCTTTTTGTCCGCCCCGCTCCTTTGGAACGGGGCGGCTCATTTACTCAATCAGGGAAATGGTCACGATTCGTTCGCAGTGCTGTTCTTCCCCTGGAATGGGGGTCAGGAAATACTGGGTGGACCAGTCGTCTTTGTAGCCGGCCAGCTCCGCTTCCTGGACGATGCGCAGGCCGCGGTACTCCATTTCCCCGTCCTCCCAGCGGTCCAGAACCCCTCCCACCGCGTCCAGCCAGCCGTCCGCGCCGTAGAAAAGCGTCCATCCGCCCGTTCCGCCGGACAGGGCCAGCACCGCCAGCTCCTCCCGGACCGCCGCGGGCAGGCTCTGGAGCAGCCCCCCCGACACCCGCAGGGTCACCGCCGTTATATGGCCGTCCTCCAGGGTGAACTCCGGCTCGTCCCACTTTGGTTCGTCCAGGATCACCCACACCCCGCCGATCTCCCGCTTCCATTCGCCCTGGTAGCTGGAATTTTGGGGCTCTTTCCACCGCCCGTCCCGGTCCATGGCCAGGCCCTCATAGCTGGAGCCGGAGCCGCTGTCCAGCAGGCGGAGGAAGTGGGCGTAGTTGCGGGAAAATTCCTCCACCGTCAGCTCCCCCCGGCAGGGGGGCAGGGTGCTCCAAAGCAGGGTTACAAACAGCAATCCCCCCAGGGCCAGCCGCGCCGCCACAAAGGCCGACTCGCTGAACCGCCGCTCCACCTTGGTGTAGCGGTAGCCCTCCTCCCCGTCCCAGGGACAGTCCCGGCCGTCCAGGCCCGTCACCCGGCCCTGCCACATCCGCCACAGGTTCCAAATGGGGATGTCCCAACCGTAGCCCTCCCAGGCCACCCGCCGGCTGCGCTCCCAGCCCTGGGCGATGGACAGCTTCTCCCCGTCCTCACCCCGGAGCTTCAGGCCGAACAGCCACTTCCCCGGCGTCCAGCCCCAGTAGTGCAGCCACAGCGGTTCCAGCGCCAGGGTGAGGGCCAGCAGGCCCATGCCCAACAGGACGGCGGCCAGGGGCTCCGTTTGCAGGCGGATAAAGCTCTGATCCCGGAAGGCCACCAGCCACGCCAGATTAATCAGCGTGTCATAGAGCGCCATGTCCAGCGACCGGGCAAAAAACCGCTGCCAGGGGCAGAAGCAGGCCCTGGGAACGTTGTCCCGCCCCCCCTCCGCCGGGGACGGCCCGGGCAGGGCGGGCCGCTGGGGCCCTTCCATCTGCCTCAGCCAGGGCTGGGGATCCAGGGCGGCGTACTCCACCCCGCTGCGCTCCAGCTCCCGGCACACCGCCGCCGCCCGCTCGAGGGCGGCCTTGTCCCCCTCCAGCCGGGTGGCCTGGGTGAACAGCGCCCGCTCCAGGGTGAGCGCCCCGCCCTGCACCCTGCGGATGGTGTCGATGTCCAGCTGAAGCTGCCGCAGCAGCTTGATTTTCTCCAGGGTTCGGGCGTCCTCCTCCGAATAGTCCCGGTAGCCGTTGTCCAGGCGGCGCGGGGAGAGCAGGCCCTCCCCCTCGTAAAAGCGGATGTTGGCCCGGGTCATTCCCGTCCTGTTTTCCAGCTCCTTGATGGTCATGAAACCACCTCCCAGCCACATCCTAACCTGTCAAGCCCCTCGACAGTCAAGGCCTTTTTGCAAATTTCCCGAAAATTCATCCCGCCGGGGCACGGGTCACCGCTCCAGCCACGCCACCGGCCCGTCCCACAGCGCCTGGGCGGCCCGCTCCGCCGCGCGTCTGTCCTCCGCCGTCCAATGGCCGAAGGGGGTCAGCTCCACCTGCGCCCCCCGGCGGCGCCACCGGCCCGCCACCCGGCCCCGGAGCAGGATGGGGGCCATGACGATGCCGGACAGGGAAAAAATTTCCCGCAGATGCTCCGCCGGGAGGAACAGCCCGTCCTCCTTGCGGTAGCCCAGCATCAGCTGGTCGAAGCCCGCCAGAAGCAGGCAGTCCGGGATGTCCGGCCAGTCCCCCTCCCCCCGGTCCAGCCAGAAACAGTCCCGGCCGTCCACCTGGGCGCATTCCAAAGGCAGAGCGTCCATCACCGCCTTGACCTCCCGCTGGGGACGGCCGAAGAAATAGGCCGCGTCCCGCAGGGTGGCGGGGCCGTAGTGGGTAAAGTACCGCCGGGCCAGCTCCAGCCGGGCTGGCCCCTCCTCCATGGGGGTGAAGGGCGGGCACAGCCGGAACCCCTTCTCCTGGCTGACGGTATGGACGATCCGCCCTGTCTCCGCCAGGTGGCGCAGCAGGCCGCCCCAGCTGTTAAAGACGCTCTCCCCCTCCCGCCCGGTCATGTCCCGGGCGGCGCAGGCGGCGCGCAGCTCCTCCCGCGTCCGGGGCCCGCCCGCCAGCTCGTCCAGGATGACCCCGGCAAAGTACCCCTTGCGTTCCAGGGTGATATACTCCTCCCCCTCCATCCGGTCCACGTCCCGCAGGGCGTGGTCCCGCCCCCGGTGGAGAAACAGGGGCAGGTCGGCGGGGTCAAACAGGTGAACCGTCCCCCGGATGGTCCAGCTCTTGACCATCTTGTCCGGCTCCGCCGGACTGTCCCCCCGGATGGCCAGGGCGTGGAGGGCGGCGGACAAAAACTGGGCCTGTACGCCGTTCAGATCCCGGCACACCGCCAGGGGCGGGGCCGGACAGGTCAGGTGCTGCCCCGCCAGGATGCGCGCCCGGCGCTCCCACCCATCCATGGGCTATTTCACCTGGTCCTTCCGCATGGTCAGTGAGATGCGCTTCTTTTTCTCGTCCACTTCCCTCACCCACACCGTTACCACATCCCCCACGCTGAGCACCTGGGAGGGGTGCTTGATGAAGCGGTCGCAGATCTGGCTGATGTGCACCAGCCCGTCCTGGTGGACGCCGATGTCCACAAACGCGCCAAAGTCGATGACGTTGCGCACCGTGCCGCGCAGTTCCATGCCCGGTTTCAGGTCTTTCACGTCCAGCACGTCGGTGCGCAGAACCGGGGCGGGCAGCTCGTCCCGGGGGTCCCGCCCCGGTTTGACCAGCTCGGCGGCCACGTCCCGCAGGGTGGGCACCCCCACGCCACATGCCGCCGCCGCTTTTTCCTCGCCGTAGGCAGCCAATTGGCCCTTTAAATCCCCCAGCCTCCCCGCCTTCACGTCAGCCAGGTCGTGGCCGCACAGGGCCAGCAGCTTTTCCGCCGCCCCATAGCTCTCCGGATGGACGGCGGTGTTGTCCAGGGGGGAATTGCTCTCCGGCACACGCAAAAAGCCCGCGCACTGTTCAAAGGCCTTCGGGCCCAATTTCGGCACCTTTAAAATTTGCTTCCGGGTCGTAAATGGGCCGTTGTCTTCCCGGTACTTCACGATATTTTTTGCCGTGGTGCCGTTCAGCCCTGCCACCCGGGTGAGCAGCGGCGCGGAGGCGGTGTTCACGTCCACCCCCACCGCGTTCACGCAGTCCTCCACCACCCCATCCAGCGCCTCGCCCAGCCTGGCCTGGGGCATGTCGTGCTGGTATTGGCCCACGCCGATGGATTTGGGGTCGATCTTCACCAGCTCCGCCAGGGGGTCCTGGAGCCGCCGGGCGATGGACACCGCCGACCGCAGATTCACATCGAACTCGGGGAACTCCTCTGCCGCCAGCTTGGACGCGGAGTACACCGACGCCCCCGCCTCATTGACTATGGCGTAGCTCACCCCGCCCCCCGCCTTGCGGATCAGCTCCACCGCCATCTGTTCCGTCTCCCGGCTGGCGGTTCCGTTGCCGATGGCGATATGGGCCACCTTGTGCTTTTTGATGAGGACGGCCAGCTTGTCGATGGCCTCGTTCTTCCCCCGCTCCCCGTGGGTAGGGTAGACCACCGTGGTGTCAAGCACCTTGCCGGTGGGGTCAACCACTGCCACCTTACACCCCATGCGGTAGCCCGGGTCCAGCCCCATGGTGACGAAGCCCTTCACCGGGGGCTGCATGAGCAAGGGCTTCAAATTCAGGGCAAACTGACCGATAGCCCCTTCGTTTGCCTGGTCCGTCAGGTCGGAGCGCACCTCCCGCTCCAACGAGGGGGCGATGAGCCGGTCGTAGGCATCCTCGGCGGCGGCCTTCACAAACTCCATGGCCGCCCGGCCGGGCACCACCCGCCGCCGCAGGGCCACCAGGGCGGTCTCCCGGTCCATCTCCACCGATACCTTCAGGATTTCCTCCCGTTCCCCCCGGTTCATGGCCAGCACCTGATGCCCCTGGGTTTTAGATAGCTGGCTTGAAAACTCATAGTAGAGCCGGTATACGCTGTCCTCTGCCTCTTTGGCCGCCGCCCGGGAGGTGATGGACCCTCGCCGCCAGTACAGCTCACGGAGCATCCCGCGCACCCCGGCGTCGTCGGAGATCAGCTCGGCGATGATGTCGGAGGCCCCCTGGAGGGCATCCTGGGCGGTCTCCACCCCCTTTTCTGGGTCAATATACTCCAGCGCCGCCCCCTCCATGTCCACCGCCGGGCCCTGGACAAAGGCCAGCAGGGCAAGGGGCTCCAGTCCCTTTTCCCGGGCAATGGCCGCCCGGGTACGCCGCTTCTGCTTATAGGGCCTGTAAAGGTCCTCCACTTCCGCCAGGGTGGCAGCGGAGTCGATGGCCGCAGCCAGCTCGTCGGTGAGCTTGCCCTGGTTCTCAATGGCCTGCTTCACCTCGTCCCGGCGGTCCTGCAAATTGCGCAGGTATTGCAGGCGGTCTGCCAGCTGGCGGATGAGCTGGTCATCCATGGCCCCGTGGAGCTCCTTGCGGTAGCGGGCGATGAAGGGGACGGTGTTCCCTTCGTCCAGCAGGGTGATGATGTTTTCCACGTGCTGGGCCGGGCGATCCAGCTCCCGGCTCAGAATTTGTATAATTGTCTCCATTTATTTCCCCTCGTTATCATAGTCTGGGGCTTCCCCTGCGCTTTTCTTTGGCGCGGCCAGCCCAAACCCGTTTCCTCATTTTAACATGCCCTGCCCAAAATGGCAAGAGCGCCCCCCAGCCTTGCCGGGGGGCGCTCCCGTTCAATCGGACAGCAGCATGCGGTCGTTGTCCAGTTCATGGCCTGTCCCCGCCCGGAACCGGCGCAGCAGGCCGTCCACCGTCATGCCGGCGCGCTCATCCCCGGACACGTCCAACACAATGCGCCCGCCCGCCATCATCAGCGTACGGTTACCCATATCCAGCGCCTGCTTCATGTTGTGGGTGACCATCAGGCAGGTGATGTGGTTATCCGCCACAATGATCCGGGTGAGCTCCAGTACCTTTTCCGCCGTGCCGGGATCCAGGGCAGCGGTGTGTTCGTCCAGCAGCAGCAGCTTGGGAGTGACCAAGGTGGCCATCAGCAGGGTGAGGGCCTGGCGCTGCCCGCCGGACAGCAGCCCCACCGGCTGGCGCATTCGGTCCTCAAGGCCCATGCCCAGCAGCTTCAGCTTTTCCGCGAAGAACTCCTTATCTTTTTTCCCGATCCGGCTGAAGGGGCTGGTCCTTTCCTTTGTGGAGCGCAAGTAGGCCAGGGCCAGGTTCTCCTCTATGGTCATGGAGGGGGCGGTGCCCCGGAGGGGATCCTGGAACAGCCGCCCGATGACCACGCTTCGCCGGTGGTCGGGGGTGAAGGTGATGTCCCTGCCGTCCAAAGCGATGGAGCCGCTGTCCACAATGAAGCTGCCCGCGATGGCGCCCAGCAGGGTGGACTTGCCCGCCCCGTTGGAGCCGATGATGGAGGCGAAATCCCCTGGCTTCAGGTGGAGGGACAAATCCGACAGCGCCGTCTTTTCATTGACCGTGCCCAGATTGAAGGTTTTGGAGACGTGGTCGATGCGCAGCATGTCAGCGCGCCCCCCTTCGTCCCGCCGCCAGGCGGCGTTTTTGAAACACGGCGCCGCTCTTGATGGCCGGGGCGGCGATGGCCAGCGCCACCACCAGGGCGGTGACCAGCTTTAAACACTCGATGGGCACAATCCTGGTGTTGAGGACGGCGGCGTAAATGAAACGGTAGACCACGGAACCCGCCATGACGGCCAGGATGCCCCGGCCGGTCCCCCCCCGGCCCACCAGCGTCTCGCCGATGATGAGGCAGGCCAGGCCGATCACCACGATGCCCGCGCCCATGTTGGTGTCCACCGTCTTTTGGTACTGGCCCACCACCGCGCCGGACAGCCCCGTGAGGGCGTTGGCTATGCACAGCCCCACCGTCACCGTAAAAGCCGGGTTGACGGAGGAGGAGCGCACCATGTCCCGGTTGTCTCCGGTGGCCCGGATGGACAGCCCCAGCCGGGTGCCCAGAAACAGCCACAGCAGCGCGCCCGCCGCCGCCGTGACGGAGGCGGACAGCAGCAGCTCATACCACGCCCCGCCCACCCCGGCGTCCCGGAGCAGGGTAAACACGGTGTCCGCCCGGAGCAGGCTGGCGTTGGACTTCCAGCCCATGGTCATCAAATTGACCGTGTACAGCCCGGTGTTGGTGATGATGCCCGCCAGGATGGAAGGCACCCCCAGGCGGGTCTGCAAAAAAGCGGTGACAAACCCGGCGCACGCCCCGGCCAGCATGGCCGCCGGGATAGCCAGGACGGGGTGGCCCGCCGCCGTCAGCGTCACCGACACCGCCGCCCCCAGCACAAAGCTGCCGTCGGTGGTCAGGTCGGCGATATCCAGGATGCGGTAGCTCAAAAACAGCGCCATGGCCACCAGGGCGTATTGGAAGCCCAGCTCCAGGGCGGTCTGTACGATTTGCAGCACGGCTTTTCGCTCCTCTCGCGACGTCAGGCGGCTCAGTCCTCCGTGGTGGTAACCTCCACCACGGAGCCCATGGTGCTGAACACGGAGTAGTCCGCGCCCAGTCCTGCGGCGGTCTCAGTGTTGACGGTGATGATGCCGCCGTCCATCAGGTAGAAATCCTCCACGCCGTCCATGCCCTGGGCGACCACCTGGTAGGCCAGGCCCGCGGTGCGGCGGCCCACGTCGGTGTAATTCACGCCGCAGGTGGCGAAGGCGCCGTTGCGCACAAAGGAGTCCGCCCCGGTGTAATGGGGGATGCCCGCCTGGATCAGATCCTCATAAATGGCCAGCTCGGCGGCGGCGATGATGTTGTCGGTGGGGGTGAAAATGGCGTCCACCCCTTCGGCGATGAGGGCGGAGACGGCGGCGATCACCTCGTCGTTGGTGTTGGCCGTCCGCTCCACATGTTCGATCCCCCTGCCGTCCAGCTGCTCCTTGGCCTCGGCGATGGGCTTGGCGGAGTTGGCCTCGGACAGGGAGTACAGCAGCCCCACCTTCTTTACGTCCGGGTTCTGGGCCAGCATCATGTCGATGATGAAGCGGGTGTTCAGCGCGTCGCTGGTGCCGGTCACGTAGTCCAATCCGGTGAGCCCGGCCCCCTCCGGGTCGGAGACGGTGGCGAACACCACGGGGATTTTGCTGTCCTCGGCGCTGGCGGCGGCGATCTGGGCGGCGGTGGTGGCGATGGGGATGATGACGTCCGCCTGATCGGCAATGGCCTGGTCGGCCAGCTGCTTCAGGGTACTCTGGTCCCCCTGGCCGGAGGTGGTGTGGTATTGGATGGTCACCTTGTTGTCCTCGGCCAGCTGGGCCAGCTCCGCCTCAATGGCCTGGGCGATCTCGTCCAGGGAGGGGTGGTCCATCTGCTTGATGATGGCCACCTGATAGGTCCTGTCCCCGGCGGGCTCCACGGCCTGGCTCTCGCCGCTGTTGGTCTGGGATTTCTGGGTCCCCCGCGCGCTGTCGTCGGAGCAGCCCCCCAAGGACAGGGCCAGGGCCGCGGCGGCGGCGATGGCAAAGAGTTTTTTAACGATGCTGTACTTTTTCATAATGTTTTCCTCCTGAACTGTAGTTACGCTGCGCCGGTTCGCGCCGGCTCCACGCTCTCAGGTGGCAGATGACCCGAATTTTGCCGGGATTCGGGGAGGAAAAAGAAAACAGCCTTTGTCCCCACATGGGACAAAAGCCATTGCTTCTGCGATACCACCCAAATTGACGCTGTAAAACGCCCTCTCGCTTACGCGTACCATCATACGCGCCCCGGTGGATAACGGGTGGGATGCCCGTCGGTCCCTACTTGGCCCATGCCGTTCGGTCCGCCCTCCGAAGTCCATTCGCCGGCCGCTCGCCGCCCCGTTCCCACCATCGGGGGCTCTCTGAAGGTTCGCCGCGCCGGGTACTTCTCTCCGTCACTGGTTTGTTCTATTTGATTACTGTCATTATACGCAGGAAGGGCCGGTTTGTCAACCCCTTCCCCCAGAAAATTTTTACCGCGCTAAAGTAAAAAACCGCGTCCCCGCCCCAGGCCGGGGCGGGGACGCTCCCTCACCATTTGTTTTCCACCTTTTCCGCGAAGCCGAACAGCTCCCGTACCTGGACGGCCCTGCCGTCGTCCAGCACCGCCGTGCCGCTGAACCGGCCGAACACCTGGTGCTGGTCGCTCTTGATGATTCCCACGCTGGTGCACGACGTACGGTCCAGCACCGGCACAAAGTCCATCTCAAACCGTCCGTCGTCGCTGGTAAAGCGCCAGGGCTTCATGTAGTCCTCTTTCCCGTCCCGCCTGGGGATTCCGAAGTCCACCTTTGACAGCTTGTGGGCCTTGCCCTGGTAAAACAGCATATTCTCCGTGGCGGCAGAGGTGTCCCCAAAGCCATAGCCGATGTTGAATCCAAACTCCGCCCCCTCCGCCAGCCCGGAGGCTGACCCCCAGTACCAGGTATTGTGATAGGTCCACACCCCCCGGCCCCAGTCCAGCACGGCAAAGGAATCCTCCGGGGCAAAGCGGTACTCCTCCTCCCCAATGCGCACCGTACCCTCCGCCCGCATGCAGTTGATCTTCTGGTTATAATAGAAATGGGCGGGCTTTTCAAAGGGCGTGCAGATCACCATAGACTCCTCCGGCTCTCCGGTGAGGGTGATCTGGGCGTCCAGCGCCTTTCCGTCCCGGAAGCCGTCCATGTGGGCGGTGAGCTGCCGCTTCCCCTCCCCCACCTGGAACAGGATGGCGTGCTTTTTGCCTGAGCTGGCGGTAATCCCCGCCGCCGAGGTGGGCGGCAGGCCCGTCCGCCCCATGGGCAGCACGGACATGGGACTTTTGGTCACCTCCCAGGGCTCCCCCTCAAAGGACAGGAAGGAGATGGAGTCCAGCCCCATATAGCTGTTGTCCGCGATGGTCAGAGCCAGCCCAAAGCGGCCGTTGCCAATGAAATAGTAGTCCCATTCCTTTAGCCGGGTTATGCCGCCCCGGACCTTTTTTCGGTCATACACGGGCAGCAGCCGCTTGGCATACCCCGCCCGGGTGAGGTTCCCCTGTCCGTCCAGCAGCGGTATCCGCTCAGTGATCTCGTACTGCATATCAACGCCTCCTCAATGGCGGGGCTGTCCCGCAGTCCCATTTCAGCCAGCATACCATATTTCCCCCAACTGCACAAGGAAAAACGCCCGATACTTTGTACCTTTTCACAGGGAGAAAGCAAAACTTTACAAAAAAAGAGGGAGGGACAGGCAAGCTTTCCCCCTCCGCCGCATAGGCTCTCCCCACGGAGGTGGTGGCGCTGTGCTCGGACTGCTCAGACAACAAAAGGTGCGCGACGCCCTGGCGGGGCTGGCGCTGCTCATCGCTACGGCGGGGCTGGTGGCCGCCCCGGGGGAGGCCATTGCCGGGGCCAAGGACGGGCTGGCGCTGTGCTTCAATGTCATCGTGCCCTCCCTGTTCCCTTTTTTTGTGCTGTCCTCCCTAGTGGTAGACCTGGGGCTGGCGGCCTATCTGGGGCGGGCGCTGGAGGGGCTGATGCGCCCACTGTTCCGGGTCAGCGGCAGCTGCGCGGCGGCGGTGGCCCTGGGGTTCATCGGCGGCTACCCCGTGGGGGCGCGCACCGCCCTCCAGCTCTACCAGCAGGGACTGTGCTCCAAGCCGGAGGCGGAGCGGCTGCTGGCCTTTTGCAACAACTCCGGTCCCGCCTTTATCCTCGGCGTGGTCGGGGCGGGCATCTTTGGGGACAGCCGGGTGGGTTTTCTCCTCTACCTGACCCACGCCCTGGCGTCGCTGCTGGTGGGCCTGCTGTTCCGCTTTTACGGGGGGACAGGACGCCGGCAGTCCGCCTCCCCCCGGCCCAAACCCATCCAGGCGGTCACCGTCCCAGCCGCCTTCACCGGCGCGGTGGTCCGCTCCCTGCAAAGCACCCTGAACATCTGCGCCTTTGTGGTGTTTTTTTCCGTGGTGCTCCAGCTTCTGTCCGTCTTTGGGGTATTCGCCGCCCTGGCCGAGCTGCTGGCCCTGGCCGGGTTTGAGCCGGAATGGGCCCAACGGCTGGTGGCGGGGCTGCTGGAGCTCTCATCGGGAGTGTCATCCCTGCGCGGCGGCACGCACCTGGCGGGGCGGGTGTCCATGGCGGCCTTCATGCTGGGGTGGGCGGGGCTGTCCGTGCACTGCCAGGTGCTGTCCTTCCTGGTAGACAGCGGCCTGTCCGCCAAAACCTATCTGGCAGGCAAGCTGTGCCACGGCCTCATCGCCGCCGGACTGACCTGGTGTCTCACCAGGCTGTTTCCCCTGTCCGCCCCGGTGGCCGACTATCTGGCCGAGCAGGCCGAGTCCATCGCCGCGCTGGACTTTTCCACGGCGTTGGCGGCATCCTCGCTGGCCGCATTGGCGGGCTGGCTGCTTTTGGCGGCCCTTTGCCGCTCCCTTTGGCGAAATAAATGTAGCAATCCGCCGCATTATCGTGTATAATAGAAAAATAAGTTGTCTTTGACCGCCGCGGCGGCAATGTGACGGCGGTTACCGTCTGGAGGGGAAGCGTCATGCTGTTTGAGAAAAATATTGAGCCGCGCTGCGGCTACTGCCAATGGGCCAGCCCCTTGGACGGGGGACGGCTGGTGTGCGCCAAAAAAGGCATTGTAATCTGCACCGGCTCTTGCCGGCGGTTCCGCTATGATCCGCTCAAGCGCGTTCCGCCCAAGCCCCTGGCGGCCAGTTTCGCGCATTTGAAAGACGAGGATTTCACCCTTTAGGATTCCCCTGGCAAACGGGGGACTCCGCGCACCGAAAGGGCAGCCGTGAGTGTGACGTAAAAAAGCGGGGGCGGCAGGCCTGTGGCC
>CATABD010000070.1 GCA_949494735.1 uncultured Oscillospiraceae bacterium
CCTCCTACTCCGGCTCCGCCACCAGCTCCTATGTGAAGGGCTACACCGTCACCGCTGAATATGCGGGAACCGTGAGCCGCATCAATCTGAATAAGATACGCTATGTGGCGATCTTCGAGGGCACCGCCCTGGAACCCGCCCCCACCGAGGAACCCGGCGACACCTCTGACCCCGGCCTGACCGACCCCGCCGACCCCACCGCTCCCGCCGAGCCGACCACTCCCACTGACGCCCCCACCGGCGAAAAGAACAGCGTCCTGCCCGTGGTGGCCGTTGTCGTGGTGGTGCTGCTGGGCGGCGGCGTGTTCTACTTCATCAAACGCAGGAGGTAATCTACCATGAAGAAACTGACCACGCTTTTTTCCGTTCTGTGCCTGACCCTGGCCCTGACGGTGCCCGCCAGCGCCCTTGAGTACAACATCGACGGCCCCGGCGACCCGGAGTACGGCAAGTCCACCTCCATCGAGCCGGTCATCACGGCTGACCGGGGCGAACTGCCCAACGTGGACGTGAGCAAGAACGCGGCCCTGATCCCGCCCACGTTCGGAAGCCCCACCGCCTACACCCTGAACACCGGCAACCCCCTGACCCCCAATCTGGCCCCCGGCTATATGCTGGGCGAGGGGGCCGTCATCAACGGCAATACCGGCGTCACCGTGGCCCCGCCCGACTTCAACACCATCCCCAGCGGCATCGCGTCCGGCAGCGGCACCAACACCGGGGGGACGGCCACCCCCACCCCCTCCACCGGCTTCACGGAGGTCACGTCCGACCTCTACTACAAGGGCGGCTACCTGGCTACCCTGAAAATCCCCAGCCTGAACGTAAACGTCAAGGTCTACGAGGGCACGGGCAGCTCCGTCCTGGCGAAAGGGGCGGGCCACTTTGAGGACACCAGCATTTGGGACGGCAACTGCGCCATCGCCGGTCACAACCGTGGGGCCAACTGCTACTTTGGCGACATCCACAACCTGAACGTGGGCGACACCATCACCCTGACCACCCGGCTGGGCACCCGCACCTACTCCGTCACCAGCGTGAACAAGATCAGCGAAACGGACAACTCCCTGCTGGCCCCCACCGCTGAAAACTGCGTGACCCTGTTTACCTGCGTCCGCAATCAGAGCGCCTACCGCTGGGCTGTCCGGGCCGTGGAGGTCTGATACCCGCTGAAAAGGTATTCGCACGTTGGACTGTTTTCTCCCTTTGTGGTACTGTTGGGACAGCAAAGCCCCGAACATATCACATAGGAGGTCGTTCATAATGAAAAACAGTCTGAACCGCTTGCTTGCCGGGATCGCCTGCACCGCCCTTATCGCCGGTCTGAGCGTCCCGGCCCACGCCGCAGAAGCCCAGCCGGAAGCGTACACGATCAGTGCCGCCCAATGGAGCCGGGAGGACTTCTCCCAGGACGCCAACCCGGACGTATTCACCGCCACCTATGACCGGGCGCTCTACAATACCATCCGGCAGACGTTGGTGGATGGCACCAGTGACACCGCCCCCGCCTACACGATGGTGGGCGACAGCGAGTACAGCGCCGTCAAGAACCTGCTGGCCCGGATGGAGGGCGTTACGCGGTACGAGCATCACGTCCCGGAGAACTTCACCAACTACTATGAGTACCTGGACTACTTCGCCATGTCCGCCGCCATGCCGGAGAACTACCAAGCGCCTTTTGACTTCATCCAGCCCATCATCACGGAAATGTCGGAGCTGGACACGGACAGCGAAAAGGTGGAGTACCTGAACGACTACCTGTGTACCCTGCTGGCCTACCAAAAGGGCAAGACGGCGGGCGTGACCCGCACCTTTACCCAGCACAGCGGGGAACTTCAAGCGGCCTGCGGCTCCTATGCCAGAGCGTTCAAATTCCTGTGCGGGGCGGCTGGCATCCCCTGCTTCACCATCAGCACCAGCAACCACACCTGGAATATGGTCTATGTGGACGGCCAGTGGCTCCATGTAGACGTGTCCCTGAACGACCTGACAAGCAGCCATTCCATGCTGCTTCGGGAAACCTACCCCAACCATCCAGACCGAGCGCCGGAGCAGACGGCTTTTCTGCAAGAGCTGTTTGTTCCCGGCTCCACAAAGTAAGACAACCGAACACCCGCATCGGATAGGCAGACTGTGAAAGCAGCCTGCCTTTTCCTATGCCCGGAAAGAAAGGAGAACCCATGAAACACAAGCATTTCAACCGCCTGCTGTCCATGCTGCTGGTGGTGGCTACGCTGTTCGGCCTGATGGCCGTCCCCGCCAGCGCCGCCTCGCTGGGCGACAGCGGCACTGTTACCATCCAACAGGCCGGATACGGCAACTATCTGTCCAAGAAGAACGGCGGCACCATCGGCGGCGGCTACTGGAAGTACACCAGCAACAACGGCGTGACCGGCACCGCCTACTGCGTCAACCACGGGCTGAAAGGGGTATCCCCCTCTAAGGCCCTGACGGTGCAGGAGTACAACCGGGAACCTAAGACGATGGGAGCCTTTGCGAATGGCTATCCGAACCGCACCTTGGAGCAGTTCAAGGAGCTTCACGCCAATGATGTGCGGGGCATCGCCAGTCTGACGGAGGACGAGTACAAATACGCCACCCAGATGGCGGTTTGGGCCACCTGCGGCCAGCTCTCCGTCCCCGGCACCTCCTTTACCGCTGGCCGGGATGTTCTGACGGAACCCACCTCGGACGCTCAGAAAATCCGCGTTTTTGACAGCATCAAGGCCATCCTGCGCCTTGCCAACGGCTGGACGCAGCACCTCCACACCGGCCTGTCCCTCCGGGCCGAGGAAAACCGGGACGTGCGCGGCGTGGAAGTGGTGAACGAGTTCGGCCTGGAAGGGGCCGCAGAGGACGGCACCGACGGCATCAAGCTGGAGCGCATCAACGGCAGGGAGTATTACACCCGCGTGGTGTATGTGTCCTCCGCCACCTCCACCTGGATCGACGATTACAAGACCAAGGTGTACTCCACCGACGCCCCCCAGGGCACCATCTTTGTGGCGGAGAACAATTCGCCCCTGGAAACGGTGCAGGAAAACGGGGCCACCTGCTACAAGGTGGACACCAGCAAGAACCGCACCACCACCCTCAACTCCAACGGCGGCGAGTATTACGGCGCGTTCAAGGTCTGCATCCCCGTGGACACCGCTGCCGCCGAGGGCAGCTTCACCATCAAGGCGGCGGGCGGCGTGGCGCAGTTCAACTTGTATCTGGCCTACAACCCCTCCGCGTCGGAGCAGTCCTATATCATTTCCGACCCCGGCTACACCAACCTGGACGCCCAAATCCCCTTTAATTGGAGCGGCACGGAGGAACCCGACACCGCCAGCTTGCAGGTAATCAAGGCCGGGGCGGGCGGCGCTCCCCTGGAGGGGGCCGAGTTTACCCTGACCGGCGATAATGGCACCAGCGTCAGCGGCACCACCGACCGCAACGGCCAGATCGTGTGGCGTGACCTGCCCGCCGACGAAAAGTTTACCCTGACGGAAACCGCAGCCCCGGAGGGCTATCAGATCGTGGCCCCCATGAACGTCACCCTGACCGCTGGCCGCACCGAGTATGTGACCATCACGGACGACGTGGAACGGGGCTTTACGATCAAAAAGGTGGACGCTCAGAATAAGGGCAGCTTGCAGGGGGCCGTGTTCCGCTTTGAGCAGATCGACGGCTCCTATATGACCACCGGCATCACCGGCTTTGACGGCACCATTTCCTTTGAGGGCGACGAGCTGCCCTACGGTTCCTATCGTATCACGGAGCAGACGCCCCCGGACGGTTATGTGAAGTCCACCCGTGTGGAAACGGTGGAGTGGGACGGCACCAAGGACGTGCTTATCACCTGGGAGAACGTGCGGGACATCAGCCTGACCATCATCAAGGTGGACGAGCAGACGGGCGTATCCCTCCCCAACGCCAGCTTTGATGTGTTCGCGGACGGCAAGCTCATTACCTCCGTCACCACCAACGACGACGGCGAGGCCCGCGTGACCGGCATCCAAAAAGAGGCGTATATCGAAATTGTGGAAACCGCCGCCCCCGCCGGGTATGTGCTGGATAAGACCCCTCACGGCATCCACATTGACCCGTATGACCCCGCCACCGAGGACGACCCTGTGCTGACCGTCACCAACCGGGCGCGGCCCGCCCTGCGTATTTTGAAGTACGACCTGAAAAGCAATTCCCCCATGCCTGATGTGACCTTTGAGGTCTGGCATGACGGCGACCTCTTTGGGGAGTACACCACCAACGCCAGCGGCGAGATTTTTCTGTATGACCTCGACCCCGGCACTTATTTGGTGAAGGAAATCGCCACGGATGACGCTCATGTGGTGAACAGCACCCCCCAGCAGATTGAGCTAAAGGCCGGCGAGACGCAGACGCGGGAGCTGGTCTTTTTCAATTCCCTGAAACCGGGCATCCATCTTATCAAAGTGGACAGCATCACCATGAAATCCCTGCCCAACGTCCGCTTTGAGTTCAAGCTGGTGGGTGGGAGCTACCGGCAGGAGTTCACCACCGACATCAACGGGGAAATCGACCTCTCCAAGCTGACCCCCGGCGCATACGAAGTGCGGGAGCTGGAGGCCCCGGACGGCTATCTGATCGACGATGCTGTTCGTGTCGTTCAAGTCAACCCGGACGAAAACGCCAATTTTGTGTTCACCAACACACCCAAGCCCTCCCTGCGGCTTATCAAGACCAGCTCGGACGGCACCCGGCTGGGCGGCGTCCATTTCCGCATCGCCCGGATTGAGGACGGCACCCACTACCTTGACCGTATCACCGACCAGGACGGCGAGATCAACATCGCCAACCTGGAACCGGGCGTGTACTCCATCAAGGAAACGGCCACCGTTGCCGACCACATTCTTGACCTCCAGGAATACCATGTGGAGCTGTTCCCCGGCCAGACCAGCACCATCACCATTGAAAATCAGAAGCGGCCCAACCTGATCGTCTACAAAAAGGACGCCGACACCGGCAAGCCTATTGCGGACACCGTTTTCACCATTCGGGCGGCGGACGGCCACAGTGTAGACGAGATCAAGACAGACGCCAACGGCAGGGCCACCCTGTCCAACCTCCTGCCCGGAGTGTATGAGGTAAGCGAGAAGTCCGTTCCCGCGCCCTGGCTCATGGACGCCCCCAGCCAGCTTGTGACGCTGTACCCCAACCGCGACCACACCATTTATTTTGAGAACCACAAGAAGCCCACCCTGACCGTAAACAAGGTAGACAGCATCACCGGCAGTCCCATCAAGGGGGCCAAGTTCGAGGTTTGGTACGGCTCCAACAACACGACCACCGGGGAGCTGAACAGCCTGGGCACCTTCTTCTCCGACGAGAACGGCCAGTTCTTTGTTGACCTGCTGCGGGACGGCTGGTATAAGGTGACGGAGCTGGCCCCCGCCGCTGGGTACACCATCAAGGAACCCGCCACCCAGGAATTTTATATCAAGGGCGGCGAGAGCAAGGTTATCACGTTTGAAAATGTGCCGAAAAATGCTGTGATCGTTGAGAAATATGACAGCGTGACCGGCGCAGCCCTCCCCGGCTGCACGTTCCAACTGCGGTATTTGGGCGGCACCAGCGGCACAGGAGGCACCGTCATCGGCACCAAAGTTACCGGGAAGAACGGCACCGCCATGTGGACGGGCCTCAACCCCGGCGCGTATGTGCTGGAGGAAGTAGACGCTGCGGACGGGTACAACATTATCCAGTCCTCCGAAACCATCATGCTGGCTGACAGTGGGGAGCAGAGCGTTGTCACTGTCAGATTTTCCAACGCCCCGGACGGAATTTTGCTTATCCGCAAGGTCTGTTCGGTGAACCCCTCCGTCACCTTGCAGAACGCCGAGTTTAAGGTTTTGTATGCGGACGGCACCGTTGTGGGCGACAGCAACGGCGTTTTCAGAACCGATGAAAACGGCGAAATCCGCATCACCGGCCTGACCCCCGGCAAGAGCGTGGTAGTGACGGAAACCCGCGCCCCCGCTGGCTTTATTCTGGACACGCAGAGCCAGACCGTCCAGATCAAGGAGGGCCGTACCGTCAGCCTGACGTTCAAAAACCAGCCGAAAGGGGCCATCATTATCCAGAAGCGGGACAGCGCCACCGGCCAGCCCCTCCCCGGCGCGGAGTTCCGCGTGACCACGGCGGCAGGCTGTGAGGTAGGGCTGGACGGCGTGATCGGCACGTCCACGCTGACCCAAAATGGAATCTTCACCACCGACGCCCAGGGAGAAATCAAGATCACCAACCTTGCCCCCGGCGCTTACGTCCTGACTGAAATCAAGGCCCCCACCGGGTATGTCATGGACACCGCCAGCACCAATGTTGTCATCGGGCAGGGCGGCGACACGCAGACCGTCATCGTGAAAAACTCCAAGGCCGGTACGCTGGTCATCGACAAACGGGATTCCCTCACCGGGAAGCCCTTGCAAGGCGTCACCTTCAAGGTGACCACCTCCACGGGCGAGTTCGTACCGGCTGAAAACGGACAGATCAGCAGCAACGGCCTGTATTTCACCGACAAGGACGGCAAAATCACCATCAACGGCGTGGTGGGGACGCTGGTGGTGACGGAAACGGCCACCATCCCCGGCTACACCATCGACGAGGCCACCCGGACGCAGACGGTGGTAGTGAACCCCAACGACACGCAGACCCTCCACTTCACCAACACCCCCAGCACCACTCTTGTGATCGAGAAGTATATTGAGGGCACCACTACACCGCTGAAAGGCGTTACGTTCCTTGTTACCGACAGCTCCGGCGCGGTGGTGGGCAACTCCAACGGCGAGTTCATCACCGACGAGAATGGGCGCATCGTCCTGAACGACCTGACCCCTGGCACCACCGTCACCGCACGGGAGGTCAAGGCATTGGAGGGCTATGTGCTGGACGGCCAGCCCAAGTCCATCCTTATCAAGTCCGGCGAAGTCCAGACCCTCCGTTTTTACAACGCCAAGCAAGGCTGCATCGTGGTGAAGAAGCTGGACAAGCAGACCGGCAAACCCCTGGCCGGGGTGGAGTTCCAGATCACCTATGCGGACGGCTCCTACCTGGACGACGACTACGGCCACCTGTCCAGCAAGGGCCTTTACAAGACCGACGCCAACGGCGAAATCCGCATTTCCGGCGTTGTGGGCACCCTGGTCATCACGGAAACCAAGCCTTTGCCCGGATATGTGATGGACGAGGGCACCAGGACGCAGACGGTCAAGGTGAACCCCACCGATACGCAGACCATCACCGTGTATAACACGAAGGTGGGCGGTTTGACCATCATCAAAAAGGACGAGGAAACCGGGGAGCGGATCAGCGGCGTACAGTTTGAAATCCGCAAGCTCAACGGCGAGATCGTGGGCACCTACACCACCGACCGCTCCGGCGTTATTTCCCTGCCCGAAGCGGAAAAGGGCTGGTATCAGGTGGTGGAGCTGAAAGCCGCCAAGGGCTATAAGCTGGATGATACGCCCCATCAGATCGAGGTGAAGGACGGTAGCACCGCCACGCTGGAGATCACCAACCGGCAGGCCGGGAGCGCCCTCATTCACAAAATCGACAGCGTGACCGGCAAGGGGATTTATGGCGTGAAGTTCCTGCTTTCCGACGCCAAGGGCAACCCCATCGGCACCTACGAAAGCGACAACGAGGGGTATGTGTATATCGACAAGGAGTTGGAGGACGGCAGATACACCATCCGGGAAATTGAGTGCGCCGAGGGCTATATCCTGGACACCCAGCCCAAGACCATTTATGTGGAGTACGGCGGCTGCACCACCATCACCTGGAAGAACACCGCTGTCACAGGGCAAATCCAGATCACCAAGACCAGCGCCGACTACAACAGTATGAACGGCTGGCCCGCTGGCACCCCCATCCCCGGCACCGTCTTTGAAATCTACCACTACCGCACCGGCAACCTTGTTGACACCATCCGCACCGACAAGAACGGCGTGGCTGTGTCCAAGCCCCTGCCCCTGGGCCGGTACAAGGTGGTGGAATCCAAGGTGGCTGACTTTTACGCCCTGGACAAGACCCCCATCGACGTGGAGATCGAACACGCTGGGCAGATCGTCAAAGCGGCCATGACCAACAAGAGCCTTTACACCAACGTAGCCATTGAGAAATCCGGCTATAAAGAGGTCATGCCCGGACAGAATATCCGTTACACCTTCTCCAACATCGCCAACAACTCCACCACGGCGCTCACGTCCTTCTATTGGAGGGATACCCTGCCCGTGGAGGCGGTTCGGCTGGCGCAGATCACCACCGGCACCTACAACGCCGCTGGCAGCTACAAGATCGTTTACAAGACCAATCTCTCCGGGGCCGACTACCGTGTGCTGGCGGACAGCCTGAACACCCAGCAGAACTATGTGCTGGAGGCGTCCCCCGTGGCCCTGCGGCTGGCGTCCAACGAGTACGTCACAGAAGTGATGTTCGTGTTCGGCGTCGTGCCCGCCAACTTCCGGCAGGTGGAAGCCCCCAAAATTGACTGCACCGTTGTGTCCTGGGCCAAGGGCGGCAGTCAGTTTGTGAACCAGGCGGACGTGGGCGGCGTCTACAACGGCCAGTGGATCATGGCGACCACCCGCTGGGTAACGAAGGTCTACGCCCCCTCCAAGCCCCTGCCCCGGACGGGGTATTAAGCACCATCCCCGTGGCCCGCACAGCGGGCCACTTACATACCCATTCGCACATTTGAAACCGCTTGCTTTTTCCTGTACTATGGGGATAAGGAAAGGAGCTGTTTCAAATGTTCAAACGGGAAAAGAAGGTCTATCTTGAATTGACGGATAAGGAATACCGGCTTGTGCGGAAGTACCTGATGGACTGGCGGAACAAGCTGACCGCCCAGGGCCGGGACGCTGGGCCAGTGAACGAGCTTCTGATAAAACTGATGGCCTGATAAAACCACGTTCCTCCATATATATCGTACATACACCGCTCTTTGTCTGCTGGACATGGGGCGGTGTAAATTTTTGGACAAGGAGGAACCAACATTGAGCATTAAGTACAGTTTGCGGCTTTACGAGGAACCGCCTGACCGGGAGAGGGGGCGGGAGCATGAACGCTGACGGCAAGAAACCCATAGAGGGCAATTTCCACGCTGTCTCCTGCTCAGGTGGCAAGGACTCGACAGCCATGCTTCTGCTGATGATCGAACGGGATATGCCTATTGACGTAGTGCTGACCGCCGATACCGGCATGGAGTTCCCGGAGATGTATGAGCATATGCAAAAGCTGGACGGCCTGCTCTACCGGGAGCGCGGCATCCACATCACCACCCTGCGGCATCCCAGGGGCTTTGAATGGCTGATGTTTGACGAGCCGAAGGTGAAGCAGTCCAGCATTGAGAACCGCCAACGGCTGGGAGTGCCCCTCTATGGAAACGGCTGGCCCGGTGTCCGTGTACGCTGGTGTACGGGCCAGTTAAAAACGCACCTTATCAACAAAGAGGTAAACCGGCTGAAAAAAGAGCGGAACGCCCTGCACTATGTCGGGATCGCCGCCGACGAGCCGAAGCGCATCAAGGACGACCAATATCCCCTGGTGGATTGGGGCATCACCGAAGCCGAAGCCTTGCGGATCAGCTATGACCGGGGCTTTGATTGGGGCGGTCTGTATCGGATATACAACCGCTGTTCCTGCTGGTGCTGTCCCCTCCAACGAATCGGGGAGCTGAAAAAACTGCGTGCCCATCACCCTGAATTATGGGCGCGGCTCCGGGAGATGGACAGACGGGCTATCGCGCAGTTTGGTCACAACCCCCTGGGGCAATTCACAAAAAATTGGACAGTGGAACAGTTAGAAGGTCGATTTGCCAACGAGGACAGGCAAATCGACCTTTCTGTCAGAGGGGAGCGATAATCATGGATAAAGGAAAAGACATGGATAAGGAGCTGTCCGGGATGCTGCGGGGCGTTCCGCCGCAAAACATTATGATCTCGTTTGACGATAAGCCCGCCAAGTCCCTGGCAGATCATGTGAAGGAGCAAGAGGAAAAGGCCCGCCAGAAGAAGCGCAAGCCGCGTGATGACCGGGAGAGGTGACGGTAATGCCGGACGAAAAGCGGATGATTGAAAATTTTGAGGTCATCCACTCGCTCCAGATCGGGGCGCGTGAGGTGGTGGTGGGCGTCAGCCCAGAGCAGGAGTTCATGTGCTGCTTCTGCACCCAGGACGGGATGAGCGAGTATTACACCGAAGCGATGGCAAGTGACGACTACCTGGAGATCATGGAGCTTTACACGGACAGGCTGAAAGGACAGGTGGCGGCGCTGCAAGCCCAGCGCAATACCCTCCACATCCCGCTGGACTTGCTGAACGGCGAACAGTGTTTTCCGCTGAACGACAGCGACGACATCACTGGCAAGGTGGTGGCAGTCAAGCCAAGTTCTCTCCGCTATGAGTACCGTCGGGCAGACTGCCAGCTTATCCTTGTGACGAATGGCAGCGGGGCGCGGGGCTATTCACGAGGCACATCGGTCTATGGCATTAACGTGTTCACGGGCCACAGGGATGGCCGGTGGGAGCGCAGGGACGTTTTGGGCGAGGTCAGGCCGGAGTGTCTGCCACAGTGGGCAAAAGACCATTTGCAGGTCATCCAGCGGGAGCGGGCGCTGGAACAGGGGCGTGACAGCCGATGAAACTTCTGCTGGGCGGCTCCCCCTGCACCCATTGGAGCATAGCGCAGACCCGGAACCGGGAAACAAAGCCGGAGGGCCTGGGCTGGGAGCTGTTTCGCAACTATCTGATCGCCAGGGAGCGGTATGGGCCGGACTTCTATTTATACGAAAACAACAAGAGCATGGCCCCGGCGATACGGGCACAGATCACGGCGGAGCTGGGCGTGGAACCCATTTTGATAAACTCCGCCCTTGTGTCCGCCCAAAGCCGTCAGCGGCTATACTGGACGAACATCCCCGGCGTGGAGCTGCCGGAGAATCGGGGCCTTATCCTGTTGGACGTTCTGGAGAGCGGCCTGCCGCTCCATGAAAAGGGCTACACGCTGAAAGCGAATTACAGCAGGGCCAGTGCCGTGAACGCCCTGGGCGGCGGGCACTTCCCCGCGCCTATGGCAATAGAGCCGGTAAACGTCACCACAGACGGGAAGGCCCAATGCCTGCGGGCCACCTACTATAAAGACGGCATCCGCAATATGGTGGGCAATACCGTAGACCGCAAGACCTGTGTGGCTACACCCATCCGCGTGGGCACCATAGAGAGCGGCACCGGCTCCGAGGGCCAGGAACACAGAGTATATTCAGCGGTCGGCAAGAGCAAGACCCTGTGCGAGAACGGCGGCGGGGTCGGGGCGAAAACCGGGCTTTACACCGTCCCCACCGACTGTCCCGCCCTGCGGGTGGCGGAGGCCACCGCCAAAGGCTACACCGACATCCTCCCCGGCGAGTGCGTTGACCTGACCATGCCCAACAGTAAGACCCGCAGGGGCCGCGCCATGAGGGAAAAGGCGAATTGCCTGACCACCTCCTGCCAGTATTATCAATACTGCGGGACGCTGGACAGGCCCATCTACGAAGTCCGGGACGGCCAGATCACGATAAAGGGCCAGCAGTACCCCATCAAGCTGATGGACGGCTACTATATCATCCGCAAGCTGACGGTGCGGGAGTGTATGCGCCTCCAAACGGTGCCGGAGGGCTTTGTGTTCCCGGTCAGCGACACCCAGGCGTATAAAATGCTGGGCAACGGCTGGACGGTGGACGTAATCGCCCATATCCTCTCCTACTGCCCCGGCATCACCGCCGAACCGCTGGAAGTGCTGTCCATGTACGACGGCATGAGCTGCGGACACCTGGCCCTGGATAAGCTGGGGGCCACCATTCTCCGCTACTACGCCACCGAGATCGACAAATACGCCATCAAGACCACCCAGACAAACTTCCCCGGCACCATCCAATTAGGCGACGCTTTTCAGGTGCGGGAGGACAAGTGGTGGTCTTTTTTTGAGCAAGCAAAAGGAGTGTGACATTGATGGAATTGACATTTCAGACCGCGACCCCTGCGGAGCGGCTTTACACCACCGGCCAGAGTATGCAAATCGAGGGCCAGATGGGGTATATCGGTTGCTTACAGACTGGCATGAGCGAGGACGGCAAAGGTGCTTTCCCTAAATGGAGCAGTGGCCGGGAAGGTCTGAACACCGAGGAATTTCAGCAGGAGTTAGCGGGCGTTATGGATGCCCTCATTCATGACGAACAGTACGGCGGTTTTCTGAAAGACAGCGACGCCATGCGGGACTTCTGCCAGACGCACCCGGAGAGCGGCTTCAACAACGGTTTTGCGTTCGGCTTCCGGGCCGACACAGCGCAGTATTCCTACCTGATAAGGCTGAATCCCTGCAAAGGGGAGGAAAACCTGTCCATCTGCTGCTATCGCCGGGACTGGCTTGACAGCCACATGAAACACGCTGAAAAAGGCATCCGTTTCATCACCCCGCACTATAAGGAAAAGTTCAGGATCGCCGACGGCGACAAGGTGCGGATCAGGCGGTTTGATGGGCAAGTGTTTGACCGGGTGTGCCGCTATATCGACGACTGCCACGTTGAAATCGGCAGCGAACTCTACCATATCTGCCAGTTTGCCGAAATCATGGAGCGGAACGGTAACTCCGTTATCCCCCTCCGAAGTTCGCTGCCGTTTGTATGCTACGGTAAGGTGCCCGAAAAGCGGGCCATCGTGATGTTTGAGCGAGGCTTTGACGGCTACCGCTCTGCGTCCTTTGCGACAAAGGGCCGCACCAGCCAGAAGCTGGTTGACGAGCTGAACGGCGAGTTGGGTGTCACCAAGGCACAGGCGGCGGCGATGCAGGGCGGCGCTACGCAGGGCTGGGCCTCTCCCGCCGCCGACCCGAAGAATTACGACGAGCAGGGCCAGCCTATCAAGCCCAGGCACCGGGACAGGGGTGATGCCCGGTGAAGGGCGCGCCCATTGACAAGGCCCTGTGCGAATACCTGAAGAAATACCGCCGTGGACAGGAAAGCGCGGCCTCCAGCAAGGAGTTGGAGGCCGCGTTCCACGTCAAGGGGACGGAACTGCGGCGGGCCGTCAACCGCCTGCGCTGTGACGGCCACCCCATTTGCAGCGACGCCACCGGCTACATCTACGCGGCGCGGCAGTCGGAGGTCAGGGCCACCGTTGCCCAGCTCACCGGGCGCATTTCCAAAATTGCCGCCGCCACAAAGGGGCTGCTGAAATCTTATGAAGAAAAGGAGGGATAAATCGTGGCTAAAAAATTGGAATCCATTATCCAGCTCGCGGCAGAAAAAGCCCATGAAATATCAGCCAACAGCGGGAACTATATGGCGTTCCTGACCACCGCCGCCCACAACTTCAAGTACAATTTCCGCGACCAGCTTTTGATTTACGCCCAAAAGCCGGACGCCACCGCCTGCGCTGAAATCGAGTTCTGGAACAAGTACGGGCGGTGGGTGAACCGAGGCACCACGGGGATCGCCCTGCTGGTGGACACCGACCGAGGCTACAAGCTGCGGCACGTCTTTGATATGTCCGACACCAACAGCCGGGAGGGGCGCACCATCCCCATCTGGCGGATGAAGCCGCAGTATGAGGGGCCGGTGTTGGAGGCGCTGGAGAACAGCTACGGCGAGTTTGCCGACAAGTCCGACTTTGCCGAGTGCCTGCTGCAAACGGCGAAGGTCATCGTGGAGGACAACTTTGGCGACTACTTCACCGAGCTGTGTCGCGTCAAAGAGGGCAGTCTGCTGGAAGAACTGGACGACCTCAACACGGAGCAGTGGTTCAAGGGCCTGCTGGAAAACAGCGTGGCCTATATCATGCTGACCCGTTGCGGCATCGACCCCCAGGACTATTTCAGCGGCGAGGATTTTGCCCATATCTACGACTTCAATACCCCGGAAACCCTGTCCATCCTGGGCGGCGCTGTCAGCGACATTTCCGAAATGCCTTTGCGGGAAATTGCCAGCACGGTACGGAATCTGTACCGGGAGGAACAAGAGCAAAATCGCACATTTGCCGGGGACGCCGACAGGCGGTATAATGACGGCAGAGTAAAACGTGAAAGGAGCGTTGAACATGGAACTGACGTATCGGACAGAGGGCGACTACCGCCTGCCCAACCTGGAAGCGCCGGAGGCTCCGAAGGTGGGAAAATATGGGATGCTGCGGCGCAGTTACCTCAAAAGCCACAGGAACGGCTACTACACGGGGATGCAGTTGAGCGGCAGACTGAACGCCCATCTGGAGAAGATCGACCGGGAGGCCACCGAGATGGTGGAGCGGCTGACGGCGCAAATGGCGCGGGAACAGGGCGTGACGGAAGAACTGAAAGCGTCCGACGAAATGAAGTGGGTGGGCCTGATGAACAACATCCGGGCAGCGGCGGAGGAAGTGGCACTGGCGGAGCTGATCTACACCGACGTGTAAGCGGCACCCTCCCCGCAGGGGAAGAACAGCAGCCCCCGCCCGCCCCGTCAACGGCTGGCCCGACCGGGCTTGAAGTCAGGCATCACGACTTTAACGCCCGTTCTGACATGGACTACTATTACCAGGACGGCGAAAAAAGCGAATTGCTCCGCACCTGCGACGCCCTGAAAGACCACAGAACGGAAATCGCCGCATTCTTTGCCGAACACTCGGACGGCAGGGAGCGCGGCGATTTTATCAAGTCCTTTTTCAATAACACCTACGTTGAGATGATCCTGTCCAATGGACAGCGGGCCGGGTATCGGGCGTGGGACGATGTGCTGACCCTCTGGCGCGGGGCGTACCTCTCCCGTGAGAGGGAGGTGTTCATGCGCTGGCCAACCGTGGCTGACTCCATTTACGGGATGATCCTGCTTGACCAATGGCTTGCCCCGGATGAGCGCCCCCTCCCCAGCGAAGCGGAGCAAATCTCTTTCATTGAACAGGCCGAAGCGGAAAAGGCTTCGGCCTTTACCATTCCCCAGGAGGCCATTGACTATATC
>CATABD010000071.1 GCA_949494735.1 uncultured Oscillospiraceae bacterium
CCGAGCAAATCCGCAGGAGCGTTTACAACATCTTGCGGCAGGAACAGCGGGAGCAACCCCGCAGGGCGCAGGATATGGAGCGGTAACGGACAGGGCGGCGGGATTGCCAATGCTGTCCTGTTTTTCGTCTGCTCAATAAATGGGAAGTTTTATACCTGCAATGAGGTATCAATATAGCGTCTTACCAAATCCCAAAAGCCATCATAATCATTATTTATGGCTAATTCACTATAAAGATTGGCATATTCTTCTTCAAATTTTTCTTGCGTCATGGCCTTTGCTTTACGCAATATATCTGCCTCATATCCTGCACCACAATTATCCAGTGCTTGTAAAATTTCCGGCAATTCTTTCTCTAAGCCGCCACATATCACTTCGCCTAATCCGTCCATCTGTATCGCTGTATCATAGTCAATGATAAGAATTATATCTTTTACAAATTGCGGATAATGATTTAACATTTGCCGAACTTCACTCTCCGAATAAATTTCGGCCATTGCTTGTAAAAAATCATCGCCATGCAAATTGTTATCAAATGCCTTATCAATAAAATTCATTTGATAGCTTCCCTTCAATCCATATTTGTTGATTAGCTTACGAACCCAAGTATAGCACATCTTCCCCGTTGAAAACAATCCCCGTTCTATCTCCGTTCCGCCTATCCAGACGGTCAAGGGACGAGTAGTATTTTTTGCTCCGCAAAAAATCTCCACTCTTGAACCCTTGACCGTCTGGATTTTTGCCGTTGCCATTTCGCCGCCGAAAACGGGGAACAGGATTTGACAATCCTGCCCCCCGCTTTCGTCCGCTTCATTTTAACGGCAAAACCGTCTGCACTACTGCGGCGGCTGACGGTAGGTTTTGCGGTGGCTCTGCCCCCGCGCCCCCGGCCTCTCCCAAAGAACAGGATAAAGGCAAGTGCGTAACCGGCGGGCGTGGACATTTAGGCTTGCGGCCCAGTCCCCAAACGCCCATGAATACGGGCTTCCTGGTGCGCTCCAAGCCCCGGCGCGGGGCGAGGCAAAGGGTTTATACTATCCACCCCCGAAAACGGCTTTTAACCGTCCACGGGGCGTTTCCCGCCTGATTTTTCCCATCCCTTGAAAAGTTCCTCTTGACAAAAAGCCTAAGCGACGCGTAGCGGGGTTCGCTGTCCACCAGAACACCATCCACATCAAAAATGACCGCCTTTATCATGCTTTTACCACCCTTCAAGCCAATCATATCACAACGTGCGTAAAGATGCAATCAAATTATTCAAAAAAATATAAATATTTCTGGTTGATTATTTTTTGAGCACGGGAGGGAGGAAGCTGGTGCAGGACAAACCGCAGTCAAAGGGGTAGAGCAGGCCGCCCGCCTGCATAAGATGCTCTGCTCCTTATGCGCAAGGCCGGGGAGATCACCAGGGAGGACTATGACCGCTGGCGTTACAATTACCCCAAATACGACACCGCCCGGAAATGGGTCAAAGTCCCGTCCAAGGAATTGAGCGACGTCCTGACAGCAGCTTTCAATAACAGGCTGGGCAAAGACTGACAGACAGCAAAAAGCCCTTACCGACGTTGCCATCGGTAAGGGCTTTCTAATATGGATTTTGTCACCCACAAGCCGCAAAGGAACACTTTTCACCTGCAATCCACCGGGGATACAGAATGATACGGCCTATGGGGAGCGTTATCAAATCGTTATCAAAAGAGGAGCGCAAAACCGTCTATTCGTTGTGCCGCAACGGGTTCAGGACTTCAAAAACTCATTCCCACTCAATCGTCCCCATCGGTTTAGGCGTCAGGTCATACAGCACCCGGCACACACCCGGCACCTCCGCCAGGATCCGCGCGGTAATCTTTTTGAGCACCGCCCAGTCAATCTCTGGCACAGTGGCGGTCATAGCGTCCAGCGTGTTCACCGCCCGGATAATCACGGGCCAGTCAAAGGCCCGTTTCCCGTCCCGCACGCCGGTAGAGCGGAAATCCGGCACCACCGTGAAAAACTGCCACACCCTGTCCGCAAGCCCGGCGGCGGCAAACTCTTCCCGCAAAATCGCGTCCGATTCCCGCAGGGCGGCCAGACGGTCCCGGGTGATTGCTCCCAGGCACCGCACCCCCAGCCCGGGGCCGGGGAAGGGCTGCCGCTCCACCATGGAGGCGGGGAGGCCCAGGGCGTGGCCCACACAGCGCACCTCATCCTTGAACAGCAGCCGCACCGGCTCTACCAACTGGAAATCAAAGTCGTCGGGCAGGCCGCCCACGTTGTGGTGGGCTTTTACGCCGTCGCTCTCCAGGATGTCGGGGTAAATCGTCCCCTGGGCCAGAAAGTCGATGCCCTCCAGCTTCCGGGCCTCCTCCTCAAACACCTTAATAAATTCGCCGCCGATGATTTTCCGTTTCTGCTCCGGCTCGTCCACCCCGGCCAGGAGCGCCAGGAAGCGGTCTGTGGCGTCCACATAGATGAGATTGGCGTCCATCTGGTTTTGGAACACCTCGATAACCTGCTCGCTTTCCCCCTTGCGCATGAGGCCGTGGTTCACGTGGACGCATACCAGCTGCCTGCCGATTGCTTTAATCAGCAGGGCCGCCACCACCGACGAGTCCACCCCGCCGCTGAGTGCCAGCAGTACCTTTTTATCCCCCACCTGTTCCCGGACGGCCTTCACCTGTTCGTCGATGAAAGCCTGGGCCAGCTCGGGGGTGTTGATCCGTTTCATGTCGGCGGGCCTTACGTTTGTATTCATGCTTTGTCTCCCTTTCTTGTTCGTTTTCGGGGTTTTCATCCCGCTTTCGGCGGAGAGAAAACAGTTGACCAGAGGCGTCTTAATCTACCGCAATTACTTCAAACCCCTCCGGGATCATTCCGCTGACGGGCGATAACCCGAGGACCTCTCCCAGCTTATCCATCCGATCGTCGGCGAACACCTCGTCCCCTTCCCAGATTTCCGTCAACTTCTCCCGCGTCAACGCGGGGCACAGCTCCAGCAGAAACGCCGGGCGCTCGTTTCGGAACGTCTGCGTATCATATTCCTCCATTCCCTCCATGTTCGGCCTGGCGCAGTCGTACCTCACGCCCTTCGCCGCGTCGCAGTACGACACCATGAGAATGTCGCTGTCAAAAATGGAGAAGGCCAGCACCGGCGCGCCGAACACTTTGGACAGCTTCCGGGCGTCCCGGCTGGTGGCGTTGTAGCCCTCGCAGACGTCCACGTCAAAAAAGGGCAGCCACGCCGCGTCCGGGCGGTAGGCCACCATGGGCGAGGGGAGTTTGGGCCGTGCGCCAAAAACGCTGTCAAAATGCTGCTGCGTTGCCTGGACCTGCTGCTGGGCCTGCCGGAACATCTCCTCGCCCACAAGCCCTATCATCATCTTCTCAAATTTCGCTGAGGCACTCTCCCTCCCGGAAAGACTGCCCAGTGCCGCCTGGAGCCCTTCCCGGTCAAAGCCATCGTTTTTAATGTAGTAATACGCCATGGTCGTCCCCATATCAGCATCTCCCCTCTGGGCTTATTCAAATTCCACCGTAGCCGGCGGCTTCGACGTGATATCGTACACCACCCGGTTGACCCCCTTGACCTCGTTGACAATGCGCACGCTCACCCGGTCCAGCAGCTCGTAAGGGATGCGGGACCAGTCCGCTGTCATGAAGTCGTCGGTGGTCACCGCCCGCAGGGCCACGGCGTAGTCGTAGGTCCGTCCGTCCCCCATCACCCCCACCGAGCGCATGTTGGTCAGGGCGGCGAAAAACTGGCTCAGCCGCCGGTCCTCCCCGGCCTTTGCCATCTCCTCCCGGAAGATGGCGTCCGCTTCCCGGAGTAGCTCCAGCTTTTCCCGGGTCACCTCGCCCACCACCCGGATGGCAAGCCCCGGCCCGGGGAAGGGCTGGCGGGCCACCAGGTGCTCCGGCAGGCCCAACTCCCGGCCCAGCTGGCGCACCTCGTCCTTGAACAGCAGCCGCAGGGGCTCCACAATCTCCTTGAAATCCACATGGTCGGGCAGGCCGCCCACGTTGTGGTGGCTTTTGATGACGGCGGCGTCCCCCGCGCCGGACTCGATCACGTCTGGGTAGATGGTGCCCTGGGCCAGGAAGTCCACCGCGCCCACCTTTCGGGCCTCATCCTCAAATACCCGAATGAACTCCCCGCCGATGATCTTCCGCTTGTGCTCAGGCTCGTCCACCCCCGCCAGCTTGGCGAGGAACCGCTCCGCCGCGTCCACCCGGACAAAGTTCATGGCCCGCCTGGAGAAGGCATGTTCCACCTCGTCCCCCTCGTTTTTGCGCATGAGGCCGTGATCCACAAACACGCAGGTGAGCTGCTCACCCACCGCCTCGGCCAGCAGGGCCGCCGCCACCGACGAGTCCACCCCACCGCTCAGGGCCAGCAGCACCTTCCCATCCCCGATTTTGTCCCGCAGGGCCTGGACGGCGGCGCGCTTGTAGTCGCCCATGGTCCAGTCCCCGGCCGCGCGGCACACATCGTAGAGAAAACGGCGGAGCATGTCCGTCCCGTGTTCGGTGTGGTTCACCTCCGGGTGGAACTGGACGCCGTAGAAGCCCCGGTCCTTGTCGGCAATGGCCACGTTGGGGCAGGCGGCGGACCAGGCGGCCAGCGTGAACCCCTCGGGTACTTTTTCCATGTAGTCTCCGTGGCTCATCCATGTGACGCCGGTTTCGGGCAGCCCCCGGAACAGTTTGCACCCGGCGTCAAAATGGGTCTCCGTCTTGCCGTACTCCCGGGCGGAATCGTCCTGGGCGGCGGCGACCCGGCCGCCCAGCAGATGGGCCATCAGCTGGCAGCCGTAACAGATGCCCAGGATGGGCACCCCCCAGGTAAAGATTTCCGGGTCCACCTTGGGCGCGCCGTCCAGATACACCGAATTGGGCCCCCCGGTGAAGATAATGCCGATGGGCCCCATGGCCCGCAGCTCTTCCAGCGGGGTGGTATAGGGCTTTACCTCGCAGTACACCCCGCACTCCCGCACCCGCCGGGCGATGAGCTGGTTATACTGCCCGCCGAAATCCAGCACGATCACAGTCTGATGGGACATGGCCGCCCCTCCTCCTCTTCCACTGATTCAAACAAGCGTTTCACGTGAAACGGGTTCCCGTCACTGCCACAGGAAGTCGTCCAGCTCGCCGCCCCGGAACACCACGGAACCCTCGTGCTTCTCCTCGTCCCGCACCGGGAGGAAGGGATCCAGCACCGTGACCCGCCTGGCGCACTCGGGGCAGCGGTACTGGATGGCCCCGCAGGCGTACATGCCCGGGGGGATATCCGCCTTTTTATCCACAATATACAGGTTCTTCCGATAAAACTCCGGCTCCTTGTGCTCCGTATAGTGGCCTACGCTCACGCCGGGCATGGCGAAGAGCTGCTTGCGGGCCTTTTCCATGGCGCAGCCGCACTCCCGGCACCAGTCGTCCTGGTACTTCCGCAGCCACTTGTCGATCAGCCCCATCTCACACGCCCCCGCCCTGGGCCCGGGCCTGCTCCAGCACCTGCACCCACAAGTCCGCCTTGGATATGCCCTCCAGCACCTTCTCGTCGTTCATCTTCCAGCGCTGGTTGGAGATGAAGGTATTCACCCGGATCTTGATGCCGTCCAGCTCAAACAGGAAGCTCACCCGGCTGGTGCCCCGCATAAAGCCCGCGCCCCCCGCGCCGTCGTCCGTCCACGCCCTGGACACCCGGCTTGCCGGCGCCACCTGGACCTGGAACGGGTTCCAGAAGAACAGCAGGCCGATCTTGCCCTTGGCGATGTCCATGGACACCACGCAGCCGTCGCTGTAAAAGATCTGGCGGCGGTCGATGCCCATCTCGTCCAGCTGCTTCACCATCCGCTTCTTGCCCAGCCTGTAGATGTTCCTGGGGGCGAAGATCAACCAGAGCACGGCCAGGAAGGGGATGATAAACATACAGATCCCGGCCCCCGTGCCGCCGTCCCGGAAAAAGGTGTAGCCGATGAACAGGCTCAGCGCCGCCACGGCCAGGGGGATCAAACTGTAGCTGAGCAGATACGCGTAGTTGATTTTCTTTACCTGGTCTGTTTTCATGGTCCGGTCTCCTTTTCTCATGTGGTTATGTTGTCCGCCCCCGGCGGCTTGGGGATTGCCTCAGTCCCACTCGCTTGTTTTCTCCTCCCCCTTCTTGGGCCGGGGGGCGAAAAAGAAGGGGAACAGCCCCAGCTTGGCCCCCAGCGAGTGGAACAGGGGGAAGCACACCAGGATGGTGATAACCTGCACCGTGCCGGTATAGCGCTGGGTGTAATCCCCCTGGGCCGCCTTGCCGCCCCCGCCCAGCATGTCGATGTAGAAATCGTGGCGGCTCAGCGGCTCGCTGTATTCGATCTGGTGGAGGAAGCTCCCGCTGTTCTCCAGGTTTTCGTATACCACCCGGCCCACGGGCAGGGTGTTCACGCCGGAGAAGTAATCCCCCTCGCTTTGCACGCTATCCGAGTTGATGACGGCGGCCACCAGCTCCCCGGAGGGCAGGGTGACGGCGTTCATATAGTGGTTCCCATAGTAGCCGCCCCCCCGGTTGCAGTACTCGATGCCGTCGGAGAGGATGGTGAAGGTGTCGTGGCTGAGCAGGTCAGCCACGCTCTGGGCGCGGAATACCTCCGGCCCCGCCTTGCCGCCGATGTCGCCGTCGGCCACGGTGTGCTCCTCCACATGCCGCTGGTACAGGCCGGGCAAGACCAGCTCAGTGAGCTTAACCGCCCCCAGGCTGACCGCGAAGGCTAGCAGCAGGCAAAGCCAGATATCAAATCTCATTCGGGTGTAGCGCATGGCGGTCCCCTCCCGTATCCCTATGTCCCCGTCCCGGAACGGTTTTCTATTTTACCGCATTTTCTAAAAAAACACAAGAATATCTCCCCCACTTTTTCCGCATATTATCAGGGAAACGAGGTGTTACCATGTTTGTCGTCCTCATACGTACCATAGCGCTCTACCTGTTCATCATCGTGGGCATCCGCCTGCTGGGCAAGCACCAGATCGGCCAGCTGGAGCCCTCCGAGCTGGTGCTCACCCTCATCATCGCCGACCTGGCCTCCGTCCCCATGCAGGACAACGGCATCCCCCTGCTGTCGGGGCTGATCCCCATTGTGGTGCTGCTGGCCCTGTCCTCCATCCTCTCGGCGCTGTGCACCAAGTCCATCCGCTTCCGGGCCCTGCTGTGCGGGCGGCCCTCGGTGGTGGTGGAAAACGGCCAGGTGGTGCAGGAGGAGCTGAAAAAGAACCGGCTCACCCTGGACGAGCTGATGGAGGAGCTGCGCATACAGGGCTACGCCGAGTTCAAATCCATCAAATTCGCCCTGCTGGAGACCAACGGCCAGCTGTCGGTGCTGCCCTACGCCGCCGACAAGCCCGCCACCGCCGGCCAGATGGGGGTGGTAACCCAGGAGGCAGGCCTGCCCGTGGTGCTCATCAGCGACGGGCGGCTGCTGGAGCACAACCTGAGGGGGGCGGGGTATGAACACAACTGGCTGGAAAAGCAGCTGGCCGCCCACGGGCTCCACTCCCACCGGCAGGCCTTCCTGCTCACGGTGGACGAGGGGGGCAACACCTGCTGCGTGCCCAAGAAGGAGGCGAAATCATGAGACGGCTGTACCTCTCCATCGGGCTGGTGGTTCTGCTGGCCCTTTTGTCCGGGCTGCACGTCTGGCATCTGGACGGCTTCACCGCCCAGCTCACCGGCCTGCTCACCCAGGCGCAGCGGCACGCGGAGCAGGAGGACTGGCCGGGGGCCGCCCTGCTCACCCGCCAGGCCAAGGAGCTCTGGACAGACCACGAGGGCTATCTCCACACCACCCTGCGCCACACCGACATCGACGCCGTCCTCATCTCCATGGACGAGGCGCTGGCCTTTTTGGAGGGGAACGAGAAGCAGAGCGCCGAATACGCCGCCGTCAACGCCCGGCTGCTGACCCAGCTGGGATTGTTGGTGGAGGCGGAGCTGCCCACACTCACCAACCTGCTGTAGGCAAGGCCCCCGCTCCGCGGGGGCTTTCGTCTGCCCCCTTGTTTCTGTCCGCAGGTTGTGGTATAATTTGCATTCAAGCATAAAATAGGTGTGGAATTGCTTTGCTGTGGAGGAACGCTTTATGAAAATAGTTGTTTTGGCCGGGGGACTCAGCGATGAGCGCAACGTGTCCCTGTCCAGCGGGTGCAAGGTGTGCGCAGCCCTGCGCCAGCGGGGGCACCAGGCTGCGCTGGTTGATATGTACCTGGGCGCGGAGGGCGACCCCCAGGCCCTGTTTTCCGCCCCTATCCCGGCGGAGCTGACGAAAATAGGGCGGCAGGCCCCGGACCTGGCGGCGGTAAAGGCCGCCCGGCCCGGAGGCGGCGAAAGCCAGTTTGGCCCCGGTGTGCTGGAGGCGTGCAGGCTGGCGGACGTGGTGTTTTTGGGCCTCCACGGCGCCTGCGGGGAGGACGGCCGGGTGCAGGCAGCATTTGACCTGATGGGCATCCCCTACACCGGGGCCGGTCATCTGGGCAGCGCCATCGCTATGGACAAGGATCTGACCAAACGCATGGTGGCCCCCCTGGGGGTGGCCACCCCCAAGTGGGAGCTGGTGAAGTACACAGCGGAGGACATCCCCGCCCTGTCCGCCCGGCTGGACGTCCCCTGCGTGGTCAAGCCGGCGGCCTCCGGCTCGTCCATCGGGGTGTCTATCGTCCACCGGCGGGAGGAGCTGTCCGGCGCCCTCATCCAGTGCCTGGCCTACGGCGGTGTGTGTGTGGTGGAGCAGTACATAGCCGGGCGGGAAATCCAGGTGGGCATTTTGGAGGACAGGGCCCTGCCCTCCATCGAGATCATCCCCAAGACCGGCTTTTACGACTATGAGAACAAGTACCAGCCCGGCGCGGCGGAGGAGATCACCCCCGCTCCCGTCCCGGCGGAGTGGGAGCGGCGGCTGGGGGAAGCGGCGCTGGCGGTATTCCGGGCTCTGGGGCTGAGCGTGTACGCCCGGGCGGACTTCATCGTCACCCAGGACGGAACCCCCTGGTTTTTGGAGATCAACACCCTGCCCGGCATGACCCCCACCAGCCTGCTGCCCCAGGAGGCGGCGGCGGCGGGCATGGGCTACGGCGAGCTGTGCGAACGGATCATTGAAGCGTCGCTCAAGGCGAGAAAGGCCGGAACATAATCAAAAGAGAGAGATTCAGGAGAGGAGCGCCATCATTATGGAGGCACTGACACTGAGACAGCTGCTGGAGGCGGTGAACGGCACCCTGCTGGGGGACTTTGACGATCTGGACGCCCAGGCCGTCCAGGTGAGCACCGACAGCCGGAATATCACCCCCGGCTGCCTGTTCATCCCCCTGGAGGGGGAGCGGTTCGACGGCCACTCCTTCATCAATTCCGCGCTGGAGGCGGGGGCGGCGGGCTGCCTCACCGCCCGGGAGCGGGAGAGCTATCTGCCCGGCAAGTTTTACATCAAGGTGCGCTCCACCCAGCGCGCCCTGTGGGAGCTGGCCCGGTACTACAAAAAGCTCTTCCCCATCCCCTTCATCGCCGTCACCGGCTCGGTGGGGAAGACCACCACCAAGGATATGACGGCGGCGGTGCTGGGGGCAAGGTTCCGCGTCCACAAAACGGAGGGGAATTTCAACAACGACATCGGCGTGCCCCTCACCCTGCTCAGGCTGGAGGCGCAGCATGAGGTGTGTGTGGTGGAGCTGGGCATGGACCACGCCGGGGAAATCGACAACCTGGCCCGGCTGGTGGAGCCGGATATGGCCCTCATCACCAACATCGGCGACGCCCACATTGAGAACCTGGGCAGCCGGGAGAACATCTTTAAGGCCAAGTGCGAGATCTTCCCCCACCTGAAGCGGGACGGGCTGGCTATCCTCAACGGGGACGACCCCCTGCTGGCCGCCCTGGAGGGGACCCTGGCCCAGCGCACTGTGTTCGTGGGGGAGGGCGAGGGGCTGGACTACACCGCGCGGGATCTTTCTAGCGATGGCGCAGGCCACCTGTTCTGCCGGGTCAAGACCCCCCGCAGTCAGTTCGAGGCCAACATCCCCGCCCTGGGCAGCCACATGATCTATCCCACCCTCATGGCCGCTGCCGCAGCCGAGGCGCTGGGCATGGCTCCCGACGAGATCGTCCGGGGCATCGGGGCCTTCCTGCCCACCAAAATGCGGATGAACATCGTGCGCTGCAAGGGTGATATCGTGATTCTGAACGATGCCTACAACGCCAACCCCCAGTCCATGCGGGCCGCCGCCGCCGTGCTGGGGGACGCCCAGGGCCGCCGGAAGGTGGCGGTGGTGGGCGACATGAAGGAGCTGGGCCCCGGCTCCGAGCAGTTCCACCGGGCGGTGGGGGGCTACTTCGCCCAAGCCGGGACGGACCGGCTCATCGCCGTGGGCGACCTGGCCCGGTTCATGGCCGAGGGGGCCAGGGATGCCGGGCTTGGGCAGGCGGACTGGTTCCCCACGCTGGACGCGGCCAGAAACGCCCTGTCCCGGGAGGTGCGGGCGGGGGTGACCATCCTGGTAAAGGCCTCCCGATCCATGGCATTTGAAAAAATCGTGGACTATCTGCTGGCTAACGTGCCGCAATAGGGGGAAGAAAAGAGGGGGACAGCATGGAATTTACAATTAGGGAATATACCGAATACCGGGAAGCGGAGATTCTGCGCCTGTATGAGAGCGTGGGATGGACAAATTACACCGGCAACCCGGGCATGCTGAAAAACGCGTACGCCCATTCCCTGAAAACACTGGGCGCTTACGACGGTGAAACGCTGCTGGGCGTGATCCGGGCGGTGGGCGACGGCTATTCCATCGTTGTGATTCAGGATATCCTGGTTTTCCCGGAATACCAGCGCAAAGGCATCGGTTCCGCATTGATTTCCAAGCTCCTTGCGCTCTATCAAAACGTATATCAAAAAATGCTGCTTACCGATGACACCGAAAGGACGATTCAGTTTTATAAATCTGCGGGATTTGCGATGGATACCGACATCGGATGCAGGGCGTTCCTGAAAGTGTATTGACGCCTGGGGCATCGGTATGCCGGGCAGTGATGCCGGGCGCGGACGCGCCATATTAAGGAGAACATTTACCCATGATTGACATACAGCTTACCGGCCTGGTCAAGGAGTTCGAGGTCGGCAAACGAATTTTGGACGGCTTCTCCCTCCAGATCGACCAGGGGGAGCGGGTGGGCCTGCTGGGCCGCAACGGCGCGGGCAAGACCACCATTTTCCGCATGATGACCGGGCAGATCTACCCCGACGAGGGTACCATTGCCATCGCCCCGGGCAAGCGGCTGGGGCTGATCTCCCAGATCCCGGTATACCCGGAAGGGTATACGGTGCGGGATGTGCTGGACACGGCCTTCGCCCCCCTCCACGCCATGGAGGCGGAGCTTTCCGAGCTGACGGCGAAAATGGCCGACGGGGACGACCCCCAGGTGATGGCCCGGTACGACCAGCTCACCGCCGCTTTTGAGGCCGGGGGTGGATACGACGCCGAGACTCGGCTGAACAAGGTTTGCAACGGCCTGGGCATCGGGGCCGATATGCGCTCGCGCTCCTTTGACGCGCTGTCCGGCGGGGAAAAGACCCGAATCAACCTGGCAAGGCTCATATTGGAGGACACCGACATCCTCCTGCTGGACGAGCCCACCAACCACCTGGATTTGAACGCCACCGAGTGGCTGGAGGGCTATCTGGAGCGGTTCAAGGGCACGGTGCTGGCCATCTCCCACGACCGCTGGTTTTTGGACAAAGTGGTCAAACGGGTGGCGGAAATCCAGGACGGAAAGGCGGAGCTCTACTCCGGCAACTACTCCTTCTATGTGGAGGAAAAGGAGCGCCGGTATCAGGAGCGGCTCAAGCAGTACGAGAAGGAGCAGGCCAAGATCGCCCAGCTGGAGGCCGCGGCGGAGCAGATGCGCCTGTGGGCATTTAAAGGCAACGACAAGCAGTACAAACGGGCCATCAACATGGAGCGGCGCATCGAGCGTATGCGCACCACCGACAGGCCCGCAAAGGAACGCAAGCTGTCCACCCGGTTCGGCGAGCGGGAGTTCCACGGGGACGAGGCTCTGGTGGTCACCGAGCTAAAGAAATCCTTCGGGGCGCGCACCCTGTTCAACCACATTAACCTGGAGGTGGCGGGGGGCGAGCGGATTGCTCTGCTGGGGGACAACGGCACCGGCAAATCCACCTTCATCAAGCTCATCATGGGGGAGGAGGTGCCGGACTCCGGCTCCATCTACCTGGGGCCCTCCGTCCGCACCGGCTACCTGCCCCAGATCATCCGCTTTGACCGGCCTGACCGCAACTTGGTGGACACCATGCTCTACGCCCAGAACTGCACCACCCAGGAGGCGAGGGACCGCCTGGCCGCCTTCAAGTTCCGGGGGGAGGACGTGTTCAAGGAGGTGTCCGCCCTGTCCGGCGGGGAGCAGTCCCGGCTGCGCCTTTGTATGCTCATGGACAGCCGGATCAACCTGCTCATTCTGGACGAGCCCACCAACCATCTGGACATCGACTCCCGGGAGTGGATTGAGGAGGCGGTGGAGGAGTACGGCGGCAACCTGCTGTTCGTCTCCCACGACCGCTACTTCATCGAGAAGTTCGCCACACGGGTGTGGATGCTGGAAAACGGCCAGATCACCGACTTCCACGGCGCCTACAGCGAATTCCGCGCCTTCCGGGAGCGGCAGGAGCAGCTGAAAAACGCCAAGCCCGTTGCTGTCGAACCGGAGAAACCCAGAGAGGACAAGCCCCGCCGAGCGGGCGGCACGAAAGAACTGGAAAAGCAGGTCCGGGCCGCCGAGCGGGCGGTGGAAAAGGCTGAGGTACGGCTGGACGAGCTCAGCCAGGAGGCCGAGGAGGCCGCATCCGACTACCTGAAGCTCCAGGAGGTGTACAAGGAGCGGGAGGAGCTGGAGGACGAGCTGGCCCGCCTGTACGCCCAGTGGGAGCGGCTGGCGGCGGAGCTGGAGGAAGCAAAGGGGTAACAGGGAGATATGAACTACAAAAGCTACCGGGGGAACAGCCCCCGGCGGAAAGGGAGATGCTGGCTGACGGCGCTGCTGGCCCTGCTGGGGCTGGGCCTTGTGCTGTTGGGCGCCCTGGAGCTTGTCATCGCCGCCCACAGCCGGGACAGGATCATGGAAAACCCCCAGCCGGAGGTCATGGTCATTTTCGGCTGCCAAATGCGCAAGGACGGCCCGTCGGTTCTGCTCAGGGACCGCCTGGACACCGCTTTGGCCTACTGGGAGGGGTGCCCGGACATCAAAATCGTGGTCACCGGCGGCAAGGGGGACGACGAGCACCTCTCCGAGGCCCAGGGGATGTACGACTACCTCACTGCCCGCGGGGTGGACGGGGCGAATATCTATATGGAGGACAAGTCCCGGAATACCTGGCAGAACGTCAACTACACCTTTGACCTTATGGAACGGGAGGGCTGGAGCCTCACGGACGATGTGCTGCTGGTGTCCAGCGGGTTCCACCTGGCCCGCATTGAGCTGCTCTGGGACCGGGCGCGGGACGGCAGGCTGGAAGGGGAGGTTTACCACGACCAGTATGTCTCCACCCTGGCCGCGCCGGTGAGCCACGCGCCATCGGCGGTGCAGATGTTCTTCCGGGAGCCGCTGGCCCTGGTGAAGTCCTTCCTCTTTGACCGGTGAATCCGGGATAGAACTTGAAAATTGGGTGAAACCATGACAGACAACCTGAAAAATATTGAACTGCGCTACCAGGAGCTGGAGGCCCGCCTGGCCGCCAACGAGACCTATGCCGACCCGGAGCTGGTCTCCCGGCTCAACCGGGAGCAGAAGGAGCTGGAGCCGCTGGTCACCGCCTACCGGGCGCTGTGCCGCGCCCGGAGCGACCTGGCCGGGGCGGAGGAGCTTTTGTCCGACCCGGAGATGAAGGAGCTGGCCCAGGCTGAGCTGGCCCAGGCCAAAGGGGATATTGAGCGGTTGGAGCGTGAAATCAAGGTGCTTCTCCTTCCCCGCGACCCCAACGACGGCAAAAACGTCATTATGGAGATCCGGGCCGGGGTGGGGGGGGAGGAATCCGCCCTGTTTGCCCGCTCCCTCACCCGGATGTACGCCATGTACGCGGAAAAGCGGGGCTGGCGGGTGGAGGTCAATTCCGCCAGCGAGACGGAGCTGGGCGGCGTGAAGGAAATATCCTTCACCGTGGAGGGGGACGGGGCCTGGTCGCGCCTCAAATTTGAAAGCGGCGTCCACCGGGTCCAGCGGGTGCCGGAGACGGAATCCGGGGGGCGGGTGCACACGTCCACCGCCACCGTGGCTGTGCTGCCCGAGATGGAGACGGTGGACGTGGAGATCAATCCCGCCGATGTGGAGATGCAGGTGTTCCGCTCCTCCGGGGCGGGGGGGCAGCACATCAACAAGACCTCCTCCGCCGTGCGCCTCATCCACCGGCCCACCGGGACGGTGGTGGAGTGCCAGCAGGAGCGTTCCCAGTTCCAGAACCGGGAGAAGGCCATGCGGCTGCTGGCCTCCATCCTCTATGACCGGGAGCAGGAGCGCATTGAATCGGAGTACGGCGAAAACCGCCGCAGCCAGGTGGGCAGCGGGATGCGCAACGAGCGCATCCGCACCTACAACTTCCCCCAGGG
>CATABD010000072.1 GCA_949494735.1 uncultured Oscillospiraceae bacterium
AACCCACGCTTTATAGTCCAAATTACTCCTTGCACCACCGCTGGAAGGTTCCGTGGGCCACACCCAGCTTTTTAGCCGCCGCCCTGCCGCTGATCTTGCCCCGTCTCCAAGCGGCCATCACGCCCTCGTAGTCCTCGCCCCGTTCTTTGAACTTCCGCCCGAAGTGGATGCCCTTGGCTTTGGCCGCCGCGATCCCCTCTGCCTGCCGCTGGCGGTTAAACTCCCGCTCCGTCTGCGCCACATAGGACAGCAGTTGGAGGACGATGTCGGCGATCAGTACGCCGGTGAGATCCCGGCCCTGGCGGGTGTCCAGCAGGGGCATATCCAGTACTACGATGGCCACCTGCTTTTCCTTGGTTAGCAGCCGCCACTGTTCCAGGATCTCGTCGTAGTTCCGCCCCAGCCGGTCGATGCTCTTGATGACAAGGGTGTCGCCGGTTTTTAATTTGCGTACCAGCTGTCGGTATCCGGGGCGGTCAAAATCCTTGCCCGACTGCTTGTCCATGATAATATTGCCGCTTTGAACCCCGAATTCCCCCATGGCGATGACTTGCCGATTCTCGTTCTGCTCCTTTGTGGAAACCCGGACATATCCGTATGTGCCCATAATGCTCCTCCTTTATGGTAATAGCTTCATTTTAGGGGAGCTATGGCTCTGTACAATATGAATTTATTTCAGAAGAAGCAAAAGTGGCTGCTTCCCGCAATGGGAAACAGCCGCTTCAGTATGATTTTGATGGATGCACTTCCTCTGTCGTTTCAAGGTTTTCGCCTCCTTCAAACAACGTAACATACCACACTTCGGGGCGGAAGTCGAGAGAAATATCCAGGGAAACGTCCTTTTGTTTACAGTGGCGGAGGATTTGCATATGGGCCGCTTGTTTTTTGCGGTTCATTGTGGTACACTAAATCCGAGCCGATAGGGAATTTTAGGAGAGGAGAATGCCTTGTGCGGACAATACAGGAAGTGAACAAGATTATTGCGGAGCTGTGCGTCAGTATGGCATCCCTATTCCCTCAAGATCAAATTGAGGCCATCCTGTTTGGTTCCTATGCCAGAGGCAACGCAGAGCCGGGGTCGGATATTGACGTGCTGATCCTTGTAGATGCGTCCCGCCAGGACATATCCGCGCGGAATTGGCAGGTGGGGAATCTGGCCGCGGAGTTTTTGCTGGACTATGGAATTGTGGTGTCCCCAATCGTAGAAAACCGGGACTATTTCAACAGGAATATGAATGTGCTACCCTTTTATCGCAATGTTGACCGGGAAGGGGTGCGAATAAGTGCCTGATATCACGAGGATCGACCTGTCCCGGTACCGTTTGCAGAAGGCGAAAGAGATGTTGGCATCCGCCAAACGGGATATGGACGCGAATGACTACGCTTCCGCCAATAATCGAGCATACTACGCGATTTTTCACGCTATGAGGGCTGTGCTTGCTCTGGATGGGGAGGACTATAAAAAGCATTCGGCAGTTATTGCCCGTTTCACGCTGAATTACCTGAAAGATTTTGCAATTTCCAGCCCTAACCTTATGTAACTCGGCAAATGGTGGCAAAGCCTTGATTTTCAGGCGTTTCCGCCATTTGCCGTTTGGGAGAGTTATTCGCATATCTCGGCATATCCCGGCGTGACTTTGCGCTGAAACGTAGTACAGAAGTAGTAAAAGCGGCCAGCCGCTCCATCTCCGCCTTTACGGAACAGGCATCAACATGGGTATAATAGTCCAGCGTCATGGTGATGTTGGCGTGGCCCATGATGTACTGCAATGCTTTGGGGTTCATACCGGCGTTTGCCATGCGGGTACAGAATGTGTGCCGTTATGTCATAATAAAGACAAATCGGAAAGCCCTTGTGCCGCAACGGGTTTCGGATTTGTCTTTATTCTTTTTCCATTTATTTGCCCCGCAAAAATAGGCATAACGAGGAATGCCAAAAAGTGAGGTGTCCCGTAAAAGACAAAAGCAATGCATATCTATCCAGCCGGGTGCGTACAGCGTCCCGGCTGGGTGCTTTTTACCAGCAGGGGACAGGTCGGCGGACCTTGTACCGGGGGTTGCCGTGGGAACTGTTCAGATAGACCGACGCGGGTTAGCCAGTGCGCTTTATGTGCCCGATTAAGCTGTTTCATTCCGAGCGTCAGCGGGGAACGGCGTACTTCTTGCGGCAATGTATCCGTGTGCTCTGCGAGGCCGCGCCTGGATCGCTGACTTGTCACCGCTTCAGACCGCTTGCGCCGCTTTGCGGCTATCTTCTTGTGACGCCGCTGTGTCACTCCTTCCTTGCTGGTCATGCGAAGCCTGGAGCCACGCCGCAGGCGTGTTCGACTGGACGCGGGAGCGGCCAGTCCGGGGCTTGGGGCGGAGCCCCAACAAGCGTGCCGGGATGTCCAAAAGGATATCCCGGCACATTGCTTGCCGCTACCATGGCACTCTTCCAACATCTATCTCATAAAAATTGAATTTCCAAAATCGAAAAGAAATTAAGAGAAACTATGCTATAATTCATATACGAGGTGTTTGTGATGTTCTTTGTGTATGGAGAGAAAGAAATATCTTATTTGAAGGCCAAAGATAAGCGACTGGGTAATACCATTGACCAAATCGGGCTTATCGACCGGGCTGTGGACACTGACCTGTTTTCTTCCGTCGTTCATCATATCATTGGACAGCAAATCTCCACCACGGCCCAGGCCACATTGTGGAAACGCTTGAATGAACGTCTGGGGAGCATTACGGCAGACACAATCCTCGCCCTTGGCCGGGAAGAATTGCAGGCGGTTGGAATGACGTTCAAAAAGGCCGATTACATTTTGGACTTTGCCGAGAAGGTTCAAGGTAGAACCTTTGATATTGAGGGTCTTGACAGGCTGACCGATACAGAAGTGATAAAGGAGCTTTCAGCCTTGAAAGGTATCGGTGTTTGGACAGCGGAAATGATTATGACATTTTGTATGCAACGGCCCGATGTTGTCAGCTTTGGTGACTTGGCTATTCATCGGGGTATGCGTATGCTGTACCGGCACAGAAAGATTGACAGGGCAAAGTTTGAAAGATACCGCAAGCGGTATTCCCCCTATGGGACAGTGGCAAGCCTTTATTTATGGGCAATCGCTGGTGGAGCCATCCCGGAATTGACCGCCCCAATGCCAAAGAAGGTGACAAAATGACTGAGCAGGAGATGTGGGAAGCTGTCATTCAAAATGATTCCAGCTATGACGGTGTGTTCTTCTATGCTGTGAAAACAACAGGGATCTACTGCCGCCCCTCCTGCAAGTCAAAGCCACCCAAGCGGGGAAATATTTGCTTTTTCTCAACCGCACAGGAGGCCCGCGATGCGGGGTTTCGTCCCTGTAAACGATGCCGGAGCGATTTAATTGACTACCACCCTATGAGGGAAATAGCAGAAATGGTAAAGGGAAAAATAGACCATGCGTTTGCCGAGCAGGAGAAACTCAACCAGGGACTAACAGAAATTGGCCTCAGTTCACGGAGGGCTGTGGACGTTTTCAAAGCCGAATATGGCATGACGCCAAAAGCATATTCTGATTCTCTCCGTTTGAAGGAGGCCCAGCGGCTTTTGCTGGATACCGACACAAAGGTGATCGACATCGCCTATCAGGTCGGTTTTGGCAGTCTGACAGCATTTTATAGTTTTTTCAAAAAAGAGACCGGGAAAACGCCCGGTGAGTACCGTAAGGAGGGCATAAAACATGAATAGCTATGCGGTTTATCCGTTTCCCTTTGACCAGCTCAAAATTGGATGCCAAGACGATGCTGTTACCCTCCTTATGCGGACAAGCGAGCCGATCCGTAATGAGGGGAGGACAGCATTGACCGATATGGTGTTTCAGCAGGTCACGGAGTATCTGAACGGCCAGCGCCGGGAGTTTGATTTTCCTTACCTCCTCCGGGGTACAGAATTTCAGCAGAAGGTGTGGCAGGCATTGTGCGCCATTCCTTACGGAGAAACACGTACTTATGGGGAAATTGCCGCCGCAGTTGGAAACCCCAAGGCTTGCCGGGCCGTAGGTATGGCAAATCATCAGAACCCGATTTTAATTGCCGTCCCTTGTCACCGGGTCATTGGTGCGAATGGCAAGTTGGTGGGCTATGGCAGCGGCCTGGACATGAAAGAATCGCTGCTTCAGTTAGAGAAAAAATTCACTCAACAGGAGGAACTATTATGAGCAACATCGTCGTTCTATTTGAAGTTAAGCCCACAAAGGAGGGCATGAAGCGATACCTTGACCTTGCTGCCATGCTGAAGCCCCTGCTCTCAGGTTTTGGCGGCTTTATCCGGGCTGAACGGTTTTCCAGTCTGAACGAGGAGGGGAAACTGCTTTCCATGAACATCTGGACGGACGAGGCGGCGGTGGAGCGATGGAGGAACACCGTCGAACACCGTATGAGCCAGCAAGAGGGGCGAGAGAAGCTCTTTGAAAGCTATAAGATTACGGTCTGCTCTGCGCTGCGGGAATACACCGATACAGACCGGGCGGAGGCTCCAGCGGATTCTAATAAATATTTCTGAGCGATGTCAAAAAATGACCAAATCTCACATCCCCCCTTGACAGCACCTTTAGAAATACGCTCTTGGCAAAAGTCCTGTGGATATAAATTCAGCAAAGCGAATGAAAATTCTTTGTCGTGGGCTTGACATATGGGTGCCGGAGGGAGTGCGGGGTGATGTTGGGCAACTGCTCCTTGTGCTGCTTGTTGTACTTCTTCACAAGGCCCCTAATCATGTTGTTATAGTCCATGCCCACTTTCGGCGTCCCGTCCCTTTTGAGAAACAGGAAGTTGGTGTACCCGTCCACCGTGATGGTGGTTTTCTTTCCCCGATTCTTCAGCACCCGCTTCAACGCCCGATAGACCGGCTCACTCATAGGGATTTCCCGATAGCCGCTCTTGGTCTTATGCCCTCCAACGGCAAATGCGAAAGCAGAAAATGGCGCTCCACCGGCGGGAGCTGTGCTATCTCTCCCTGGTGCCGACAGCGGGGATTCTGTTCGGACAGGTGATCTCCCGGTTGTTGGTGGAGTTCAAAGACGGCATTCTACTCCAGCTCTACGAGCGACACCCGGCGTTTTTGGCGGTAATCCCGGTGCTGGCCCTGCTGTTCTACGCCGGGGCCTATCTGACCATCGCTTTTCAGCAAGGTATGGCTGCGCTCCGGGAGGAACAGGCCACACACTATATGGAGTACCAGCAGACACAGGCGATCCGGGCGCGTATCCATGAGGCGGAACAGTTCTACACCCGCATCCGTGGGTTGAAACACGAAATGCGTGGCCACCTGACCAACGTCAAGGGTCTGGCGCAGAGCGGCGAGTATGCCAGCCTGGAGGACTATATCGCCAAAATGGACGAGAGTATGAGCGGTTTTGAGCTGACACTCCAGACAGGCAACCCGGTCACGGATGTAATCATAGCCCCGTTTCACGCTGTCTACATACCGCTTTAAGACGGTTTCCCGGCTCATCACGTTCACCAGCCCTACCTCTACGGCGGACAGGGTTCGGTTGCCGGTACAAAGTCAAAGCCCTCATGGTGGTGCATGACTTCCTCATGGCCGTGCCAGTCGATGTCCGCCACGATTTCGTTCATCACCGTAGCTAGGGTCAGCTTCAGGTCGTGGGGCTTGCGCTGGCCCAGCATTTTGGTCAGATCACCCTGGGGGTCTACGTCCAGCATCAGGACTTTTTTACCTTCCAGCGCAAGACCGGCCCCCAGGGTGTAGACAGTCGTGCTTTTGCCAACTCCGCCCCTTTGATTTGCTACGCTTATCACTTTCGATTTCGCCATTTTGGGGGTTCCTCCTTTCACAGATTTAGCCGCCTGCGGCGAAACAGACGGCTACGTACGGGCATGGAAAAAGCCGCCTATTCCTTTTGAGAATAAGCGGCGTATGAGCCTATGTATATCATTCTTGACCTGTGTTTCGATATGCCTGCCATTGATTGCGGTATTTTTGATGTGCTTTCCCCCAGGAAAGCATTTCCTTTACAAGTGGTATCATACTTCTGCCGCGCTTGGACAGGGAATAACTTACGCGGGGGGGTACTTCTGGATATGCGATCCGAAGGATAATACCTTCATTCACCATTTCCTGGATAGTTTGAGTCAGTACCTTTACAGAAATGCCAGACAGGGCGCTTTTGATCTCCTTAAAACGCAGTTCTCTGTTCATCAGCTCATAAAGAATGAGCAATTTCCATTTTCCAGAGAAAACATCTGAAAAACACATCAGGGCTTCTCGTTCCACAGTACGGTTATATCCTCACACAGCAGAAACAGGCCGTCTACCGTATGTGCGGCAACCGCCCTGGATAAGGTATTCATACAAACCCACAGTTTGATTGTTCATGGCGGATCCATCCTTTCCTGATTTTGGCGGCGCAAATGGAAAACCGCCACGCTCATTATGCAAAGAACGCGGCGGCTTTACAAATCGTACCTTTTTTAGTTTTGCCGTCAGATGCTTTCACACCATTTTACGCCAATTTTACACCAACAGGCTAAAAAAGCCTAAAGGTATGTAAGCTTTTATAAGACCCTGCAAATCCGCACCCCCTTGAAGCACAGCCGTTTCTGTTGCGGTACGGCCATTTGCGCCGGGGTGCGGTTTCGGAGTAGAATTAGTACGCACAATTTTGTGGTATAGCCACCGGGAAGTAACCATTGACAGTTACCGGGAGGAAACAATTGTGTGATTTCAGGGGGTTCCGGCTTTTAGGCGCCGTTAGAAAATTGACAATATGCTCAGCAGCGAGGAATTTTTTCGCCGGGCAAATCAACGCGGCTCGGCGGAAAAAGGCCCGTCGCTTGGGCGTGTTGACAATTTTCAAACAAGCCCTAGCCGGAAGGAAAAAGTTTTTCCCGCGCCTTGACCCCGGCGGGGAGGATAGGGTAAAATAGGGCTGTACAGCAATTTGGAAACCAAAATAGGAGGATGCGTTGATGGAGGTAAAAGCCTTGCCCGCCTGCCCGGTGGAAACCACGCTGACGCTCATCAGCGACAAGTGGAAGGTACTCATTATCCGGGATCTGCTGCCGGGGACAAAACGGTTTGGGGAACTGAAAAAATCCATCGGCAGCGTGAGCCAGAAGGTGCTGACCTCCCAGCTCCGGCAGATGGAGGAAAGCGGCCTGCTGATTCGGACAGTTTTTCCCGAGGTTCCGCCGCGGGTAGAGTACACATTGACGGAGCTGGGCCGGAGCTTGAAGCCGGTTTTAGACGCGATGTGGAGTTGGGGGGAAGAATATAAGGCGAAAACAAATTAGCCGCCGTTTTAAAATTGGCGGTGCGCCAGCGGGGAGGGTTTCCCGCCGCCGGGCACACATCTGTCACCTTCCAAATTTCCGTCATTTTACAGGGAATAATTGCCTATATTGCGCCATAATAATGGCTGGCCGGCATTAATATTGACATACCGGCATTCTTATACTATAATGAGACGCTTGATTGGACCATCATAGAAGGAGGCGGCAGCATGAAGCAGTTTTTCGGCATGAGCCAGCGGGGAAATCTCGATGAAGCGCTTCAGGGCCTTTATCGTCCGCAGTTCATCATGTTATTATCCAATAACGACCAGTTTGAAAGCCATGTGGCGCTGCTGGAGAAGCGTTTCCCCGGCATACCCAGCATCGGATGCATCGGTATGAGCTATCAGACCGGCGTGGTAGAAAATGGCGTTGGCGTCATCGCCTTTTTGGACGGTGTCACTGCCGTTGCCAACGTGTTGGAGCAGGCGTCCACCATGCCGATCAAATACATACAGCGCCTGGAACAGGATATGCAGGCGCTGGGCGGCTCCAGCCGGGACACCGTGTGCATTGATTTTTGTTCCGGCAACGACGCCTGTGTGCTCACCACTATTTATACCGTCCTGCGCAAGCGGAGCATCTCCCTGGTGGGCGGTACCGGCGACCAGGGCCGGGTAGCCGCCAACGGGCGGGTATACCAGGACGCGGTGGCCTATGCTCTGGTGCGGAACCAGAACGGCCGGGTAAAGACCTACAAGGAGAATATTTACCACCAGTTGGGAAATTACCGCTTTGTGGCCTCCAACACAGACCGGGCCAATTACATCCTGGGGGCCCTGAACGGCAAAAGCGCCAAGCAGGTATACAAGGATATCCTTCATGTCTCTGATGAGGAGATACTCACCCGGACCTTCCAGAACCCCTTTGGCAAGCTGAACGGGGACGACACCTGCATCATCTCCATCAAAGAGGTCGACGGAAACGCCTTGGCCTGCTTCCGGCAGGTAAACGACTCCGACGTACTCATTTTGCTGGAGCTGGGCGACTACCGGGCTATTGTGCAGGATACCATCCGCCGGATCTGCCAGGATTTCCCCCGCCGGTCGGCCGTCTTCTCGGTGAACTGCCTGTTCCGGTATAAGCTGTTCTCACAAGAGGGCTATATGCAAAACTATCTGCGCGATATGGCGGCATTGGGCAGCCATGCCGGCTTTGTGGGGTATGGCGAGCACTATAATAACCGTTTTGTCAACCAGTCCATGACCTGCGTTGTCTTTGAATAAGGGGGTGCGCGTCTATGTTGTTTCGTAAAAGAAGCCGGAAGTCCGGCCAGCCCCAGCAGGAAAAGAGCCCCTACCCGGTGCTGCATGTGGCAGGCAGCCTCAAGGAATACCAGCAGGAGCTGGTGAAAAAGGAGGTGTCCTCCCTTTGGGAACTGAGCCAGGTGGGCGCTTCCTTTGGCGGCGTGATGAAAGAGGGCGACCAATTCCAGGCAAAGCTTCAGGAGCTGGAGCAGTCCTTCGCCAACATCAACGGGACGGCGGAGCAGTTCAACCATGTGCGGGGGGAGATTGACCTGGCGGTGTCCGACGCCCGGGAGCAGATGGCTGTCCTGGAGCAGACCTCAACGCAGGTGCAGCAGTCCTATGAGGCCATGGCGGAAACCTTTGCCCTTCTGGAAAACGCCATCAGGGAGATCCAGCAGTCCATGGGCAAAATCGCGTCCATCGCGGAACAGACCAACATCCTGGCCATCAACGCCTCCATTGAGGCCGCCAGGGCGGGCGCCGAGGGCCGGAGCTTTTCTGTGGTGGCAACCCAGGTAAAGCAGCTGGCCGAGGAGATCAAGGCATTGACCGGCGAGGTGGACGGCGGCGTAAACGAGGTAGAAACCCGGGCCAACGAGCTCAGCCAGAGTATTTCCACCTCCCAGCAGACCTTGGGCCAGAGCTTGGACATTGTGGCCCAGACGGAGGGCAGCTTTGAAAAAATAATAACGGTTGCCGAGGGGGCGACGTCCGTGCAGGCCGGGATCTCCGGCGTCATCGACGTATCCCGGCAAGAGCTGCAAAGCCTGCGCCAGTTCTTCGACAAAATCAAGGAACGGTATCGGGAGGTGGTCGCCCACATTGAGTCCGCCAGCCAGCTGGGCACCACAAAGAGCGCAATGTTTGAGGATATGGACAACATGATTTCCCAGATCCCGCCCCTTGTCAACGATATGGAATCCAACGCCTGAGCCATACGCCGCATCGCTTCACCTGCCTCCTGATGGAAAAACGAAGCCCACCCCGGGTAATGGGGTGGGCTTTGTTTTTGGGCCAACCCAACCCCCTCAGAGGCTCCGGGGCGCAGCCCCCCGGATAGGCAGTATGCACAGTTCATGTCCGCTAAACTTGTATATTTTGCTCATTTTTACTCGAACCCTTGACAAAAGCATCGAAATCACTTATAATCCCGCTTGTCAAGCTGGAATTATTTTCTGGCTTGATATCCCCATCGTAAGTGCTGATGTAACACATGTGTTCATGTAGCCGGATGCCCATAATCTGCCGGACAGATATGAGGGAAGGGACAATACAGTGCCGTTCTTCCGTCAAGGGAAGATGGTTCTTTTTGTCATTTCTTGCGTCTCTGTTTCGGCGGAGACGCAATTTTTTTGTCAAAAATTTGTGATGAGGTGAAAAGAAATGACAACACTAACCATTCCTGCAAAGTCCTTTCGCCGTTTTGACGATCCCCGCGCCCAGGGGCGGCCAGGGGAGTACCCGGTCAAATACCGTTTTTACGCCCCTGTGGACAGCATCCCGGCCGAACTGCTGGACTGGATGGCCACCAACCCCCGGGATCAAAATTTGAACACAGAGACCGCGAAAATCATCCTCGGCTCCCTCCTGGATGACGCCGACCCCTGCTTCCACCTGTGGAACCGCGGCATCCTGATCTCAGCGGAAAAGGTCACCTTCGACAACCGGAGCGGTCTTGTGACCCTGTGCTTGGATAATACCCAGCTCCACGGGAACATTGACGGCGGCCATACCCTTCGGATCATTCTGGATTGCAAAAAAAAGGTCGCGGATGGGGAACTGGAAAAAATGCCAAGCCAGTATGTGGAGATGGAGGTCATCACCGGGCTGACCTCCCCGGAGGGGCTGGCCGAGGCGCGCAACACCAGCGTCGCGGTGGATCTCAAAAGCATGGAGGAGCTGCGCCATAGCTTTGACGTCCTCAAAGGGATTTTGGACGGCTGTGTATTTGACAACGGCCAGCGGCTCCTGGACCATATTGAGTTCCGGCAGAACCAGATGCGGGCGGCAAAGGAGCAGGCCCCCAATACGGCGCAGCAGGACGGCACAGCCCAGCCGCCCCTGAACTGGGTGGATGTGCGGGAGATCATTTCCATCCTGAATATGTTCAGCCAGGTGCTGTATCCAAACGACAACCTAAAAGGGGTCCAGCCCATCCAGTCCTTCAGCGGGAAGGAAGTGGGTTTGAAAAAATTCCTTCAAGCCGGGCTGGAGCAAGGGGCGCCGGATGAGGACTGCCGGAAGGCGCGGGAGGACCTCCTGCGGAAAATGGCCCCTATCATCCCGGACATATTCCTGTTGTGGGACCATATTGAGTGTAATTTTACCGACGCCACCCGTCAAATCAACAAGCGCTACGGCAGCCGCCGCTACGCGAAGGGCAGCAACCCCAAAGCGCTGCTCTCCAGCCAGCCCCTGGACCATGTAATCCCCAAAGGGATCATGTACCCGGTGGTGGGCTGCTTCCGGGCACTTGTGCGCGTGAATCCGGAGGGGCTGTACTATTGGGTATTCCCCCCCATCGACGCGTGGGAGGACATGAAAGCAACCCTGGCTTCCTACGTCATGGATACCTCAGAGGAGCTGGCAAACAACCCCGCAAACATCGGCCGGTCCTCCAACCTCTGGTCCAACCTGTTCAGCAACATGTATGTGTACGCCCTTCAAAAGGAAAAGGAGGCGGAGCATGACAATTGTTGACGCAATCAGGGCCGTTCTGGAAGGCGTTCCCGGCGGGCTGTGTACGGGGACAACGTACTTAAGAAAACCGGGATAAACCGGGAAGGGGCGGGAAGGCATAAGAAAACCCGCTATTTCAGCGGGAAACAGGGCATTTTCAGCCGGGACGGGCCCGCGAGCGGGGCTCGGATTATTGGACAAGTTGAGACGGGAGCGTCGGCATGGTCGGCGCTCTTTTTTTTGCGCCCAGGACGGCCCAGGAAGGGCCCAGGAACGGCGGCAGCGGGGCCGGGCATATCCAGGGGCCAGGAGCCGGGAAAGCCCTGTATATCAAGGCTTACAAGGCAGGAGGGCCGCTCCACCCGCCCCGGAAGTCGCAGCAGCAGCAAACCAAAGAGGGCGGGCTTTGCGGCCCATGGTGAGATTATAGCAGACGGGCCCCGGAAAAGCAAGGGGGCGGGCCGTGCAAACAGGGCGTTAAAACGTGCAGAAATTAACGCCTACCCCGGGAAAAGGGCGTTTTAGGCCCTCCATCACCCGCGATCACGCAGGGCGGAGCCGTTATAAGACGTTACTCGGGCCGTTCAGCCGTGCGCGACGCCGGGCCCCGGAGCCGCCAAAATCGGCCCGGAGCAATTGGACATTTTTCCGTTTTTGCCTTTTAATTGTCCAATTGCCCTATTTGCAATGGGTTCCGGGCTCACGCACGGCAAAAAACGACCCTCAAGCAATTGGACAGAAAAGCGATTAAGAATTTAATCAAGCAAGCGCAAAAAATCAGGCGGTTTCGTCGTGGGCTTCATGGCCTTCGGCGGGGCCGCTTTTTTCGTTGCTCCCGTCGAAATATGTCGAGTAAATAGACCCCTTCTTTTTCTCGACGTGGCGCTTGTACTTGAGATGGACAATGTCGAAAATGTCCTCCTGTTCCAGGGAGGGCAGGAGCCGGAACATGGCGACAAGATCGGTCTCCAGGCTGGAGAGAGGGCTCCCGTCGCAGGTGAGCCCTTGCTCTTGCTTAAAATCATCCAACTGGCGAAGCCCGTCGTCCTCGCCACCCTCTTTTTTGGGCGATAGCTCAAGCAAATAATCAGCCGAAACCTCAAAAAATTGGGCAAGTGAGCATAGTGCAGTATATCCGGGCTTAGATTCACCGCTCTCCCACGAGCTTACATTCCCCCCGGAAACTCCTATTGATTTAGCTAATTTGCCTTGCGAAACGCCGGATTCCGCCCGTAATTGTTTAAGAATATCTGAAAACATATTTCCTCCTCAAAAATTCGGGTGATTGCCCTAAAAACTATTGACATCACCCTAATATTAGTGTATAATGGCGATTGGATTAAGAAGTTAATCAACAATAGCATATCACACCCCACCCAAAAAGGAAAGCACAAAAAGGAGGCGGCACATGAGAAACGGCAAGAAGCCCACGCGGAAGCAGAAAATCAGGCTCGGGAAGGCGGGCCTTGCCCCGGAGAATTGGCTCGTGGTCAGGCAAAAGCCGAACGGCGAGCTCGTGATCCTCCACAAACACACCGACACAGTCAGGGTCGTCCTGCCGTTGGTCGGCTGACCCAAACAACAGGAAGGAGCAGCAGCACATGAAAGACGAGTACATTTTGAGCCGGATCAAGAACCTGGAGCAAAGCCTCCAGTGGCGGGAGGAAAGCCTGGAACAATCCCGCCTCGCCCTCGTTGAGCGGGCCAGTGAATGCACCGCCGAGCAGATCGCCCACGGATGGCTCGAGAGCGACATCAATCAGATTGGGCGCGAGGTTGAGGAGGTCAAGAGCCTCCGCGATCAGATCAAGCTCCTGGAGTGCCTCTTGAAAGACGCTGAGTAAGCCGAAACGCCCGCCCAGGGCGTCGCCGGGGGGCGTCCTCCCCCGGCCTGACGATGGCAGGACGAACAACAGGAAGGAGCAGCAGCAGATGAACGAATACAAACTCGCTTTTCACTATCCCGAGGGCGGCACCGAGACCGCATACATCGTTGATCGCACGGAGGGCGCGGCCCGGAAGGTACTCTCCAAGCGGTTCGGTGAAGTGGAGATCACCGACATTGAGCTCGTGAACACGGATGCCAACGCCACGAAGGAGCAGGAACGGGCAACGCTGGAGAAGATCAAGGCCATGGTCGCCGAGCTGGGGCCGGACTCCTACCTCAAGACGGCCTTTTCCGGCTGCTATGAGGTTGCCGAGGAAAACATCGACATGGACGCCGCTTTCAGCTTGAAGGGGCGGGCCGAACTCGCCGAGGGCCGGGTCAAAGACCTTGAGAATGAGATCAAAGACCTTGAGGATCAGATCAACGAGGGCAAAAGGCAAGTCGCCCTGCTTGAGCGGGAGATTGCCAATGAGAAAGCAAAGGCCCAGTCTACCGACGCCGGAATTGAGGAGCTTTTCCAGAAAAACGAGGAGTACAAAACGGCCCTCTCACAAATGAGCAAGGCTCTCGACGAGGCCCACTCCGCAACAGGGGACGCCCAGCGCCGGGCGGAGGAGGCCGAGGCCCAGGTTGTCCAGCTCAAGGCGAAGCTCTACGACTACATGACCGCATAAGCGAAACGCCCGCCCAGGGCGTCGCCGGGGGGCGTCCTCCCCCGGCCTGACGATGGCAGGACGAACACTTTAGGAAGGAGTAGCAGTTATGAGAAAAATGAAGAAGATCAACGGGTTCCTCGTGGTGAGGTTCAACGACCGGGAAAAGCGTGTCTACCCCGAGCTCGGCAGCTTCGGCATCATCGACGCGGAGCAGTATGTGGGCGATATCGACTATGACCTGGGCGAGATGGAGTACACCGACGCCGAGACCATCGAAATCGCCGTGGAACAGGCCCGGGGGCTGAACGCCGAGGAGGACTTCACGGATGAGTCCACGACCTACACCGTCATCACCGAGACGGCGGCGGAGTCCCAGGAGACGACGGTCGCGCCGAAGGCGTTCGTCATGTCCTACGAGAACAGGCTCAAGACGCAGGTCAAGAGCGACCACTACGATGACGGTCGACGGCTCCCCGACGAACGCCTTCTCCGTCGTGGTGAAGATCA
>CATABD010000073.1 GCA_949494735.1 uncultured Oscillospiraceae bacterium
GGCCAGTAGGCCGGCGGTTTCCAGCATCTGGGCGGAATCTGTGAAAAATAAGCTAGTTTGGCTGGGCAGGGGCGGTGAAGATCGGAACATCCGTGGGTTGCATCTTGCACAGCACTGTGCTAAACTATTCTATTATAAATCGCTGTACAGCGGGAAAGGACCTTGGGCCATGATTGACAGCTGGAACATCACCATTCCTGAACTTACCGGGGACGAGCCCCGCCGGGCGTACATCTACCTCCCCGACTCCTGGGAGATGGACCCGGCCTTACGCTACCCTGTACTCTATATGTTCGACGGGCACAACGTCTTTTTCGATGAGGATGCCACCTATGGCAAGAGCTGGGGGATGGGGGAGTACCTGGACGCCGCCCAGACCCAGCTCATCGTGGCCGCGGTGGAGTGCAACCACCACCCGGACAACGGGCGGCTGAGCGAATACTCCCCCTGGACCTTCTCCAACAGCGACACCGGCCGGGTGGTGGGGCGGGGGAGGGCCACCATGGAGTGGCTGGTCCGCAGCTTCAAGCCGGCCATTGACGAGGAGTTCCCCACCCTCCCCGGGCGGAACGACACCTTCATCGCCGGCAGTTCCATGGGGGGGCTGATGGCCCTGTACGCCGTTATGGAGTATAACCGCTGTTTCTCCCGGGGGGCGGCGCTGTCCCCGTCCCTGTGGGTGGCGCCGGGGAAGGTGGACACCCTCATCCGCACCGCCCGCATCTCGCCGGGCACGGTGATGTACATGGACTACGGCTCCCGGGAGATTTCCAACCATGCCCAGACCTTCAAGATGCTGGGCCGGACAGCGGCGGCGCTGCTAGACAAGCGTGTATTGCTGGACTTCCGTATTGTCCCCGGCGGCGACCACAGCGAGGCCAGCTGGGAGCGGCAGATTCCATTTTTCATGAGTACCCTGCTCTACGGCAGGGAGGATCAATAAAGCGCGGTTCCGCCCGTGCGGGACGCTGAGGGGGAAACCTGTATGGAGACGCAGTATTTTAAAGATTACAGCCCGGCCCTGGGCCGGGATATGGAGTGCAAGGTATACGGCCACGGGGGGAGGCCGGTGCTGTTTATCCCCTGCCAGGATGGACGGTTCTTTGACTTTGAGAACTTCAGGATGACCGACGCCTGGGCGCCCTGGATTGAGTCGGGACAGGTGATGGTATTTTCCATCGATACCATGGACGCCGAGAGCTGGTCCAACAAGTGGGACGACCCCTACTGGCGCATCCGGCGCTATGAGCAGTGGCTGGCCTACATCACCGACGAGATGGTGCCCTTCATGCGCGCCATGGTAAACGGGCGCAACGGCTGGACTGGGGAGGCGGGGGTGATGGTGTTCGGGTGTTCCCTGGGGGCCACCCACGCCGCCAACCTGTTCTTCCGCCGCCCGGACCTGTTTGACCGGGTGCTGGCGCTGAGCGGCATCTACGGCGCGGAGTATGGCTTCGACGGCTATATGGACGAGGTGGTCTACCGCAATTCCCCGGTGCACTACTTGGCCAATATGCCCAAGGACCACCCATTCATCCAGCTCTACAACCAAAAGAAGGGGGTCATCTGCGTGGGCCGGGGGCCCTGGGAGATCCCGGGCACGACGTTATGGCTGGCGGACATCTTCCGGGAGAAGGAGATCCACCTGTGGGTGGACGTGTGGGGCTGGGACGTGGCCCACGACTGGGACTGGTGGTATAAGCAGGTGGCCTACTTTGTACCCTATCTTCTGGACCAGAACTGATATCGGCAGCTTTCACGCCCCGAACGCGGAAAGCATGTGAAAAAGAGAGAAGGATTCCTATGAAAAACGTGGTCTTCATTTCCCCTAACTTCCCCACCAACTACTGGCAGTTCTGCCGGGAGCTGAGAAATAACGGCCTGAACGTGCTGGGCGTGGGCGATGCGCCCTACGACGAGCTTACCGGCGAGCTGAAGGACAGCCTGAACGAGTATTACAAGGTGGACAGCCTGGAAAACTATGACGAGGTATACCGGGCCGTGGCCTACTTCATCTTCCGCTACGGACGGATTGACTGGCTGGAGTCCAACAACGAGTATTGGCTGGAGCGGGATGCCCGGCTGCGTACCGACTTCCGCATCACCTCCGGTTTCCAGGAGGGGGATATCCCCCGGATCAAATACAAGTCCCGGATGAAGGAGTTCTACCAAAAGGCGGGCATTCCAACCGCGCGCTACCATCTGGTGGACGATGAAAAGGGATGCCTGAAGTTCATCAAAGAGGTGGGCTGGCCGGTGGTGGTCAAGCCAGACAACGGCGTGGGCGCCTCCGACACCCACAAGCTGTCCAGCGAGACCGAGCTGGGTGCATTCCTGGCCCGCCGTATGGAAGGCGTGCCCTACATCATGGAGGAATTTATCCACGCCGAGGTCAATTCCTACGACGCCATCATAGACTCCAGGGGCGAACCTATCTTTGAGACGGGCAACGTTACCCCCATGTCCATCATGGACATCGTGAACCAGGAGGACAACTCCATCTATTACATCGTCAAGGATCTGGCCGCCGACACCCGCAGGGCGGGAAGGGCTACAGTGAAGAGTTTTGACGTGAAGAGCCGCTTCGTCCACTTCGAGTTTTTCCGCCTCACCCAGGACCAGGCGGGCATGGGCAAAAAGGGGGACGTGGTGGCGCTGGAGGTGAACATGCGCCCCTGCGGCGGGTTCAGCCCGGACATGATGAACTACGCCAGCTCCACCAACGTGTACAAGATCTGGGCGGACATGGTGGCCTTTGACCATTCCACTCTGGAGCCGGGGGAGCACGCCTTCTGCGCCTATGCTGGGCGGAGGGACGGCAAGCCCTTTGCCCTGAGCCACGTGGATGTCCTGGCTAAGTACAGCGAGAACCTGAAGATGGTGGCTCGCATCCCGGATGTGCTGTCCAACGCCATGGGCAACCAAATGTATGTGGCCACCTTTAAGACCAAACGGGAGCTGGACGGGTTTTATAGGGACGTGCTGAAGCTGAAAAAGAAGAAGTTATGAGGATATGAAAAAGCCGCCGGTAGCGCCGGCGGCTTTTCTATGTGCGTTTGGGCGCGCTGCTCACGGACGGCTCGAGCGCTGTTAGGCGAACTTACCCGTATTCAGCTTCACGCCGGGGCCCATGGTGGCGGCGGCGACGCAGCTCTTCACGTACTGGCCCTTGGCGGCGGCGGGCTTAGCCTTGACGATGGCACCCATGAGGGCGTTCAGGTTATCGCCCAGCTTCTCGGGGCCGAAGGACACCTTGCCGATGGGGCAGTGGATGATATTGGTCTTGTCCAGACGGTACTCCACCTTACCGGCCTTGATCTCGTTGACGGCCTGCGTCACGTTGGGGGTGACGGTGCCGGCCTTGGGGGAGGGCATCAGGCCCTTGGGGCCCAGGACCTTACCCAGGCGGCCCACAACGCCCATCATGTCGGGGGTGGCGACCACCACGTCGAAGTCAAACCAGTTTTCCTTCTGGATCTTCTCCACCATGTCCATATCGCCCACAAAATCGGCGCCGGCGGCGCGGGCCTCGTCGGCCTTGTCGCCCTTGGCGAAAACCAGTACCCGGGCGGTCTTGCCAGTGCCGTGGGGGAGGACGATGGCACCGCGGACCTGCTGGTCGGCGTGGCGGGAGTCAACGCCCAGCTTCACGTGCAGCTCCACAGTCTCGTCGAACTTGGCGGTAGCGGTCTTGATGACCAGCTCCATGGCCTCGGTCACGTCATACTGGGCGGCGCGGTCGATGAGCTTGGCGCTGTCCACATATTTTTTGCCTTTCGTAGCCATTACTTCTTCCTCCTTTCCCTTACTCTTCCACCAGCACGCCCATAGAACGGGCGGTGCCGGCGATCATGCTCATGGCGGCCTCCAGGCTGGCGGCATTCAGGTCGGGCATTTTGGTCTCGGCGATCTTCTGGCAGTCGGCCTTGGACAGGGTGGCCACCTTGGTCTTGTTGGGCACACCGGAGCCGGACTCGATATTGCACGCCTTCTTGATGAGCACGGCGGCAGGGGGGGTCTTGGTGATAAAGGAGAAGGAGCGGTCGGCGTACACGGTGATGACCACGGGGATGATCAGGCCCATGTCCTTTTTGGTGCGCTCGTTGAACTCCTTGGTAAAGGCGGCGATGTTCACGCCATGCTGGCCAAGGGCGGGGCCCACAGGGGGGGCCGGGGTTGCCTGGCCGGCGGGGATCTGCAGCTTTACATATCCAGTAATTTTCTGTGCCATTTGAAACAGCACCTCCTACAAAAAATGTGGTGGTCGCGAAGCCCGCTTCGGGGCTTCTCCCACTGACTCGTCGGGGCAAAGTCCGCTCAACTGCGCTTCCGCCTGCGGCGAAAGCCGTGTCCGCTCCTTTGCCCTTCCTCTCCCACGCAAACCCATTTTGTTTGGCTTTGCGTGGGGCGCTTGCTTCGCAAGCGATTTTTAGGGCACTTAAATGGTTTCTACCTGGTCGAGCTCCAATTCGACGGGGGTTTCCCGGCCGAACATGGACACCACCACCCGGACCTTGCCGCGCTCGGTGTCCAGCTCCTCCACCGTGCCGATGAAGGAGGCCAGGGCGCCGTCGGTGATCTTCACGCTGTCGCCCACGCCGTAGCTCACCACCACCTCGCGCTTTTCCACACCCAGGGCGGCGATCTCCTCGTCGGTGAGGGGGATGGCCTTGTTGGCCGCGCCCACAAAGCCGGTGACGCCCCGGATGTTGCGAACCAGGTGCCAGGTCTCGTCGGTCATGACCATTTTTACCAGGACATAGCCAGGAAACACCTTGCGTTCCACGGTTTTGGGGCCGCTGTCGGTAATTTCGGTAACGGTTTCCAGAGGGATGGACACCTCGGTGATGAGGTCGTGCATGTTGCGGTTTTCCACGGCCTGCTCAATGGACATGGCTACGGTGTTCTCGTAGCCGGAGTAGGTGTGGGCCACATACCACTTCAGTTCGTCAGCCATGCCGTGACACCTTAGCCCAGAAACTCAAACAGTGCAAACAGGGCCTGGATGACCGCGCGGGCAAGGTAATCGAACGCCCAGATGAAAATGCCCACGAGGATGACGCACACGATGACGACGCCCACGTTCTTTACCGTGTCCTTGAGGGAGGGCCAGGTGACCTTTTTCAGCTCACCCTTCAGGTCCTTGAGCCAGCGCAGGACGCGGTTGGGCTTCTTTTCCTTCTTCTTGGGGGCCTTAGCCTTCTTGTCGGAGCTTACGGACTCCTTCGGAGTGGCGGTGTTGTCCCGCTTTTCCTGTTCAGACATTTACGTTAACCCTTCTTTCCTTTGAGCGGCGCCCATTACTTGGTTTCGGTGTGCTTCGTGTGCTTTCTGCAGAAGGGGCAGTACTTGTTGAGCTCCAGGCGCTCGGTGGTATTGCGCTTGTTCTTCTTGGTGTTGTAGTTGCGCTGCTTGCACTCGGAGCAGCGCAGCACGACCTTCACACGGTTTCCGGCTTTCGCCATTCTCGGCACCTCCTTTTAAATTGACCGGGCGGCAAAAAAGCGCCGGACCGGCCTCTCTGCCGACTCCAGCGCCTGAAACGGGCGTAATACGCCTGTTAGAAGCTACGGGGGGCCGGCTTAATTGCCTCCCTGCGGTCCTCCGGGGAGGGGTCAGGGTTTTTGCGCCTATCCCGTAAAAATACGCACAAAAAGAAAGCCCTGCTCACAGGTGCTGATAGCATATCACACCGGGAGGGGCTTGTCAAGCCTTCTTTTTTTATTTATAATGTGTACATGCGGGCATGGAGCCCGCGGCGATTGGAGGGGATCAATCATGCGCGTGATGGCCATTGATTACGGCGACGTCCGTACAGGGGTGGCAGTGTCCGATGCCTCAGGACTGCTGGCCGGGTATACCACGGTGGTCCACAGCCGCAGCTCGGGGCGTGCGGCGGAGGAGGTCGCCCGGATTGCCAGGGAGCGGCAGGCGGACGAGCTGGTGATGGGCTTCCCCCGGAACATGGACGGCACCGAGGGCCCACGGGCGGAGCTGTACCGGGCCTTTGCCGCCCTGGTGGAGGAGAAAACCGGGATGCCGGTGCGGCTGTGGGACGAGCGGCGCACCACCATCGAGGCCCACCAGATTCTCCACGCCTCGGGGAAGAGGATGAAGGCCCACAAGCAGAACGTGGACGCAGTGGCGGCGTCCCTCATTTTGGAGGGGTATCTGGCATACAAGGCGCGGAATTCGTGAGCAAAACCCCCGGCAGAACTTCGCCGGGGGTTTTGCACGATACGATGCTGGCACGCTGCGAAGCAACCGTAACGCTCGGTCGCTTTCGCTTCGTCCCGGCCTGGTCTGCGGGGCGTACAGCGCCCCTGCGCTCAAGTCTCGCCTTCGGCTCGGTCGGCGGTGGACGCTTGCCACCGGCAAGCACCGCCCTCGCTCCGCTCCAAGCTCCCTCGCTGCCTGCTTCTCCGCGCTTCTTATACCAACGCCGCAGTCTCCAGCGCGATCATCAGCTCCTCGTTAGTGGGGATGAGCAGCACCTTCACCTTGGAGTCGATGGCGGAGATGATGGCCTCCTTGCCCCGGATGTTGTTGGCGTCGGGGTCCATCTTGACGCCCATAAACTCCAGGCCGGAGGCGATAGCCATGCGCTGCTGGGCGTCGTTCTCGCCCACGCCGGCGGTAAAAATCACTGCGTCCACCCCGCCCATGGCGGCGGCATAGGCCCCGATATACTTTTTCACGCCGTAGTTGAACAGGTCCAGGGCCAGGGCCGCCCGCTCGTTGCCCTGATCCCGGGCGGCGCACAGGTCCCGGAAGTCGGAGGACACGCCGGACACGCCCTGGACGCCCGACTTTTTGTTGAGCACATTGAGCATCTCCTTGATGTCCATGCCGTGCCTGTTCATCAGGTACTCCAGGATGCCCGCGTCCAGGTCGCCGGAGCGGGTGCCCATGGGCACGCCCGCCAGGGGGGTGAAGCCCATGGAGGTGTCCACGCTCTTCCCCCCCGCCACGGCGGCCACGGAGGAGCCGTTGCCCAGATGGCAGGAGATGAGCTTGAGGGACTCGATGGGCTTGCCCAGCATGTCGGCGGCCCGCTGGGTGACGTACTTGTGGCTGGTGCCGTGGAAGCCGTAGCGGCGCACCTTGTCCTGCTGGTAGTATTCATAGGGCAGGGCGTAGGTGTAGGCCACGGGGGGCATGGTCTGGTGGAAGGCGGTGTCGAACACGGCCACTTGGGGCACGCCGGGCCCCATGACGGCGGAGCAGGCCTTGACGCCCAGGATGTTGGCGGGGTTGTGCAGGGGAGCCAGGGGGATGCACGCCTCCATGGCGGAGAGCACCTGGCCGTCGATGCGCACGGAGTGGGCGAAGGTCTCGCCGCCATGGACCACCCGGTGACCCACTGCGTCGATCTCCTTCATGGAGGCGATGACGCCGTTCTCCGGGTCCACCAGGGCGTCCAGCACGGCCTGGATGGCCTCGGAATGGGTGGGCATGGCCACGTCGCGGGCGTCTACGGTGGTCTTCCCAGGGGCCTTATAGGTGAATTTGCCGTCGATGCCGATGCGCTCGCAAAGGCCCTTGGCCAGCACGTTTTGGCTGCCGGTGTCCAGCAGCTGGTATTTCAGGGACGAGCTGCCGGCGTTGATGACGAGAACTTTCATGTTCCGCACTCCTTTAGTCACGATTTCCAGCGTTGGGGATGGGACATAACTGGGTATTTACTTTGCCCCGCCTTTAGGCGTATAATAACGAAAGGCATGGCCGGATAACGGACATATTATACTACGGCAGACGGCGTACCGCAAGCGGTTTTCGCGATTTTGCCGAAAAATAGTGGGAGGAGGGGGGCCATGACCGTTGCGGGGGTGGTGGCGGAGTACAATCCCTTCCATCCGGGGCACGCCCTCCACCTGCGGGAAACCCGCCGGGCGCTGGGCGGGTGCGCCGTGGTGGCCGTGATGAGCGGGAACTTTGTGCAGCGGGGGGAGTGCGCCGTCTTTGACAAGTGGACCCGGGCCCGGGCCGCCCTGGAGGGGGGAGCGGATCTGGTGCTGGAGCTGCCCACGGTGTGGGCGGCGTCCTCGGCGGAGGCCTTTGCCCGGGGGGCGGTGGAGCTGCTGGCGTCCACGGGGGTGGTGACCCACCTGTCCTTCGGCAGCGAGTGCGGGGCGGCGGAGGGGCTTGAGCGGCTGGCCCTGTGCCTGGACAGCCCCGCGTACCGGGCGGCCCTGCGGCGGTTTTTGGACCGGGGACTTCCCTTCGCCGCCTGCCGCCAAGGGGCGGCGGCGGAGCTGCTGGGCGGGGCGGAGGCGGAGCTGCTCTCCCGGCCCAACAACAACCTGGGGGTGGAGTATATCAGGGCGCTGAACGCCCTGAAGAGCGACATCAGGCCCGTTGCCGTCCTCCGGGCGGGGGCGGGGCACGACGGGGGGGCGCACCCGGACTACCCCTCCGCCTCCTATCTGCGGGGGAAAATCCTGGCGGGGGAGATCCCTGCGGAAAATCCCGCCGGGCTGGCCTATGGGGAGCGGGCCGTGCTGGCCCGCCTGCGCTCCATGGACGAGGGGGAGTTCGCCGCCCTGCCCGACTGCGGGGAGGGGCTGTCCCACCGGCTGTACCGGGCGGTGCGCCGGGGGAGGACGCTGGAGGAGGTATATACCCTGGCCAAAACCAAGCGCTATGCCCACGCCCGCATCCGCCGGGCCCTTTTGTGGGGGGCGCTGGGGCTGCGGGAGGCCCACCGGCCCGCCCATCCGCCCTATCTCCGGGTGCTGGGGGCCAGCGGGACGGGACGGGTCTTGCTGCGGGAGATGAAGGGGAGGGCCGCCCTGCCCGTCCTCACCAAGCCCGCCCACGGCAGGGGGGAGTCCCTGCTGGAGCTGGAGGCGGGGTGCACCGACTTCTACCAGCTGTGCCGGAAGAACCCCGGCCCCTGCGGGCTGGAGTGGACAGCCAGCCCGGTTATGATTTAGGTCCCATCAGCCCCAGCTCCATGCCCAATTTTAACGCGGCCTCAAAAAGCGCCTGGTCATGCTGTTCCATGTGCTTTGCCTCTAAAGTCGAATAACATCTAGGGCTTGTTTGAAAATTGGCAACACGCCCAATCGGCGGGCCTTTTTCCGCTGAGCCGCGTTGATTTGCCTTGAAATACACAAAGTATTTCTGCGCCAAATCGCCTTGCCCGGCGGAAAAATTCCTTGCCGCTGGGCATATTGCCAATTTTCAAACGGCGCCTAGTAAAGCGACAGCTTCTTTTCCTGTAAGCTGTTCCAGTTCATCTAAAATGGCGAGTTTTGCTTTTGCAAGAGCACAAAGATTTTCTTGATAATGTGGAGAGACGGAAAGCTGGCCGTTGATTAGTGCATATGGCGTTTCAATGGCAGGGTTCATAATTTATCCTCCAACAACGAAGTAGGAAATTTAAATCCTGTGCTTAGCACATAGGAAATATAAGTCCTTATCAAGGGGGTTATCATGTGAGATTTCAGCGAAGTGCTTCGAGAGTTGCGCTCGGAGAAAAAAGTGTCCCAAAAAGTCTTAGGCGAGGTTCTGGGGGTCAGTGATCGAAACATCCGGTTCTATGAGACGGGAGAGCACCGCCCTGATTTCGACGGCCTGCTGACATTGGCCGACTATTTTCAGGTATCTCTGGATTATCTGGTCGGCAGAAGTGAAGAAAGGAAGTAATGGTTATGCGCGCTTATGAACGTCTTATCAAGTACGTCCAAATCTACACCACCTCCTCCGAGGAGACGGGGGTGACCCCCTCCACCCCCGGCCAGTGGGATCTGGCCCGGGCGCTGGTGGACGAGCTCAAGGGGCTGGGGCTGGAGAATCCCAGCGTGAACGGGCACTGCATCGTCACCGCATGGCTGCCCGCCTCCCCCGGCTGCGAGGGCGCCCCCGCCCTGGGCCTTCTGGCCCACATGGACACCGCCCCCGCCTTTTCCGGGGAGGGCGTCAAGCCCATCCTCCATGAGCACTACGACGGCGGCGACATCGCCCTGCCCCAGGGGGGCCGGGTCATCAAGGCGGCGGACTTCCCCTTCCTGGCGGGGCTGAAGGGGAAAACCCTCATCACCGCCGACGGCTCCACCCTGCTGGGGGCGGACGACAAGGCGGGCATCGCCGAGATCATGACCTTGTGCGAGCGGGTTATCGCCGAAAACCTGCCTCACGGGCGGCTGTGCGTGGCCTTCACCCCCGATGAGGAGATCGGCGAGGGGCCCGACCACTTCGACGTGGCCGCCTTCGGGGCCAAATACGCCTACACCGTGGACGGCTCTGCGGCGGGGTCCATTGAGTACGAGAACTTCAACGCCGCCTCCGCCAAGGTGGACATCACCGGCGTGTCCGTCCACCCCGGCACCGCCAAGGGCGTGATGGAAAACGCCCTCCTCATCGCCCAGGAGCTCAATTCCCTGCTGCCGCCCGAGGCCGTCCCCGCCAGGACGGAGGGGTACGAGGGCTTTTTCCACCTGGACGCCCTGACGGGAACCACCGCGTCTGCCCACATGGAGTATATCGTCCGGGACCATGACCGGGAGAAGTTTGAGGGGAAGAAGGCCCTGCTGGAGCGCTCCGCCGCCCAGGTCCAGGCCGCCCATCCCACGGCCAGGGTGGAGCTGGCCTTGAAGGACAGCTACTATAACATGAAGGAGAAGCTGGCGGACTGCATGCACCTGGTGGACAACGCCAGGCGGGCGGCGGAGCTGGCGGGGCTCACCCCGGCGGTGGAGCCCATCCGGGGGGGCACCGACGGGGCGCGGCTGAGCTATATGGGCCTGCCCTGCCCCAACCTGGGCACCGGCGGCTACAATTTCCACGGCCCGCTGGAGCTGGCCTGCGCGGAGGAGATGGACGCGGTGGTGGAGGTGCTGCGCCACATTGTGGAGCTCTACAGCAAATGATTCACAGTTTATTGATTATTTCCCAGCCCGGTTGGGGTAGAATGGTGTCAATGAGTGAAAAAGGGACTGCCGGCAAAGCCGGCAGTCCCGAAAAGGAGACTTGTCCATGATGTACCGCAACGACCACTATGGCCCCATCGACCGCTTCTGCGCCAAGCATCCCAGGTTCGGCGTGCCCAACCTGATGCTGTACATCGCCATCGCCCAGGTAATCATCTTCTTTCTGGACCTGTTCACCCGCGGGATGTTCAGCAGGCTGCTGGGCTTCTGGCCGCCGGACATTCTCCGGGGGCAGGTGTGGCGGCTGGTCACCTTTATTGTAGTGCCCAACAGCTCCAACCCCTTCTACCTGCTGCTGGGCTGCTATTTCTACTACTGGGTCGGCTCCATGCTGGAGCGGGAGTGGGGCACGGCCAAGTTCAGCCTGTACTATCTCAGCGGCATCGTGCTCTCGGCGGTGCTGGGCATGGCGTTCAGCTTCCTTCAGTGGGATCTGATCAGCCAGTTCGACCTGCCCGGCATGTCTGTCAACCTGTCTTACTACCTCAACCTGTCCATCTTCCTCATCATCGCCACCCTGTACGGCGAGATGCAGGTGCTGCTCATGCTCATCATCCCCATTAAAATGAAGTGGGCCGCCCTCATCGACGTAGTTCTCATCCTGGTGGACGTGATTCAATACGTTCAGATGGGCTGGTGGGCGTTTGCCCTGTTCCCCCTGGCCAGCTTTATCAACTACTTCATTTTCACCTGGCCCTTCTGGTCCATGAAGCTGGGCTTTGCCCGCCGCCGGGCAGACCCCCAGGTCATCAACTTCAAGAAGGCCCAGCGACAGGCCCAGAAAAAGGCCAGGGAGACCGGCGGCTACCTCCACAAGTGCGCGGTGTGCGGCCTCACCGACCAGGACGACCCCAACATGGAGTTCCGCTACTGTTCCAAGTGCGACGGGTACTACTGTTACTGCGCCAACCACATCAACAACCACATCCATATCCACAATGATTGAGGGGAACCCCCGCCGCCGGCGGGGGTTCCTGTTCTTAGGGCGGCAAGGCCCTTTCCGCCGCCAAGCGGGGGATACTATGTTTCACAATCCGCCCCTTCCCGCCATAGGATAGCTTGCGGACCGTCCGCGGGGCGGCCCGCGCGGGAAAGGAGCTGTTCTATTATGTATGAAGCGCTGCGTTTGTCCGCCCTCCGGGAGGGGGAGAGCGCCTATGTGACGGAAGTGAGCGCGGGGCCCGCCATGGACCGGCGGCTGGCCGACCTGGGGCTGGTGCGGGGCACCCGGGTGACCTGCGTGCTGCGCAGCCCCGCCGGGGATCCCTGTGCCTACCTCATCCGGGGGGCGCTCATCGCCCTGCGCCGGACGGATGCCGATGGCGTGGCCCTGGAGCGGCGGGTCCAGGAGGTGGCCGCCGGGGCGGTGGCTATATGAACCGGGTGGCACTGGCGGGCAACCCCAACGTGGGCAAGTCCACCCTGTTCAACGCCTTGACCGGACTGCGGCAGCATACGGGGAACTGGGCGGGGAAAACCGTAGCCACTGCCCGAGGGGAGTATGTATTCGAGGGGCGGGAATACCAGCTCGTGGACCTGCCCGGCACCTACTCGTTGGCCGCCCACTCCCAGGAGGAGGCGGTAGCCCGGGATTACATCGAAAGCGGCCAGGCGGATGCGGTGGTGGTGGTTTGCGACGCTACCTGCCTGGAGCGCAACCTGATTTTGGTACTCCAGGTGCTGGAGCTGACGGGAAAGGTGCTGGTGTGTGTCAACCTGCTGGACGAGGCCCGGCGGCTGGGGATTCAGGTGGATCTGCCCGCCCTGTCCCAGCGGCTGGGAGTGCCTGTGGTGGGCACCGCCGCCGGGCGGCAGGAGGGTCTGGACGAACTGAAAGGGGCTATCGCCCGGCTGGTGGAGGGGGACGCCCCCGCCGCCGCCCGGCGGGAGCCCCGGGAGCGGGTCACCTTGGCCGAGCGGTACGCCGCCCAGGTGGTGCGGGGGGAGCGGGCGGACCGCCTGCGCCGCCAGCGGCGGCTGGACCGCTTGCTTACATCCAAATCCACCGGCATCCCCCTGATGCTGCTGCTCTTCGGGCTGGTGGTATGGCTGACGGTGGCGGGGGCCAACGGGCCGTCGGCCTTGCTCACCGCCCTGTTTGCCCGGCTGGGGGAGGTGTTGGAGGGCTGGCTGGCGCCCGCCCCTGTATGGCTGTCCGGCATCCTGCTGGACGGGGTGTACCGGGTCACCGCCTGGGTGGTGGCGGTGATGCTCCCCCCCATGGCCATATTTTTCCCCCTGTTCACCCTGCTGGAGGATCTGGGATACCTGCCTCGGGTGGCCTTCGTGATGGACCACGCCTTCCAAAAGTGCCGGGCCTGCGGGAAACAGTGCCTGACCATGTGCATGTCGATGGGCTGTAATGCCTGTGGGGTCACTGGCTGCCGCATCATCGACAGCCCCCGGGAGCGGCTTATCGCCATCCTTACCGCCTCCCTGGTGCCCTGCAACGGCAAATTCCCCACCCTGATCGCCCTCATCACCATCTTTTTTGTGGGCGGACGGACAGGGGCCCTGGCTTCGCTGGAGGGGGCGGCACTGCTGCTGGCAACCCTGGTGCTGGGGGTGGCGGGGACGCTGGGCTGCTCCCGGCTGCTGTCGGCCACGGTACTAAAAGGGATGCCCTCCTCCTTTGCCCTGGAACTGCCCCCCTTCCGCAGGCCCCGGGTGGGGGAGGTGATCGTCCGCTCGGTGCTGGACCGCACCTTGTTTGTGCTGGGGCGGGCGGTGGCGGTGGCCGCTCCGGCGGGGGCGGCGATCTGGCTGCTGGCCAACGTCACCGTGGGAGGCGCCTCCCTGCTGGCCTGGTGCACCGGGTTCCTGGATCCCTTTGCCCGGTGGTTTGGACTGGACGGGGTGATCCTCATGGCCTTTATCCTGGGCTGGCCCGCCAACGAAATCGTCCTGCCGGTGATGCTCATGGCCTACCTGTCCGCGGGCAGCCTGGTGGAGTTTGACAGCCTGGCCGCCCTAGGCCGGCTGCTGACCCAGCAGGGCTGGACCTGGCTGACGGCGGTGTGCGCCATGCTGTTTTCCCTGTTCCACTGGCCCTGTTCCACCACCTGCCTCACTGTCTACAAGGAGACGGGCAGCGTGAAGTGGACAGCGCTGGCCGTCGCCCTGCCCACGGCGCTGGGGCTGGGGCTGTGCTTTGTGGTGACGGCGGCGGCGCGGCTGCTGGGCGTGGGGTGAGAGGAGCCGGCGCCAAGAGAACGGGCGGCGGGGGCCCTCCCCCGCC
>CATABD010000074.1 GCA_949494735.1 uncultured Oscillospiraceae bacterium
GCGGTCTTTTTACGCTTCATACAGATACCCCGTGATGTCCTTCACGGCCCGGGCGGGGCGGGCGCTGAGCAGCTCCCAAACCGATTCGCCGCCCCCCTCCCCCGCGAAATACCGCCGGGCCAGCTCCAGCGCCGTCTGCCCGTCCTGCCTCTCGCTGAGGGCGGCGTAGGCCGCGTCGTACAGGCTCATGTCCAGCCGCGCGGGGTGTTCGTCCTCCAACTCCACCTCAAACAGGCGCACCGCCGCCCGCTCCTCCGGGGAGGCCTCCCCCCAGTCGTACTCGAACAGCCGCTTGGAGCTGGACAGATCGCTGTAGAAGTAATTGCAGCCCAGACGGCTGGGCCGGTGGGGGAAGTCCCTTCTGCGCACGTACTCAAAGGCCCCTTCCGCCGCCCACTTGGCGTAGTCCGACCACTCCCGCAGGCCGGAGCGGCGGAGCACCGCGTACAGGTACTTCCCCGTGAGCGCCATGGAATCAAAACAGTCCATGCCCCGCTCCAGGGCCTGGGTGAAGGGCTGGGCCAGGGCGGCGCAGCCCTGGTGGTCGGGGACCAGCGCGTCCCCCAAGCTTCAGGGTCCGGCTCATGTGGTATACGGTCATGCCGTCTCCTTCCTCAGCGGATCTTCCGCGCCTCCAGGTAGAAGCGCTTGTCATGGGCCTCCCCCATGGAGAAGGTCTTGCGGGGAAGCACCCCATCGTGGATGACCGAGGGGAACAGCGCCTCCTTGTCCATGGGGGGCAAGAGGAAGGCGATATTGCCGGGCCGGGCGGCAAACTCCCGGGCCACGTCCTCCCCGTGGATGTAGTCCACCCGGCCGGGGTGTTCCATGAGGTAGTCGTCCAAAAAGCTCTGAAGGGCCCCCACCGGCAGCCGCGCGGCGCAGGCGGGCACCGTGACCATGCCCTCGCTCCCGGCGCACACATAGCGCAAGGGCAGGCCGTCCCCCTCGGAAGCCGCCCCCCGGCGGGCGCCGGGATAAGCACGCACCAGGGCGTCCAGCAGGGCCTTGGGATCGGTGTGGAACACCACCCGGTGGATGGGCTCGAACTCCAGGCTCCCGTCGTGGAGGTTCACCAGCTCGCACAGGGCGAACCGGGCGGGGATCACATCCCACTTCTCCGGCGGCACAAGGCGCTTCTGCCGCTCATAGCACTCCTTGGCAGTGGCCAGGGAGTGGTTCCCGTCCCCCATGGCGAAGAGCATGACAGGCTGGTCCCGAACGCCGTACCGGGCGTTGAAGGCGGCGGGGTCGGCCAGGGCGGACAGCGCTGCGGCCACCTGCTCCAGCTGTCTTTCACCCAGCAGCCAGCCCTTCACATGGCCCCCCTGCTCCATCAAGTCGAAGTCGTAGAGCAGCTCCATCTCCTCCGTCTGGGCAGACAGGGGCTCGATGACGGTGCGCTGGGGGTCGTCGGTGAGCAGCATGGCGTGGGGCAGCTCGATTGGGGCGTTTTTGCGCACGGCGATGCGGGGCGGGATGCGGGACATGACCACCCCCTCGGTGGCCCGGATCAGCGCGTCCGACCCCGGCTCATAGTCATAGTCCTTGAGGTCCGCCATCCCCACCAGCCCCCGGCGGAGTTTGCCGTTCCAGAGGGTGCGCTCCACGTACACCATGGCGTTGGGCAGGGTTTTGAACCGCCCCTCCCGGAGGTAGGCCGCCATGGTGGCGTTGATGTCGGTGATATCCATCTCCACCTGGGGGCCGTCCAGGCTGCTCTCAGGCAGGATCAGCCGCAGGGCGGAGGGGGCGCGGCCCACCCGCCCCTCTACCCGCTCCCAGTATTCGGGCTGGGAGGTGTACTGGTCGCAGGCCACCACAGCCCACTTGTCGTAGTCGCAGTTCTGGGGGAGCAAAATGTCGGCGGGCCTGAAGGGCAGGCTGTCGAAAGTGTTTGCCATGGCGGAAACTCCTTTCTAAAATGGACCGTCGGTTGGTTACAAAGCCTTTTTGATGGCGTTCAGCAAGTCCGGGAATTCCTCGAAGGCGGGGATATCGGGATAGCCGGCCTTGATCTGGGGGGTGGACTTGAACAGGAAACCCGCCTTGCCCGCCTGGATCATGGCCAGGTCGTTGAAGCTGTCCCCGGCGGCGATGGTGTCGAAGCCGCAGGACTGGAGGGCCTTTACGGTGGTCAGCTTGGACTTGGGACAGCGCATTTTGTAGCCGGTGATCCCGCCGTCCGGGGCGACTTCCAGGGTGTTGCAGAACAGGGTGGGCCAGCCCAGCTTGGCCATCAGGGGCTTGGCAAACTGCTCAAAGGTGTCGGAGAGGATCACCACCTGGGTAACGGCGCGCAGCTCGTCCAGGAACTCCTTTGCCCCGGGGAGCGGGTCGATTCGGGCGATGGTGTCCTGGATTTCCTTCAGGCCCAGGCCGTGCTCCTTGAGAATCCCCAGCCGCCAGGCCATCAGCTTGTCGTAATCCGGCTCGTCCCGGGTGGTGCGGCACAGTTCCGGGATGCCGCTGGCCTGGGAGAAGGCGATCCAGATCTCGGGGACCAGCACGCCCTCCATGTCCAAACAGACGATATTCATAAAGTCCTCATCTTCCTTTCCGATTGGGTAAAAAGCCGTTACGCCATCCCCATGAGGATTTTCGCGGGCTTTATCCGTTCGCAAATGTATTTGATGACAATATAGGACAGGAAAAAGTCCACAAGCATGTTGAACGCTATAATAATGAACGGATTTGAGACCTCCAGGACAGAAACGATAACCGTCCTGCTTATGACCAATAAGAACCCGTTAAACAGGTATATTTGCAGGCTGTATCTGCCAAACCGCTGGAATATCCCAACCACCATGCCATATTGCGCGCAAAGGTAAAAAACGAGGATCCCCAGGAGCGCCATGGGTATGTTCAGCCAAGGCACGCCCAATTTCAGCAGCACGAGCCAGAGCGCCGGCAGCGCTGCCGCAAACAGCATGCTGTTTGCGGTCAGCTTGTCGATCAGCGGATAAATCAAAAAGATGATAAACAGCACATATAAAAACCAATACTCGCCGCCGTCAAAAATGATTTTTTGAACGGATTCGCCGATTCCCCTGGGCCTGTTTACCAGGCTGGGGAACAAGTATCTTGGAACCACGTCAAGGGCATTGAACACCAGGTACGGCACCAGCAGCCGTTTCACCTTTTTCCAGATATATTTCCGATATCCTCCCTGATAGGAAAAGCAAAACCCGGATATCACAAAAAACAGCGGCATATGTACGCTGGATAACCAGCGGAAGATAAACTCACATATCCCGTTCTGGTGCAGGTCGATGGGGTAGAGGATGATGCTGTGCCCCAGTACCACCAAAAAAATCGCAATCCCCTTCAGTGCGTCGATCTGGCTGTAATGTCCCTTGCCCGCCGGCGCCGCCCGTTCCATATCCAACCGGCCCCCCTCAAGCCGCTTTCAAGCAAGCCCTGATTTCAGGCTGTCCAGGAACCGCTCCAGCCGCTCCAGCGCCTCGCCCAAATCGTGCATGGACGCGGCGTAGGTGGCCCGGACGTAACCCTCGCCGCCGGGGCCGAAGGCGGAGCCGGGGATGACCGCCACCTTTTCCGCCGCCAGGAACCGGTCGCAGAACTGCTCGCTGGTCAGCCCAGTGGACTTGATGCACGGGAAGGTGTAGAACGCCCCCAGGGGCTCGAAGCAGCTCAGCCCCAGCCGCCGGAACCCCTCCACCAAAAAGCGGCGGCGGCCATCGTATTCCTCCCGCATGGCCTCGATGTCCCCGTCCCCGTGGTCCAGCGCCTCGATGGCGGCGTACTGGCTGGTGGTGGGGGCGGACATGATGCCGTACTGGTGAAGCTTGGTCATGGCGGAGATGATGGGCTTGGGGCCGCACACGTAGCCCAGCCGCCAGCCGGTCATGGAATATGCCTTGGAAAAGCCGTTGACCACCACGGTGCGCTCATACATGTCGGGCAAATTCGCCATGGACACATGCCGCCCCCCATAGGTCAGCTCGGCGTAAATCTCATCGGATATAACCATGATATCGGTGCCCCGCAGCACGTCCGCCAGGGCCTCCAGGTCGGCCCGGCCCATGACGCCGCCGGTGGGGTTGCAGGGGAAGGGCAGCACCAGCGCCTTGGTGCGGGGCGTGATGGCCCCGCGCAGCTCCTCCGGGGTGAGGCGGAACTCGTGCTCCGCCTTTGTCTCCACCAGCACGGGCGTCCCGTGGGCCATGGACACCAGGGGGCTGTAGCACACAAAGGAGGGGGTGGGGATGATGACCTCGTCCCCCGGCTCCAGCAGGGCGCGGAAGGTGAGGTCCAGCCCCTCGCTGCCCCCCACGGTGACCAGAATCTGGCCCACGCCGGCATATTCCAGGTCAAAGCGGCGCTTCAAATACCGGGAGATGGCCCCGCGCAGGTCGGAAAGGCCCGCGTTGGGGGTGTACTTGGTAAAGCCCTTCTCCAGCGAGAAGATGCCCGCGTCCCGGATGTGCCAGGGGGTTTGGAAATCCGGCTCCCCGATGCCCAGGGAGATGCCCCCCTCCATCCCCTGGAGCAGGTCAAAGTATTTCCGGATGCCGGAGGGCTGGATGTCCTGCACCCGCCGGCACATGATTCTGCCGTAGTCCATCATTCAAACACAAACCTTTCCTCCTGGACCTCCTGCATGGGGAAGATCAGGTGCTTTTCCTTGTACTTCTTCAAAATGAAGTGGGTGGCGGTGCCGGTGACCCCCTCGATGGGGGCCAGCTTCTCGCCCACAAACTGGGCCACCTCCTTCAAGGTGCGCCCGGAGATGGTGACGGTCATGTCGTAAGCCCCGCCGGACATGAGGTAGAGGCTCTCCACCTCGTCATACTGGTAGATGCGCTGGGCCACCCGGTCGAAGCCCTCCCCCCGCTGGGGGGTGACGCTCACTTCAATGAGCGCGGTGACGGATTCCTGCTGGGTGCGGTCCCAGTCCACAATGGTCTTGTAGCCCAAAATCACGTGGTCCTTCTCATATTGCGCCACCGCCTCGGACACCGCCGCCTCGGTCATGCCGGTCATGGCTGCCAGCTGGGCGTGGGTCAGGGTGGAGTCGTCCTCCAAAAGCTGGAGCAGGTTTTTCATGGTGGTCCCTCCTGTGTCGGTTCAAGTTCAAATTATTATTATATACTTTACATGGGCAAATGGCAATCCCCTAATCTATCCGGCGGGCTCATTCAGCTGTTCCACAAATTCCTCCGGCTTGGCGCTCAGCTCCACCCAGGCCGGGACGAAGCCGCTTTTCAGCGCGTTGCGCACCGATCTCAGGTTGGACCAGGCCGAGCAGTAAAACGGAACCCTGCCCCGCCGGAGCGTCTCCGCCGCCAGGGTGCTGGTGAGGGCGGCGGCAATCCCCCGCCTTCTGTAGGCCGGGAGCACGTCCACCCCGATCTGCCACATCCCCCCGCAGTCGGCGGAGCAGCCCGCCAGCCCCACCAGCTTTTCCCCGTCGTAGGCGCCCAGGCACAAAACATCCAGCGCCGCCCGCTTTTCGCACAGCGCGTTGCCCCACTCCGGCCGGTACAGCCCCGCGAAGCCGGGCCGCTCCAGCAGCCGCAGCTCATAACCGCAGCCCAGGGGACGCAGCTTTTCCAAATCGGGCAGGTAGTATTCCGCCATAAAGCATACCCGCTGTCCCACGCTTCTGAGCCTGCCGTCCAGCCAGTGCAGATTAGGGGTTTCAAAGCAGTGGCAGAACTCATACCGGGCCAGGTATTCCTCCACCGCCCGGCGGCAGCCCTCCTCCGTCCCGGCCACGATATTATTCCCGTAGGAGACCAGGGTGCAGCCGATGGGCTGCTCGTAGTAGCTCCGGGACCCCGGGCCCAGCCCCAGCGGTACGACGACGTTTTCCTCCCGCAAAAAGTCCTCCGCCGCGCACCCCAGCTCCAGCGCGGACTGCTCCATGGCAATCCTCCAAATTTCCCTGCGGTCCATAAAACGGCGCCCCTCTCAGCATTTTTCCCATTATAGCACAGCAGCGGGCCGGCGGCAATGGCAGACGAACATTTTTTCGTCCTGCCCTTGACGGTATGGGCGTTTTTGCGGTATACTGGATTATTAGAGCCTGTTCAACATCTCGAAAATGCCAGCTGACGAGGGATTTTCCCGTCAGGCGAGGCGGGATTTCGCAGGAATCATTGTGTTTATTTCAAGAAATCCCAACGAAGTATGGCGGGAAAAGATCCGGCAAATGGCGTTTTGAGAGATTTTAAACAGGCTCTTAGGGCGCGGGGCCTGTCCCCGCCTACCAATGAGCATAAGAGGTGCAGCTATGGCCAAATCCACACCAAAACAGCAATACGGCAACGACTCCATCTCCTCCCTCAAAGGGGCCGACCGGGTGCGCAAGCGCCCCGGCGTCATCTTTGGCTCCGACGGGCTGGAGGGGTGCGAGCACGCCGTATTTGAAATACTCTCCAACGCCATCGACGAGGCCCGGGAGGGCCATGGCAGCCTCATCACCGTCACCCGGTATGAGGACAAATCCATTGAGGTGGAGGACTTCGGCCGGGGCTGCCCGGTGGACTGGAACGAGGCGGAGGGCCGCTACAACTGGGAGCTGGTGTTCTGCGAGCTGTACGCCGGGGGCAAGTACAAGGACGGGGCCGGGGATAATTACGAGTACTCCCTGGGGCTCAACGGCCTGGGCTCCTGCGCCACCCAGTACGCCAGCGAATACTTTGACGCGGTGATCTACCGGGACGGGTTCAAATACACCCTCCATTTCGAGAAGGGCGAAATCGTGGGCGAGATGGGAAAGGAGCCCGCCGACCGGAAAAAGACCGGCTCCCGGTTCCGCTGGAAGCCGGACCTGGACGTGTTCACCGACATTGATATCCCCGTGGACTATTATACCGACGTGATGAAGCGCCAGGCGGTGGTCAACGCCGGGGTGACCTTCCGCTTCCGAAACCAGGCGGGCGGCAGGTTTGACACCACCGATTTCCGCTATGAAAACGGCCTCATCGACTACGTCCATGAGCTGGCGGGGGAGGACACCCTCACCGCGCCGGTGTTCTGGCAGTCCGAGCGGAGGGGAAAGGACCGGGAGGACAAGGGCGAGTACAAGGTGAAGCTGTCCGTCTCCTTCTGCTTTTCCAACCGGGTGCAGCTCATCGAGCACTACCACAACTCCTCCTGGCTGGAGCACGGCGGCTCGCCGGAAAAGGCCATGCGCTCCGCCTTTGTCTCCGCCATCGACGCGTGGCTCAAGCAGAACGGCAAGTATCAGAAAAACGAGAGCAAGATCACCTTCAGCGACATCCAGGACTGCCTGGTACTGGTGAGCAGCAATTTCTCCACCCAGACCAGCTACGAAAACCAGACCAAAAAGTCCATCACCAACAAATTTGTCCAGGACGCCATGGCCGAGTTCCTCCGCGCCCAGCTGGAGGTCTATTTCATTGAGAACCCCATGGACGCTTCGACGCTCGCCGGACAGGTGCTGGTGAACAAGCGCTCCCGGGAGACGGCGGAAAAGACTCGGCTGGGCATCAAGAAGAAGCTGTCCGGTTCGGTGGACATCTCCAACCGGGTGCAGAAGTTCGTGGACTGCCGCACCAAGGACGTGGGCAAGCGGGAGCTCTACATCGTGGAGGGCGACTCCGCCCTGGGCAGCGTGAAGCTGGCGCGGGACGCGGAGTTCCAGGCCATTATGCCCATCCGCGGCAAAATCCTCAACTGCCTCAAGGCGGACTACGCCCGCATCTTCAAAAGCGAGATCATCACCGACCTCTTGAAGGTGATGGGCTGCGGGGTGGAGGTCAAGGATAAGCACGTGAAGGACCTGAACGCCTTCGACCTGGATCTGCTGCGCTGGAACAAGATTGTCATCTGCACCGACGGCGACGAGGACGGCTTCCAGATCCGCACCCTGGTGCTGGCCATGCTCTACCGGCTCACCCCCACCCTCATTGAGAAGGGATACGTGTATATCGCCGAGTCCCCCCTGTACGAGATCACATATAAGGAAAAGACCTGGTTCGCCTACTCCGACCGGGAGCGCAATGAGATCGCCGCCTCGCTGGAGGGCAAAAAGTTTGACGTCCAGCGCTCCAAGGGCCTGGGCGAAAACGAGCCGGACATGATGTGGCTGACCACCATGTCCCCGGACACCCGGCGGCTCATCAAGGTGATGCCCGAGGACGTGGAGCGCACCGCCCAGATCTTCGAGATGTTTTTGGGCAACGACCTCCAGGGGCGCAAGGACCACATCGCGGACAGCGGGTATAAATATCTGGAGCTGGCGGATATCTCATAGAAGCGCGGAGAAGCGGACAGCGAGGAAGCTTGGAGCGGAGCGAGAGCTAAAGCCCAAGGTCCGCGGAAGCGGGGCTGGGTTTTGCTTGAGACGCAGCGAAAGCGACCGAGCGCCCTGGCCGCTTCGCAACGTGACATCTTGTAAGAAGGGCGGTTATCCATTTGGCTAAGAAAAAAAGCCCCGAGCAAAACGGCCCCAAAAAAGTAAATAACCCCAACGTCATGGGCCTGCGGGCCCAGGTGCTGGAACAGCCCATCACCGAGACGCTGGAGCTCAACTATATGCCCTACGCCATGTCGGTCATCGTCTCCCGGGCCATCCCGGAGATCGACGGCTTCAAGCCCTCCCACCGCAAGCTGCTGTACACCATGTACCAGATGAAGCTGCTGGGCGGGAGCCGCACCAAGTCCGCCAATGTGGTGGGGGCCACCATGAAGCTCAATCCCCACGGGGACGCGGCCATCTACGACACCATGGTGCGCCTCAGCCGGGGCTATGGGGCCCTGCTCCATCCCCTGGTGGACTCCAAGGGCAATTTCGGCAAGGTGTACTCCCGGGACATGGCCTGGGCCGCCTCCCGGTACACCGAGGTGCGCCTGGACCCCATCTGCCAGGAACTGTTCCGGGACATCGACCAGGACGCGGTGGACTTCCAGCCCAACTATGACGGCAAGCTGATGGAGCCCACCCTGCTGCCCACCACCTTCCCCAACGTACTGGTGAGCGCCAACCAGGGCATCGCCGTGGGCATGGCCTCCAACCTGTGCGGGTTCAACCTGGAGGAGGTGTGCGATGCCGCCATCGCCTATATGAAGGATCCCGGCGTGGATCTGTTGGGCATTTTGAAGGCCCCGGACTTCTCCACCGGGGGGGAGCTGCTGTACGACGGCGCGGCGCTCAGCGAGATCTACCGCACCGGCCGGGGTTCCCTCAAGCTGCGGGCCAAATGGCGGTATATCAAGGCGGATAACCTCATCGAGGTCTATGAAATCCCCTATTCCACCACCGTGGAGGCCATTCTGGACAAGGTTGCCGAGCTGGTAAAGGCGGGCAAGGTCAAAGAAATCTCCGACATGCGGGACGAAACCGACCTGAACGGCATGAAGCTGGCCATCGACCTGAAGCGGGGAACAGACCCGGATAAGCTGATGGCCCGGCTGTTCCAGATGACCCCCCTCCAGGACACCTTCTCCTGCAACTTTAACATCCTCATCGCCGGAATGCCCCGGGTGATGGGGGTTGGGCAAATCTTGGAGGAGTGGACGGCCTGGCGGATGGACGGGGTGCGCCGGCGCACCTACCACATCTGCAAAAAAAAGGAGGAAAAACTCCACCTGCTCAAGGGCCTTAAGCGCATTTTACTGGACATTGACAAGGCCATCCGCATCATCCGGGAAACGGAGGAGGAGGCCGAGGTGGTGCCCAACCTGATTATCGGCTTCGGCATTGACCAGGTTCAGGCGGAATACGTGGCGGACATCCGGCTTCGCAACATCAACAAGGAATATATCCTCAAGCGCACCGAGGAGACCGCCGCCCTGGAAGACGAGATCGCCGACCTGCGGGACATCATCGGCTCCCCCGCCCGGATCAAAAAAATCATCACCGACGAGCTGCAAAACGTGAAAAAGAAGTACGCCGCCCCCCGGCGCACCGTGATCGTTTATGAGCACCAGCAGGCGGCCGAGGCCCAGGCCGCCGCAGCCATCGAGGAGATCCCCGCCTACCCGGTGAACGTGTTCATCTCCCGGGAGGGGTACTTCAAAAAGATCACCCCCCAGTCCCTGCGGATGAGCGGGGAGCAGAAGTACAAGGAGGGGGACGGGCCGTACCTCCAGTGGGAGGGGACCAACGCCGATGAGCTGCTGGTGTTCACCGACAAGCAGCAGTGCTACAAGACCCGGCTCAGCGACTTCGACGACGCCAAGGCCAGCGTGCTGGGGGATTACCTGCCCACCAAGCTGGGCATGGAGGCGGACGAAAAATTCGTCTGGGCCTGCGCGCCGGGGGACTACTCCGCCCACGTGCTGTTCTTCTTCGACAACGGCAAGGCCGCCCGGGTGGAGCTGTCCGCCTACCAGACCCAGACCCGGCGGCGCAAGCTCACCGGGGCCTACTGCGACAAGTTCCCGCTGGTGTCCGCCCTGCTGCTCACCGAGGACCAGGAGATGGCGGTGGGGGCCAGCGACGGCCGGTGCGTGGTGTTCCACACCGCCTCCCTCACCCCCAAGGCCACCCGGAACACCCAGGGCGTGGGCGTCATGGCGGTGAAGGCCAAGCATAAGCTGGAGTGGGCCCTCCCCCTGGGCGCCACCCATATCGTCAACCCCGGGCGCTACCGGGCCCGGTCCCTGCCCGCCGCCGGGGCGCTGCTCAAAGAAGAGGACCGCGGGGAAGAGCAGATGACCCTGCTCTAAGCGCGGAGCCGCCGCGCCCTGCGGCGCCCCATTGCAAGAAAGAAGGCCGCCATATGGCAAGCATGAAAAAAAACCTGTTCCCCTTCGTGATGATTACCCTGGGCTCCGCCTGCTACTCCCTGGGCTTTGTTTGGTGCTACGCCCCCAACAGCATCGCCTTTGGCGGCGTCACCGGCGTGGGCCAGATCGTCAACTATCTGATCCCCGCCTTCCCCGTGGGCGTCACCGTCATCGTGCTCAACGTCCCCCTGTTCATCCTGGGCTGGAAGCTCATCGGCGGGCGGCTGCTGGTATCCTCGCTGTACGCCATGTTCATCTCCTCCGTGTTTATCGACGTGCTCACCCCCCTGTATGACTGGCAGCCCATGGACCCCATGCTGGCGTGCATCTTCGGCGGGGTGCTCATGGGCCTGTCCCTGGGGCTGGTGTTCCAGCAGGGGGCCACCACCGGGGGCACCGACCTGCTGGCCCGGCTTCTCAAGCTGAAGCTGGCGTGGCTTCCCATGGGCAAGCTGCTGATGGGCATCGACCTGGCGGTAATCCTGGCGGTGGCGGCGGTGTTCGGCACCCTCAAGGCCGCCCTGTACGGGCTGGTGGCCCTGTATATCGCGTCTATCGTCATGGACGGGGTGCTCTACGGCATGGACAACGCCAAGGTAGCTTATATCATCAGCGACAAGAATAAAGAGATCTCCGATATGCTGGTAAACCAGATGGACCGGGGGGTTACCATCCTCCACGGCCAGGGCGCGTACACCGGGGCGGAGAAAAACGTGCTCATGTGCGCCTTCAAGCAGCGGGAGATCGCCGCCATCAAGGCCGCCGTAAAGGGGCTGGACCCCACCGCCTTTCTCATCGTATGCGACGCCCATGAGGTGCTGGGCGAGGGCTTCCGGGATTATAAGAAGGATGATTTATAAGAAGCGCGGAGAAGCGGCCGGCAACGGAGCATGGAGCGGAGCGCAGCAAGGAGGCGCCTATGTTAAAAAAACGAGTTCTATCCCTGGTTTTATCCCTGGCCCTGCTGCCCCTCCCCGGCTGCGCCGCCATGCTGGAGCGGGGGCATGAGACCATCACCACCCACGTGGACTATGCCGTCACCGAGGACGAGTCCGTCCTCCGGGCGGAGACCTACCAGGGGCTGGTCAGCGCCATGCTCTACTTTGTCAACGAGCACCGCCGGGGGGGCACCATCCGCCTTTACAACTATACCGGGGACGTGGAGGCCGACCTGGCCAACGCCAGGGACGAGGTGATGTATGAGGACCCCCTGGGGGCCTTCTCCATTCACGGCTTCACCTATGACCTCACCCCGATCCTCACCTATTATGAGGTGGAGCTGCGCATCACCTACTCCCGCACCGCCCAGGAGGTGGACTCCTTACGGGAGGTCACCGGCCTTGCCGGGGTGCGGCAGGAGCTGAAGCGGCTGGTCGCCGGGCAGGAGGGTTCCGCCGCCTTCCTGGCCTCCTATTTCTCCGGCGATAAGGAGTTGGTCAAGCAGCTTCTATACCTGGCCTGTATGAACGCCCCGGAGCTGGCCGCCCACCACGATTGGAACTATTGGCCGATGTCAATTTCCCTCTACCCGGAGGCGGGGACGCGGCGCATCATTGAGGTGAAGCTCCCTCCCTTTGTCGCGGATGAAATGGAAGATGAAAGGCAATATGCCCAGGAGCTGGAAACCGCCGCCGCCGCGGCCCTGGAGGCGGCCCCCCCCGCGGGGGAAGCCTATACGTTGGAGGAGCTGGCCGCCATCGTCCGCGGCGCCCATGGCGGGATCGACCCATATGGCAGCAATGACGCGCTGGCCGCCCTTTCCGGGGAGCCGGTGGAAGCGCGGGGTGTGCTGCTGGCCATGGAGTACCTGTGCCAGCAGTGCGGGATCGAAGTGGAGTATGTGGCCGGCGACTGGCTCATTGTGAGCACGCCGGAGGGCTACCGCCACCTGCTGCCCCAGAGCCTATATCGCACGGAGGACGGGACAGAACCGGGGGAAACGGCCCCCTCCCTCCCGCTTTACACCGACCAGGAGTTGACCGAGATGGGTTATGAATGGCCGGAGGCGCTCCATCCGGCGTGCGAGGATTACGCCGGAAGCGCGCGGTCCGCTATGAACGGCGCGGAGCTGTCAGAACCGCCGCAGGCGGAAGAATAGCTTGCTTTTCCCCGCGCCAGCGTATATAATAATTGGGTTCCGGGCCTGCGCCCGGGACCCAATTCTAATTTTACCAAGGAGTGACAGGCATGGCAGAAGAGCTGAACGTTTCCATGAGCCAGAACTTTATCCACGACTTTATCGACGAGGACATCGCTCAGGGCGGGCAGTACCAGGGCATGACTGTCCACACCCGCTTCCCCCCCGAACCCAACGGCTACCTGCACATCGGCCACTGCAAGGCGCTGACCATCGACTTTGGCACCGCCGAGAAGTACGGCGGCATGTGCAATCTCCGCATGGACGACACCAACCCCTCCAAGGAGGACGTGGAGTACGTGGAGGCCATCCAGGAGGACATCCACTGGCTGGGCTTCGACTGGGGCGACCGGTTCTTCTACGCCTCCGACTATTTTCCCCAGATGTACGAGTACGCGGTGGAGCTTATCCGCAAGGGGCTGGCCTATGTGTGCGAGCTGTCCCCGGAGGAGTTCAAAGAGCACCGGGGTTCCATCGGCGTACCCGCCACCTCCCCCTGGCGGGACCGGCCCATGGAGGAGTCGCTGGAACTGTTTGAGCGGATGAAGAACGGGGAGTTCCCCAACGGGAAGTATACCCTGCGGGCCAAGATCGACCTGGCCAGCGGCAATTTCAATATGCGCGACCCGGTGATCTACCGCATCAACCACGCCCACCATCACCGGCAGGGGGACAAGTGGTGCATCTACCCCATGTACGACTTCGCCCACCCCATCGAGGACGCGCTGGAGGGCATCACCCACTCCCTTTGCTCGCTGGAGTTTGAAAACCACCGGCCCCTGTACGACTGGGTGGCCAACAACGTATCCATTCCCTACCACAAGCCCCGGCAGATCGAGTTTGCCCGGCTGGGCATCGACCACACCGTCATGTCCAAGCGCAAGCTGCGCCAGCTGGT